>DAOUAJ010000032.1:0-12044 GCA_034433615.1 Anaerolineae bacterium | reverse complement strand
TGACCGGCCATGCCTGCCGGGTGGTACCGGCCGCCAGCGGACGGGAGGGGCTGGAGCTGGCTGAGGCCGTCGAGCCCGACGCCATCGTGTTGGACGTCATGATGCCTGAGGTGGACGGGTGGGAGGTGCTCCAGACGCTGCGCACGCGCCCGCAAACCTCCTCGGTGCCCATCATCGTCTGCTCCGTCTTCAACGATCCGGAGCTGGCTTACTCGCTGGGCGCCTCGCTCTTTCTGCCCAAGCCGGTGCGCCGCGATGACGTCCTGGCCGCGTTGCGCCGGCTAGGCGTGGTGTGAAATGACCCCAAACCATCCCTCCCGCACGATCAGGTAGCCTTTTGATCAGCCTTCCTGAGCCTGCGCGCCCTGCTTCTTTTGAGACAGGTGTGCCAGCAGCCGATCCACGCTGACCAACAACTCCGAGGGGGAGAATGGTTTGATGAGGTAGTCGAAAATCCCTTCAGTGCGCAAGCCCTTCTCACGCTCCTGCAAGCTTCCCCAGGCCGTGATCACGATGATGGGGATGTCACGTAACCGGGGATCGGCCATCATCGCGTGATGAACGGCCCAACCATCCACCTCTGGCATCATCAGGTCAAGCAATACCAGATCAGGTGGGTCTTTCTGCAACATCTCTATCGCTTGCGCTGCACTGTAGGCCCCTCGCACTTCTGCAGAGCGCGACCTCAGCACCAGTTGGATGAGCTCGACCATTTCTGGTTGGTCCTCCACATAGAGGACATGCCATTTATATTCTGTCATAGTGGATAGACCTCACTAGGGATATCACTGATACTCAAGGTGTTCCGACCGGCTGCTTCTGCTCCCAGTTTAGCACAATAATGAGCAAAAGTCCATCGTCTCCGGCCTGTCCAGGGCCTTTTCACGCTCTGAGGAGGTCTCAAATGGGCTCGTCGTCTGCCTCCGATAAGGGAAGTATCTTCCCTTCTGCCTGGAGGTGACTCAGGTATTCCAGGGCAGCTTCGGCGGCAGCCTGCGCGGCCGATTGCTTGCTCTGCCCCTCACCCTCGCCATACACTATGCCGTCAATCACTACCTGCACGGTGAACTCCTTGGCATGGTCGGGGCCACGCTCTGCTACTGTATAATAATGCGGTGTGGCCTGGAGATGAGCCTGGCTCCACTCTTGCAACCGGCTCTTGGCATCCTTGTTTAACGCCTCCCGTAGCACATCGTTCAGTTCAGGTTCGATGAAGGGGCGGATAAACGCTTCCACTGCATCCTGGCCCTGATCCAGGTAGAGGGCGCCCACCATCGCTTCGAACGCCGCACACAGTGTAGCGGGTCGCCAACGTCCACCAGACTCCTCCTCACCGCGTCCCATCAGCAGATATTGCCCCAGATCCATCTGACGAGCAAAGCGGGCCAACGTGTCCCGACGCACCAGCGCTGCCCGCATGTTGGTCAGCGGCCCCTCTCGCTGCTCCGGAAATCGGTGGTACAAAAACTCTGCTACCAGAAAATCCAGCACAGCATCTCCCAGAAACTCCAATCGCTCGTTGTCCGCCAGGGGGAAGTCCGGGTTCTCGTTCAAGCAGGAACGATGGGTCAACGCCCGCTGGAGAAGCGTCTTATCCTGGAAACGCAAGCCGGTGTGAGCCTCGAACCGTTCCAGTAACTCTTTAATCCTGGCCAACGTATGTCCCCCCCCGCTACGTTCCTGGGGGATAGGAGTTGGCGTCATGACTGGCTCTGCCATCATAAACGTTCCATGGGAGCGATTGACTTTAAGCTTTCCTCACGAATCAGCTCGACGATCTCCCGCTTGATCTGCATGAATTCAGGTGACATCTCGATCTCGTACGTGCACGGCCGGGGCAGCGGTACCTCGCTCTCTCGCTTGTCTGAAGGATGACGGAGACAGGCAGAGGCACTATCCCTATTTTACGAAGCGGTGAATGAAATTGAGGTACCCGCGCGGGCCGTCTATCCGGGTGTGGCGGCGCACCGAGGCGCGGATCTCTTTGAGCGCCCTTAACACATCCTCCGGCGTTTCTTTGGACTTGAGACCCTTACGCATTTGCAGTATCTCTTCAACCATCTCAGCCACGGCGGCTGACTTGCCCTGTTCGGGCAGTGGCTTCACAGAGTTGCCGCGCGCGGCGGCCGTACGCCGCTGGATCACCAGGCGCAATCCTTCCTCCGCGTGCTTGTCCAGCAGACCTGGTGTGCTCTTGTCCGCCTGGACGATGGCGAATTCGATGTTTTGCAGAAGGTCCAGGTGTTCATTAATCCATCGGTCTTGCATAGGGTAATACCTCCTTTGGAAACAGGGTCAGTTGAAGCAGGCCATGTAAATTATACCATAGGGGCGTGAAGCGTGAAACGGGCAGACGGTCACTTTGACAGGATATTCAACAGCGATTATAATTGGATTGTGACTGGTTCGTTAACGACTGTGAACCGGAGGAGTAGGCGGCAGGCAGTCGCCAGAGAGGTGGGGTCACCGGGTGAGAGCCCCGCTCGACGAGCGCCGTCGAAGGTCGCCGGGGAGTCGGCCCTCTGAACGAGAGTAAGAGGGCACGGGTTCGCCCGTTACAGCGCAGAGTGGGCAGAGGCGTTTGAGCCGGTCTTTCGACTGTGTCTTTACTCTGCCAAGCAAGGTGGTACCGCGGGAGCCCCTCTCGTCCTTGAGACGCGAGGGGCTTTTTGTTTGGCTGATAGCTAATAGCTGATGGCTATAAGGAGTGAACGAGATGACTGAAAAACGGGCCATGCCAAAGACTTACGATCCGCGAGTGTTTGAACAGCGGATTTACGATTGGTGGGAAGCTCAAGGCTATTTCAAGCCGGAGACGCAATTTGCCAAGGGGCTGGCCAGTCGGGATCAAAAACCGTTCGTGATCTCGATGCCGCCGCCCAACGTGACCGGCGCTTTGCATCTGGGCCACGCCATGACCGCCTCGGTGGAGGACCTGATGATCCGTTACCACCGGATGAAAGGCGTGCCCGCGTTGTGGGTGCCTGGCTCTGATCACGCGGGTATCGCTACCCAGAATGTGGTGGAGCGCGAGCTGGCGCGCGAGGGGCTGACCCGCCATGACCTGGGCCGTGAGCGGTTCGTCGAACGGGTGTGGGCATGGAAACATCAGTACGGTGCTCGCATCACGGAGCAGCATCGCCGGCTGGGCGTGAGCTGCGACTGGGGGCGTGAGCGGTTCACGTTGGACGAGGGGCTATCCCGTGCCGTACGCACTGCCTTCGTCACCCTGTACAAGCAAGGTTTGATCTATCGGGGAACCTATCTGGTGAACTGGTGCCCCCGTTGTGAGTCGGCTATCTCTGACCTGGAAGTGATCCATGAGGAAGAGGACAGCCATCTGTGGTATGTCCGTTACCCGCTGATCAACGAGGCATGGGAGGGGCCACGGGCCGAGTGGGGCTCTGGAGCCTGGGCGGAGGGCGCGACCGAGTTCATCCAGGTGGCAACCACCCGCCCGGAGACGATCCTGGGCGATGCAGCGGTGGCGGTGCATCCGGCGGACGAGCGCTACACTCAGATGATCGGACGTACCGCGGTGCTGCCTGCGCTGGGCCGCCGCATCCCGATCATCGCGGATCGGACGGTGGACCCAGCCTTCGGTACTGGCGCGGTCAAGGTGACGCCCGCTCACGATCCGACCGACTACGAGATCGGACAACGTCACAGCTTACCCCAGATTGACGTCATGACTAACACAGGCGGCATGGGTGAACGGGCAGGTCCGTATGCCGGCCTCGATCGCTTCACCTGCCGCGAACGGCTGGTGGCTGACCTGGAACGGGAAGGGTTGCTGGTGAAAGTGGAGCCATACCGCCATGCCATCGGCCACTGCCAGCGTTGCGACACCATCGTAGAGCCGCGCATCTCCACCCAGTGGTTCGTGAAGATCAAGCCGCTAGCCGAGTTGGCCATCGAGGCGGTGCGGGATGGGCGCATTCAGATCGTTCCAGAGCGCTTCACCAAGATTTACTTCAATTGGATGGAGGAGATTAGAGATTGGTGTATCAGCCGCCAGTTGTGGTGGGGGCATCGCATCCCGGTGTGGTACTGCCAGGATTGTGGCGGCCAGACATGCGAGACGAGCGATCCCACGCACTGCGCGCACTGCGGCAGCGCGCGCATCGAGCAGGACCCGGACGTGCTCGACACCTGGTTCTCGTCCGGGTTGTGGCCGTTCAGCACGCTGGGCTGGCCGGATGATACAGACGACATGCGGTACTTCTACCCGACCACGGTGCTGGAAACGGCTTACGACATCCTGTTCTTCTGGGTGGCGCGCATGATCATGATGGGGCTCTGGTTCACCGGTCAGCCTCCCTTCAGCGTGGTGTACATTCATGGCCTCATCCGCGATGCCGAGGGGCGTAAGATGAGCAAGTCGCTGGGGAACGCGCTGGATCCAGTGGAGTTGATCGAGAAGTACGGATGCGATGCGCTCCGTTTCACGCTGATGACTTCCAGCACCCCTGGCAACGACAGCCGGCTGGATGTGAAGAAGGTGGAGGGGGCGCGCAACTTCGCTAACAAGGTGTGGAACGCGGCCCGCTTCGTGATCACCAACCTGGACGGCACAGGGCCAGTGGAGGCCATTAACCTCACCGAGCCGGGGCTGACCCTGGCCGACCGCTGGATCATTAGCCGTTATCACCGGCTGGTGACCGATGTAAGCCGTATGATGGAGTCATACCAGTACGGGGAGGCTGGCCGCCAGATTTACGATTTCCTGTGGGGGGAGTTTTGCGATTGGTTTATCGAGATCGCCAAGATCCGCCTGTACGGGGAGGATCAGGCAGCCAGGGCGACAGTCCGCCGGGTGCTGGTGTATGTGCTGGAGCACACGCTGCGGCTGTTGCATCCGTTCATGCCGTTTGTGACCGAGGCGATCTGGCAGTGGTTGCCTCATACGGGAGAGGCGTTGATCATCGCCCGCTGGCCCGAGGCAGGGCCGGTGGACGAGGCGGCCGAGGCGCAGATGACCCTAGTGCAGGAGATCGTGCGCGGTATTCGCAATGCCCAGGCGGAGTACAACGTGGAGCCGGGGCGACGGATCGCTGCCCTGATCAGCGCAGGTAGCTCAGCCGGGCTGCTCAGGGAACAGCAGGACTTGTTGACCTTCCTGGCCCGGTTGGACCCGGAGCGGCTGACCATTGAGCCGACCCTCTCAACGCCTGAACAGGCAGTGACGGTGGTGGCTGGTGGGACGACGACTTATCTGCCGCTGGCAGGGATGGTAGACGTGGATGCGGAGCGGGAGCGGCTGCGCAAGGTGTTCGCTGCCGTGGAAGCAGACATCGCTCGCTGTGACCGGTTGCTCAGCAGCGAGGGCTTCCGCCGCAAGGCGCCAGCCGAGGTGGTGGCCCGTGAAGAGGCCCGGCTGGCGGAGTTGAGGGAGCAGCGGGCCAGGTTGCAGGCGCAACTGGCGCTGCTGGGTTAAAACATGTTGCCTGCAGCTACTTTACCACCCCACTGCACAGCCGTCTTTGCGCGGGTCGCTGCCAGCGGTGAGGACACCGGTAGCTGGGTCGCGCAGGATGATCTGGCCGCCGCCGAAGACGCCACGATCGAATCCGGCTACCGGAACCAGGCGATGACCGCGGCGCGCCAGCTCGGCTAAGGTGGCGAAAGCCCAGCCTTCCTCCATCAATACCAGGCCGCCGGGCTGTTGGGCGCCCAGGCCATCGCGCGGCTCCGCTAACATCCAACGAGGCATATCTAACGCCTGCTGCGGTGGCATTCCCAGGTCTAGCAGGTTGACCAAAACCTGGAAATGCCCTTGTGGCTGCATGTACCCACCCATCACCCCAAACGAGGCGTGCAATTCCCCGCTGCGTGTTGTCATGGCCGGAATGATGGTGTGGTAGGGGCGTTTGTTAGGCGCCAGGGCGTTAGGATGTTGTGGGTCCAGCACGAAAAGCGCGGCCCGGTTCTGCAAAGCCACGCCGGTGCCCGGCACTACCAGGCCGGTGCCCATACCCATGTACAGGCTGTTGATGAAGCTGCAGGCATTCCCCTCACTGTCTACCACGCTGAGATAGACCGTATCGGAGCCGGCCTGGGGGGTGCCGTAGGGCACGTCCTGGGCGGCCTGGCGTAGGTTGATGCGCTGGCGGCGACGGGCGGCGTACTCGGGGCTGGCAAGCTCGGCCAGGGGGATGTCCGCTGCGCGCGGGTCGCACACCCACTGCTGCGCGTCGGCGAAGGCCAGGCGCATGCACTCGATCATCGTGTGCACCCGGTCGGCCTCGTTCATCGCCGCCAGATCGAAGCCAGCGGCCAGGTTAAGGGCGATGATGGCGGCCAGCCCCTGGCCGTTGGGCGGGCACTCGTAGAGGGTGACGCCGCGATAGTCAGCGGTGATCGGCTCGTCCCAGGTGGATGTGTGAGCAGCCATGTCCTCGGGAGTGATCCAGCCGCCGTAGCGTTGCACGTGCTCGCTGAGCTTGCGAGCGAACTCGCCTCGATAGATGTAATCTTTGCCCTTGGTGGCGATGCGGCGTAGTGTCTCAGCCAGGGTGGGGAGACGCATCATCTCGCCGGGGCGGGGAGCGCGGCCGTCCACCAGCAACTCGTGGCCACTGGGCTGCTCTGGTCCGTTGCTGAGATCACTGCCCTCCCAATCGGGGGCGCGCAGCAGCTTCTTCACCTGCGTGGCCCAGCCGAGGGCGATCAGCTCGGTCACGGGATAGCCGTTTTCTGCCGTCCAGATGGCCGGCTGTAGGACATCGGCCAGGGTCATGCGGCCGTAGCGCTCTAATAGATCGCTCCAGCCGGCCACGGTGCCGGGTACACTGACGGCGTGGCCCGTGTAAGTGGGCATCTTCGTGTACCCCAGGCGACGCAACTCTTCGATGGAGGCGGCGGCTGGGGCTCGACCCGAGCCGTTGAGCGCTGTGACGGCCTTCGTCCTGGCATCATAGTAGAGGGCAAAGCAATCGCCACCGATGCCGGTGGACATGGGTTCCACCACGCTGAGCATGGCGGCGGTGGCGACAGCGGCGTCGGCCGCGTTGCCGCCGGCTTTGAGGATGTCCAGGCCGGCCTGCGCGGCTAACGGTTGACTGGTCGCCACCATGCCGCGCGTGGCCAGCACGTTACTGCGACGGGAACGGAAGACAGCGTCGAGATTCATGGGATCGGGCCTCCGGATGGTAAATTGTGTATGTCCAGTTTTGGTGAAGCGGCTCAGGTAGGAGTGAGGTGAGCAAAGTGGATGATGTTGTACGGCTCGTCTGCAATCCAGACACTGCTTCCCCAGGCGATCTCCTCAGCGAACTGCTTGAAGATCTGCCGGGAAGGGAAAGCAGATATATAGGTTGTCTGCACGCCCAGGCTGGTGGAATTGGTGGTAAGTTGCTGTAGTTGGGTCAGCCGCCCTGGTGTAATTGGCCCAGAAGAGGTCACGGCTTCGATAATAAGCAAGGTGTTCTCTTCAGAACTGTAGACGATCACATCAGGAAGCGAAACGCTGACGTCTATGGGCAGATTCAATCGCCGCATCAAGGGGCGATTCTGGTAACCAGCCCTGGAAGCAGTATCACCCAGATAAACTACCTGGGGATACCGTATGAGGGCCGGGCTCAGAATCTCTACCACAGCTTTTTCGAGAAGATTATGATAGCCAGGGCTGAGTATATGGATTTGTCCCGGAGCTAAAGTAACCTGTACCTCCTGCCGAAAATCCAGCCGTTGTCTGAGTCGTCTTCGTTCAGGAAGACGCAGGCGTTCAATCAGGGTATCGCGCTCTGGCCCAGGAGGTAGTGTAAGCAGGCGAGCGAAGTCTGGATGTAGTCGGTAATATGTGTTGGGATCATTCGTGCTCAGTTGGTGACGGATTACCCAGCCCGCTTCTGTAAGCGGTCGCAGGGAAGTTTTGCGGTACGATTCGCGAGTGTTCTCTGCCACCGGTCGGTTCATGTCCTGCCGAACGAAGTTCAGGATATCGTGTATGCGGGCTCCATCAGCTAGGCAAGTATGTCCGGCAAGCAACCCTTGGCGTGGGGTGGTGTCAGCAAGGGCCAGAATACAGAAAACCGTCTGATCGGTAATGCTGCGGGACTCAAAATTCAACTCTTGCAGCAACGCTTTTATCTCGTCAATGGTCATTCAGGCTCTCCGGAACACGCCCATTCTTGATCAGAGTTTCCTGGATGAAACGGAGTTCATCGGTGGTTAGACCGTAAACCTGGGCCACCTGTTCGTTCAACTTCTGCTCCAGTGCTATCCTGGCGACGATATCTGGCGTGTCTTGTAACTGGCGAGCCAGGGCAGCAATCTGTGACTCTTGACCGCAGCGTGGAATAGGCATGAGGTTGAGCTCGGTGGCCGAGACCTGGGTATTGCCGTTCATCGCGCGGAAAAAGAACTCTATCACGTCAGAGCAAAGGATACTCAGCAGGTAATAGAGATCAATGGGCGGGGCGTCAGAGCGGGGCTGAATGACATTAAGATGGTTCTCAACGAAATATCCCGCCGCGTGTTCGGCGCAGAAATGATCTAGCACGCAGGCGACCAAACGGTGAGGCTGCTCGTCGGCTGTCACTCGTTGCACAAGCAGGCTCTTCCCCTGGTTTACAAGACCGCGAGTGTGAGGGGTTACTTTTAGGTATGGAGGACGGCTCTCGCCTGCACTATTGAAAGCAAAAGCGAACCGTCCTATGTCAGTTGCCCATATCAACGGCAGCGTATCGGCTTCAGGGCACGAGCGGAGAAGAGGCTTGACCCGATTCCACACGATGGGGCCTGTGCGGGCAGGACAGGCAACAGCAGAGCTAGACAGCAAGGGGTGAGAGCCCAAAATCTTGTCCAAAATCTCGTAAGCGCGCTGGTTATCGGCCACGAACCAGATACTATTGCCATTCAGATGGCGGATGACCTGTCGTGCGTCTACTCTGACAGTGGGCACCCGCCGACTCTCTAAATCTGCAACCGAGTGAATTACGGCTGTCTTAAGTGGACGAAGAGCTATGACCTTCCGGTCTCGATCCCGACGCTCGCGTTGGATAACCAAAATCATGGTGCCCTGTAGCACGTTTTTAAAGACCTTCTTGCGCTCGGCAATCAGAGCGATCTCGTGCAGGGTCACTTCTCGCTCGATGAACCGCCGTAGATTCTGGAAGTACAACCCGGAGAGCATAGAACGTGGAATGATGTATCCCAGGACACCGTTAAAACGGAGCATCTCTAGTCCAGCGTGCAGGAAGAGGCCATAAGCATTAGGGTGACCATAGAGAGAATCCTGGAAAACTTCGCTCAGTTCCTTATCCAACCGACCTATCTTGTGATAAGGTGGGTTGCCCACCACGAAGTCAAACGAGTTTGTCAGACGAAGAGGGGGTGTTTCAGCCGGGAAGAGTCGGGGAGCGCCCAGCTCTTTGGCTATCGTTTCCAGTGTATCCAGGCAGTAAATCGGCAGATTCGGTAGCGGGCTATCTGGGAAAGCACCAGTCCAAAACAGAACAGCAGGGGTTAACAGCAGGCTCAGGTTAAAGCGAGCATACAGACAGGCGATGGGATCAACATCCACACCGGTAAACGCGGATTGGATGCGCAAATACCACTGTTCTACGGGGACGTTGTTCCGACGTAAAGCGGACAGGTAGACTCTAACTGCCTCCACCAGAAAAATGCCTGACCCACAGGCTGGGTCAATCAAACGCTTATCTAGAATGTCGGCATCATCTCGGTATCCTACCGCGTCCAGGATGTATTTTACAACGATGCTAGGAGTAGCATACTGGCCCAGACGTTTGCGCATCTCCTGCGAGATCAGATGTAGATAGTCTTGTACCTCCAGGTTCTCGGTGTGGTATGTGTCAAACAGGGCACTTTCCCTCAAAATACGCTCTGATGGCCGTTGATCAGCCTCACAAACCCGGCCTGGTTCTCTCAAGAGGGAATCACACAAGGAGGCTACTTGGGCGGGAAAGAGAGAAAGGCCAAGCCTCCTGGCTTGTTGGTATATGTGAGCGGCCAGAGCTTCCTGTAGTTTGTTCGCCAGGGTTTGCTTATCAATCACCCCGGATCGCTGTCCTTTGGTCATTGCCCCGCCTCTGGTTCAAACTCTTGGTTCCTCATGGATTGATTATACTGTGGAGAAGGGTTGAGAGCAAGCATCGAGTATTGCAGAACCCAAAAGTATTCTCTCGCACAGGCGGCGCAGGGTGCGCAAATCATTCTCAGCAGGGTCTATATCTCCAGGCTCGCGGCTGCTCCGCCAGGCCGGCGCAAACAGACCTTCCCCGGTGAACCATCGCCCGGCCGGTTCAGGTTCAGTCAGAGCGATACGAAGGGCCGACACCAGGTCAAGGGTGTGGTAGTCCATGCCCAGCTTATGTAAGGCTACGACCACTCCCATCATCACCCTGGAGTAAACCGTCTGGGACAGAAAATCTGTGGGCACGGCAGCATCGGGATCGCCCAGGGCCTTCTCACAGGCCGACCGTTGAAAGCTGGCATACTGGCGACAGGCATGAGGGCGCATAGAGTAGGCCCGACACATTCCGCTTTCCAGGTCCAACAGAGGGCAGGGAACTTCCGCCCTGATGCACTCCTCACTGTTCAGGCGAAAGACCATCTGCTCGGTCTCGGTAATGCGCTGAGTCATTCGCACAAGAGCTGGTGGTTCCAGGTTTTCTTGAAGGAACGTGGTGATGGCGAGCGCCTCAGGGGCGAGCACGTCAACCGGCAGCCAACAGCAGAATGAGCAACCGGGCTGGCAGTGATGCCCGCGCCGTTCGATCGGTCCCCCCAGCGCCTCGTCTGCCTTGTGGGCAAGCTCGTAGGAGCTGATCGCGATCGCTTTTGCCCGGCTCATGGCGCGACCATCGGCGAGAAAATCCTGACCTTGCTCCTGGTTGTGCTCATCCACGATGGCCAGGGTGGCTTTGTACTGAAGGGCCATGATGTGATGGAGAGAAGTTTCCAGGTCAGGAGAAGACAGCACTCTCGCGAGGATATTCGGCTCTACATAAGCGTTCGCCGTGGGAATGGCATCACAGAGATTTTGACTCCTAATCACGCGGGGAAACGTCCTGAGTAATTTCGTCAAGGGTCATCATCGCTTCTCCTCTGTTAGGCCAGCATTGACACAAGCGGAATGCCGTCCCGGGCTACGTTCTCATAAAGGGTGAATCGCTCCCGCTTCATACGCTCCCAACGTTCGCTTCCAATCACCCGGGCATCAATGAGCACGTCGTATCTTAGTCCAATATCGGCTGCAATAGTGCTGATAGCATGTTTGAAGCGCCAACAGAAAGGCAAAGCACTGATTCAAGAGACTCTGCAAGCTGCGGTCAAGACCCGCTGACTCGCTGACTCGCCTCACCCCATCCCCCGCGCCCAACGGCGCAGTCGGGTGTAACTCAGCCGGGGGCTGCCGTCCGGGTTGAGGAGGGCATACCAGCGCATCTGTTCCTGGGCTGGGTACCAGGTCACAGTGCTGAAGTCCAAGTTGAAGGGGAACACCGCATCGATCCATGGCCACTCATGGGCGATGCGATCGAACGCCGCCACCAGGTACTCGGCCTGCTCCGCTTCGCTCACGGTAAACGGCTGGTGCTCGCCCAGGTCCCAGGCGGGCGTACGGATGGGCCAGCCCATCTCGGTGATCCACATGGGCGTATCCTCGTCACCGTTGTCCACCATGATCTGGCGTTGCTCCACCACCCGATCCAGTGACAGCCCCCACGGGTTGTGGGCATCCGGCGGCTTGCCGAACCCGTACGGGTGTGTGCTCAGCGCATCGAAGAAGCCGCGTGCGCCTCCTGCATAGAGCGTGCGTAGCCAGTCCAGGTCCCCCACGGCGGCTGGCGAGCCAGGTCCGGTGGTCGCTACTCCGCCCGCGATCACCAGCGCGTCCGGGTCGGCGACCTTGATGGCCGGATAAGCCGCCTTCAGCATCTCGGCGTAGAAGTATGGATCGGGCCAGGTGTCGCCCCACTCGTAGGCCAGGTTGGGCTCGTTCCAGATCTCGTAGGCGTGGATGCGGCCCCGATAACGCGCCGCCAACACGCCGAGGAAGTGGGCCAGGTCGGCTGGGTCGG
>DAOUAJ010000031.1:0-11240 GCA_034433615.1 Anaerolineae bacterium | reverse complement strand
GCGATCAGTAACCGGCAGTCAGCAATCAGCGGTCAGCCTTCGGCCCTTTACCATAGCTGATAGCTGATCGCTGACGGCTGATAGCTAGTCAAGGGAGGAGCTGACCGTGTCCCTGCAAAATTTCGCCATTATCGAATCCACCCTGCGCGAAGGCGAGCAGTTCGCTGGAGCATTTTTCACCTCAGATCAGAAAGTTCAGATCGCTGAGATGCTGGACGCTTTCGGCGTGGAGTACATCGAGCTGACCTCACCGGCCGCGTCTCCGCAATCCTTCGCGGATGCCCGCCGCATTGCCCGCCTCGGCCTCAAGGCCAAGACCCTCACTCACACCCGCTGTCATATGGACGATGCCAGGCTGGCGATGGAGACCGGCGTGAACGGCATTGACGTGCTCTTTGGTACTTCCTCCTTGCTCCGTCAGTTCAGTCACGGCAAATCCATCCCCGAGATCATCGAGGCCGCCATCGAGGTGATTACCTACATTAAATCACAGGGGTTTGAAGTCCGCTTCTCCAGCGAGGACTCCTTCCGCAGCAACCTGGTGGACCTGTTGCTCGTCTACCGCACCGTTGACGAGATCGGCGTCAATCGGGTAGGGATCGCTGACACGGTGGGAATCGCCACGCCGCGTCAGGTGTATGATCTGGTGAGTACGCTGCGCAGCGTGGTCCATTGCGACATCGAGTTTCACGGCCACAATGACACTGGCTGCGCTATCGCCAACTCGTTCGCCGCGCTGGAGGCGGGCGCGACCCACGTGGACACCAGCGTCCTCGGCATCGGCGAGCGCAACGGCATCACCCCGCTAGGTGGCTTCATCGCCCGCATGTACGCACTGAACCGCGACCTGGTTAAGAGCAAATACAACCTCCCCCTCCTGCGCGACATCGAGAACCTGGTGGCGGACATCGTGGGGGTCCAGGTGCCCTTCAACAACTATATCACCGGCTACACGGCCTTCACGCACAAGGCCGGGATCCATGCCAAGGCGATCCTCAACAACCCCGAAACCTATGAGATCCTTCGCCCGGAGGACTTCGGCCTGACGCGGTACGTCCACGTCGCCCACCGGCTGACCGGCTGGAACGCGGTGAAGAACCGGGCCGAGCAGTTGGGCCTCTCCCTGAGCGACGAGGAGATCAAGAAGGCCACCGCCCACATCAAAGCCCTGGCCGACCTGAAGCCGCTGGCATTGGAGGATGTGGACGCCATCCTGCGCAACTGGCCCTCAGTCCCCGATGAGGCGATCGAACAGCAGCGACGGGAAGAGTTCACGCCGACGGAGCAGGTGGATGGGTAAGACGTTCGCCGAGAAAGCGCTGGCGCGCGCCGCCGGCCTGCCTGACGTCACGGCCGGCCAGGTGGTGGACGCCCGGCCTGATGTGGTGCTCTCCCACGACAACACCGCCGCCATCGCCCGCACGTTCCGATCCCTGGGAGTAAACCGGGTGAAACACCCGGAGCGGCTGGCCATCGCGTTGGACCACGCGGTGCCGGCTCCCACGACCCAGCATGCCCAGAACCACGCCGAGGTGCGCCAGTTCGTGGCCGAGCAGGGGATCGCGAACTTCTTCGAGGTCGGGCGCGGCATCTGTCATCAGGTCCTCAGCGAAGAGGCGATCGTCCTGCCCGGCCAGCTCATCCTGGGGGCTGACTCGCACACGACGCACTTCGGCTGGCTGGGGGCGTTCGGCGCGGGCGTAGGCCGCAGCGAGGTGGCCGCGCTGTGGGCCACGGGCGAGCTATGGCTGCGCGTGCCCGAATCCATGCGCGTTGTCCTGCAAGGGGAGCTGCCTCTAGGGGTGACCGCCAAAGACTTCGCGCTGCGCATCATCGGCGACCTGGGGGCTGATGGCGGCATTTACGCCTCGATCGAGTTCAGCGGCAGCGGCATCGAGGCCATATCCATTGAGTCGCGCATGGTGCTGCCCAACATGATGGCCGAGATGGGGGCGAAGAACGCGTACCTGGCGCCGGACGCGGCCGTGTTCGACTGGCTGGCCCCCCGCTTGGCCCGGCGTACCGGTCGCCCGCTAGAGGAATGCCGGATGCAGATCGAGGCCGGCGCGCTCTACCCCGATCCCGATGCGCGCTACATGGCCGAGTACCGCTATGACGCGGCGACGCTGGAGTCGTACGTCGCCTGTCCGCATTCGGTGGACCGCGTGGTGCCGCTGTCGCAGGTGGCGGGGACGCGCGTCCACCAGGCCTTCTTGGGCACCTGCACCAACGGCCGGCTGGAGGACCTGGCCACGGCTGCAGCGGTGGTCAAGGGCCGCCGGGTGGCCCCCGGCACCCGTTTCCTGGTGATCCCCGCGTCCAGCCAAGTGCTGCAAGAGGCGATGCGGCTGGGCTACATCCAGACGTTAGTCGAGGCCGGGGCGATCATCGGCGTGCCGGGATGCGGGCCATGCATGGGCAACCACATGGGCATCCCCGCCCCTGGCGAGGTCACCATCTCCAGCGCCAACCGCAACTTTCAGGGGCGCATGGGCACGCGTGAGGCGGAGATCTACCTGGCCAGCCCGGCGGTGGTGGCGGCGTCGGCGGTTCGGGGAGTGATCACTGATCCAAGGGAGGTCTGAGAGAGGGAATCGTGACCATTTGCGGACGGGTTTGGAAGTATGGCGACAACGTGAACACCGACGTGATCTTCCCCGGCAAGTACACGTACACGATCACCGACCGCCAGGAGATGGCCCGGCACGCGCTGGAGGACCTGGACCCGGGCTTTGCGGGCGCGGTGCAGCCGGGGGACGTGATCGTGGCCGGGCGCAACTGGGGGTGCGGCTCCAGCCGGGAGCAGGCGGCGATCTGTCTAAAGGAAGCGGGGGTCGGCGCGATCGTGGCGGAATCGTTCGCCCGCATCTTTTTCCGTAACGCGCTCAACGAAGGCCTGCCTGTGATCACCTGTCCGGAGGCAGCCGACGCGCTGCAGCCCGGCGACAGGGTGGAGATTGACCTGGAGGCCGGTGTCATCCGTCGCGGCGAGGACCTCTGGCCGTTCCCGCCACTGTCAGAATCGGCGTTAGGGCTGATCCGGGAGGGGGGGTTGATTCCGTACCTCAAACGCAAGTTGTCACGCGAAAAAGCCGCCGTCTAAACCCCAAATGAGAAGGTCGCATCCGTGACCCACGCTGTTAACCGTAGACCGAGGGAGGTAGTGCACAACGAATGTGTGACAAAACGCGAGAGAAGAGCCCATGTGCTTCGACCGGCGCTCCGTGCAGATAACGCGAGTCGTGCTTCAGTGCCTCGTCATCGGGAGATCCCCGAGTATACAGCGGCACGAATCTGCAAGCAATCAGGCGTTCCCGCACCATCGTGATAGTTTTGTAATACGGAGGCTGCACTATGCCTATGAGTAAACGAGTCGCCCGGCTGAGGCAACAAAGTCTGGACGCCGTTCCGACCCTCTCCACTGAGCGGGCGGAGCTGCTGACTGAGTTCTACCGGCAAGACCTGGGGCTGGTCTCTGCGCCGGTGCACCGCGCGCTGGCCTTCCAGTACCTGCTGGAGCACAAAACCATCTGCATCAACGACGGCGAACTGATCGTCGGCGAGAAAGGCCCTGCCCCCAAGGCCGCGCCGACCTACCCGGAGCTGTGCTGTCACAGCCTGCAAGACCTGGACATCCTTGACTCGCGAGAGAAGATCCCCTTCGCCGTCAGCTCCCAGGCCCGCCGGGTGTACGAGGAGACGATCATCCCCTTTTGGCGGGGCAAGACGATGCGCGAGCTCATCTTCCGGGAGATGACGGAGGAGTGGAAGGCCGCTTACGAGGCCGGCATCTTCACCGAGTTCATGGAGCAGCGGTCTCCAGGCCACACCGTCCTGGATGACAAGATTTACCACAAGGGGATGCTCGATTTCCAGCAGGACATTCAGCGCAGCCTGCAATCCCTGGATTACCTGAACGACCCCGAGGCTTACGACAAGCAGGAGCAGCTCAAGGCCATGGACATCTGCGCGAGTGCCCTGATTCGCTTTGCCGAGCGCCACGCGGAAAAGGCCAGGGAGCTGGCAGCCCAGGAGAAGAACCCCCAGCGGAAAAAGGAGCTGGAACGCATCGCTGAAATCTGCTCCCACGTGCCGGCGCACGCCCCGCGGGACTTCTGGGAGGCCCTGCAATATTACTGGTTCGTCCACCTCGGCGTGACCATCGAACTCAACCCCTGGGATGCTTTCAATCCTGGCAAACTGGATCAGCATCTGTATCCCTTCTACAAAAAGGGGCTGGAGGAGGGGACGCTAACCCGCGAGCAGGCCGAGGAGTTGTTGCAATGCTTCTGGATTAAGTTCAATAATCAGCCCGCCCCGCCCAAGGTGGGGGTCACCGCAGCAGAGAGCAGCACCTACACCGATTTCGCCCAGATCAACCTGGGCGGTGTGAAGCCGGACGGCTCCGACGCCGTCAACGAGCTCACCTACCTGATCCTGGATGTGATCGAGGAGATGCGGCTGCTGCAGCCCAGCTCCTCCATCCAGGTCAGCAAGAAGAACCCCGACCAATTCATTAGACGGGCGGCCAGGATCATCCGTACCGGGTTCGGCCAGCCCTCGGTGTTCAACACCGATGTGGTGATCCAGGAGATGATCCGCCAGGGCAAGTCCATCGTGGACGCACGGAACGGCGGCACCAGCGGCTGCGTGGAGACCGGCGCCTTCGGCAAGGAGAACTACAACCTGACCGGCTACTTTAACATGCCCAAGGTGCTCGAAATCACCCTGCACAACGGCGTGGACCCGCGCACGGGCCGGAAGATTGGGCTGGAGACGGGCGATCCGATGCAGTTCCAAACGTTCGAAGAGTTGTTCGAGGCGTACAGAAAGCAGTTGAACTACTTTGTAGATATCAAGGTGCGAGGCAACCACGTCATCGAGAGGCTCTACGCCCGCTACATGCCCGCACCGTTCCTCTCGCTGCTGATTAACGACTGCATCGCCAGGGGCAAGGATTACCACGATGGCGGAGCCCGTTACAATACCACTTACATCATGGGGGTGGGCCTGGGCACGATCACCGACGCGATGACGGCGATCAGGTACCATGTCTTCGACAAGAAGACGTTGACGATGGCGCAATTGCTCGGCGCGCTGTGGGACAACTTCGCCGGCCTGGAGGGGGAGAAGCTCCGCCAGATGCTCCTGAACCGGACGCCCAGGTACGGCAACGACGATGACTACGCCGACAACGTGATGGTGGCCCTGTTTAATGCCTACTTCGATGCCATAGAGGGCCGTAAGAACACGAAAGGCGGCAGGTATTGCATCAACCTGCTGCCGACCACCTGCCACGTCTACTTCGGCTCCGTGACCGGTGCGACACCCGACGGCCGCCTGGCTGGGAAACCGCTTTCAGAAGGGGTCTCACCCGTCCAGGGCGCCGACCGGCGTGGCCCGACGGCGGTGATCAAGTCGGTGGCCAAGATGGATCACGTTCGCACTGGCGGCACGCTGCTCAACCAGAAGTTCTCGCCCCAGTTGTTCCGCACGGAAGAGGACCTCGATAAGCTGGTGCAATTGATCCGCGCCTACTTCAACCTGGACGGCCATCACATCCAATTCAACGTCGTGGATGCGGCCACGCTGCGCGCGGCGCAGGCGAACCCCGAGCAGTATCGTAACCTGATTGTGCGTGTGGCCGGCTACAGCGACTACTTCTGTGATCTGAGCAAAGTGCTACAGGACGAGATCATCGCCCGGACGGAGCACCAGTCGTTCTGAGGGCATGTATGGCTGCTCAGGGAAGCGATTGACTCACAGCCTGACTTGCCGTATAGTGTTGAGGAGAACGCGGCGGTAGTCGCTCATGGGATGTCACGTGAAGCAATTTCTGAAGCACTGGAGGACTGCCATACGGCTGATTAAATCAGGGACAGGAACAGGTGATATGACCTATTTGCGCGAGGTGAAGAGATGACAAAGCAAGCGGAGGTTCAATTAACCCCATACGAGCAGATGCTCATCAATATCATGCGAACACTGCCACCGGAGCGCGTCTCGGAATTGATTGATTTCGCGCGCTTCCTTCAATCACTGGTAGTCAAGCCCTACGAGCCTGCTATGCTTGAGGAAGAAGAATCGGAAGGTGATGAGAAATGGGAGCAGTTGTTCGCAAACCCAGAGATGCAGCAGGCCATGTTAGAAATGGCGCGTGAGGCACGTGAGGACTTTTACGCTGGGCGTACGACTGAAATCACTATCACGGAAGACGGACGACTCGCACCAGCATGAGGTCTCGAGCCACGCCGGGATTTTGGAAACTATACAATCGCTTGCCACGGACGGAGCAACGACGGGCGCGTAAAGCATACCAGATGTGGAAAGACAATCCAAACGCTCCTGGTCTTCGCTTCAAGTGCGTGAGTGAAGTCGAGCCGATTTACTCTGCGCGTGTCAGTGAGAATTATCGCGTCCTTGGTCTAATGGAAGGTGATACGGTTATCTGGTTTTGGATTGGTGACCATAATGAGTATGAGCGCATGCTAAAGCGACAAAAACGGAAGCGCGCCTAACAATTGGGCGCCCGGATCGGATTCTAGAGCACAGGATGAACGTTGTGACAAGTAACGAACCACATGTCACCGAACGACGCCTGATCTAAGTGAGCCATGGATGAGTTACCGCATCTGCGTCATCGAAGGGGACGGCATCGGCCGGGAGGTGATCCCGGCGGCTGTCGAGGTGTTACGGGCTACCGGCGTTGATTTCGTGTTCGAGCCGGCCGAGGGAGGCTTCGGCTGCTTCAAGCGGCGCGGCACGGCGCTGCCGCCGGAGACGCTGGCGCTGGCTCGCGCCTGCGACGCCACGCTGTTCGGCGCCACCCAATCGCCATCCGGCAAAGTCGAGGGGTACCGCAGCCCGATCCTGGAGCTACGCCGGGAGCTGGACCTCTACGCCAACCTGCGGCCTGTGTACTCGCTGCCTATCCCGGCCAGCCGGCCTGAGAAGGTGGTCTTCGCCTCTCAGAAGACCATTGATCTGCTGATCGTACGCGAGAACACCGAATGCCTGTACGTCCGCCGGGAGCGCAGCGACGGTGAGACCGCGGTCGCCGAGCGCATCATCACCCGACGGGCGTCGGCCCGTATCATGCGTACCGCCTGCGAGCTGGCGCAGGGGCGGCGCCGTCATGTGACTGTGGTGCACAAGGCCAACGTCCTGGTCGAGACGGACGGGCTGTTCCGTCGCACGGCGCTGGAGGTGGCGCGGGATTACCCCGACCTCACGGTGGACGAGCTGCTGGTGGACACGGCGGCCATGCGCCTGGTGCAGGCCCCCGAGACCTTCGACGTGATCGTCACCACCAACCTGTTCGGTGATATCCTGAGCGATGAAGCCGCGGGCCTGGTGGGGGGGCTGGGGCTGGCCGCTTCGGCCAACGTGGGTGACGGCCGCGGCCTGTTCGAGCCGGTGCACGGCTCTGCGCCCGACATCGCCGGGCGAGGGATCGCCAACCCGACGGCAGCCATCCTGGCCGGCGCGCTCATGCTCGACTTCCTGGGCGAACCCGCGGCCGCCGGGCGAGTGCGCGCCGCCGCGTTGAGCGTCCTGGCCAACGGCCCTCGCACACCCGATGTGGGCGGGGATAGCACTACTCGTGAGGTCACGCAGGCCATTGTAAGGCAACTGGCCTGGTAGAGGAAACAGGCGGGATGCAGGATGCAGGATCCAAGATGCCAGCGCCTGCATCCTGTATCCTGGATCTTGTATCCTGCACCCTGAACCGAAAGGAGAACTTCGTGATGGTAGAGACACAGACCGCCGAGTGCCCCGAGTGTGGGGCTGAGATCGAGCTGGGCAACGTGGTCGTCGGCGAGATCGTCGAGTGCCCGGACTGTGGCGTCGAGTTGGAAGTGCTGGGGCTGGACCCGCTGGAGTTGGACGTGGCCCCTCTGGAAGAAGAGGATTGGGGGGAGTGAGCGAATCAGCGGATGGCGGATAGCGAATGGCGAATCGTTGACTCGCCATTTGTCATTCGCTATTTGCTATTCTCCTACCGGAGATGAACGATGAGAATTGGCGTTCTCTGCTCGCGCATCCGCGTCGAAGAAAAGCTGCTCTTCGAGAAGATGGAGGCGCGCGGGATCCCGTTCGACCAGATTGACGATCGCCAGATCATCCTGGACTTTAGCCGCGACAGTTGGACTCAGTACGATGTGATCTTGGAGCGATGTATCACCCACTCGCGGGCGCTCTACTCGCTGCGCATCCTGGGCGACCTGGGTATCCCCACCGTGAACACGTTCGAGGTGATCAACACCTGCGGCGACAAGCTGCTGACGAACTCAGCTCTGGTGCGGGCCGGCATCCCCACGCCGCGAACGCTCATCGCCTACACACCTGAGTCGGCGCTGGAGGCGATCGAGCGGCTGGGATACCCGGTCGTCCTCAAGCCGGTCATTGGATCGTGGGGGCGGCTGCTCTCCAAGATCAACGATCGCGAGGCGGCCGAGGCCATCCTGGAGCATAAAGAGGTCCTGGGCTCCTATCAGCACTCCATCTTTTACATCCAGGAGTACATCCAGAAGCCCAACCGGGACATTCGGGCCTTCGTCGTGGGCAGCGAGACCATTGGCGCCATCTACCGCACTTCGCCTCATTGGATCACCAACACCGCGCGCGGCGGCGTGGCCAGCAACTGCCCGGTCACGCCGGAGCTGAACGATCTCTGCGTGCGGGCGGCGCGCGCCGTGGGCGGGGGAGTCGTCGCCGTTGACGTCCTGGAAGATCCCCACCGTGGCCTTCTGATCAACGAGGTCAACCACACCACGGAGTTTCGCAACTCGATTGCGCCGACGGGCGTGGACATCCCTGGCCGTATCATTGACTTCGCCCTGCGCGTGGCGAAGGAGGGGTGGGCTGCCGCCAACGGCTGGGCAAGATAAACGGTCAGCCATCAGCCACACTTTGATCGCCGAAGGTCTCCCGACCGAGGCGAAAGGGCTCGGTCAGGGTTCCGCCCCCGGAGGGGAGACCTCGCCCATCGCAGTGATTAGCGGTCTTCCCTGGACCCTGCCCTGCACGTCGTCCAGGCTTCGCCCCGAGGGCTCTGCCCGAGGGGGCAGGCTGCGAAGACCACAGGCTGCTGATAGCTGATAGCTAATAGCTAATTGCTGATCGCTGATCGCTAACCGCTTTTTTCAGGACAGGTGATCATCGAATGGCGTTACAGGCGGTGACGTTCGATTTCTGGGGGACGCTATACCAGGCGCGCTTCGACGGTACCAGCCGCGAGCCGCGCACGGACATCTTGTGCCGCTATCTAACCCAGAGCGGGTACACGATCCCGCGTGAGCGGGTGCGCGCCGCACTGGACGACAGCTTCCAGCGCGCCGGCGAGATCTGGCTGGGGATGCAACGCACGGCCGATGCACCGGAGCGGGTCGGCTGGATTCTGGAGATGTTGGGAGTATCCTTGCCCCAGGCTGCGCTCGACGCCATGACGCGAGAGTTGGAAGAGTCGTTGGCAGATGAGGCGCTGACGCTGGTTCCCGCGGCCGCGGAGACGCTCCGCGAACTGGCTGGACGGTACCACTTGGGGCTGATCTCCGATACCGGCATGACCCCAGGACGGGTGCTGCGGCAATTCCTGGCCCGCGACGGCATCCTCGATCTGTTCGAGTTCTGCGCGTTCTCGGACGAGACCGGGCGGGCCAAGCCCCACCCGCGCCAGTTTCTGGATACGTTGGAACGGCTGGGGGTCTGGCCGGAGGAAGCTGCGCACGTCGGCGATCTGGTGGTCACGGACATCGTGGGCGCCCGCAGCGTGGGCATGAAGGCTGTGCTGTTCACCGGCGTCACTCAGGGCCAGGACCCCTCCCTGGCCGACGCCGTGATCGCATCTTTCGACGAGCTACCAGCCGCTCTGCATCGGCTGCACAGCATGTTGTAACGCGGTTACAGGCCGCAAAGGGGTGGTGCGGAGGGGCATTCGCCCCTCCAGACCTCCCCTTGGTCGTCCTGCTTGTGGCCCGTATGGGCTAGAGGCGTCAGCGCAGCCTTTAGCAGCCTGCCCTGGACATCGTGCAGCCTGTCCTCGTCAGAGGGGCCAGGGGAAAAAACTGCCCTTGTGAGGGGAGCCCAAGAGGATAGGACAAACGGCGGTCGCGATCTGAAACAGGTGGGGCAACTTATGAGAACAGACCGCTTGAACGTCGCCATTGTGGGCGCGTCCGGTTACACCGGCGGCGAACTGTTGCGATTGTTGCTGGGGCATCCCGGCGTCGAGGTGCGGCAGGTCACGTCCGAACGTCATGCTGGAGGCTACGTCCATTTTCTTCATCCTAACCTGCGCGGTCGGACCCGACTGAAGTTCACCAGCGCCAGCGAGCTGCAGCCATGCGATCTGCTGTTCCTGTGCTTGCCTCACGGCGAGGCTCAGGCTCGCATCGAAACGTTCGCCAGGCTGGCGTCCCGGATCGTGGACCTGAGCGCCGACTTTCGGCTGCGCGACCCCGCGCTCTACGAGCGGTGGTACGGTCAGCCGCACAAAGCGCCAGCCTGGCTCGATCGCTTCGTCTACGGGCTGCCCGAGCTGTATCGCGATGAGATCCGGCAGGCATCGTACGTCTCCGGCGTCGGCTGCAACGCCACCGCCACCAACCTGGCGATCTGGCCGCTGTTCCGGGCCGACCTGGTGGATCGTAGCCGAGATGTGATCGTCGAGGTCAAGGTGGGATCGTCCGAGGGAGGCAACAGCCCGTCTGAGGCGTCGCACCACCCGGAGCGAAGCGGGGCCGTCCGCTCGTTCGCCCCCACCGGCCATCGCCACACCGCCGAGGTGCTGCAAGTGTTGGCGAGGACGGGGCCGCTGCCGCACGTGCACTTCTCGGCTACGGCCATCGAGTTGGTACGCGGCGTCCTGGCGACGGCGCACGTCTTCCTCAAGGATCGTGCTTTGAGCGAAAAAGATTTGTGGAAAGCGTATCGGGCGGCGTACCAGAATGAGCCCTTCGTGCGCATCGTCAAGGAGCAACAGGGCATTTACCGTTATCCGGAGCCGAAGATCCTGGCCGGGTCGAATTACGCCGACGTGGGATTTGAGCTGGACGCCGAGACGGGCCGCGTGGTCGCTCTGTGCGCGATTGACAACCTCATGAAGGGCGCGGCGGGCACGGCCGTGCAGTGCATGAACCTGATGTGCGGCTTTCCGGAGACGATGGGGTTGGAGTTTACGGGGCTGCACCCCTAGCCGTCAGCCTTAGAGGGTGTCGCGAAATTCGTTTGGGCGGGAA
>DAOUAJ010000030.1:0-37505 GCA_034433615.1 Anaerolineae bacterium | reverse complement strand
CCCCTGGCCCTGGGGCTGAGCGTCGCACTGCTGATCGGTTACGGGCTGGCCAAATCGCCCTTTCTGGAGCGATTGCTGTCTCCGTACCTCGTTGCGTCTCAATCCGTCCCCGTGGTCGCGGTGGCCCCCTTGCTGTTGATCTGGTTCGGCTTCGGGACACTGCCCAAGGTCCTCATCTGCGCGCTGACGGTTTTCTTCCCGATGTTGGTCAACACCATCATCGGCATCCGCTCCGTGGAGCCGGACCTGCTGGCGCTGATGCGATCGCTGCGGGCCACTCGCTGGCAGACGTTCATACTCCTGGAAGTGCCGGCCGCTTTGCCTGTCCTCTTCGGCGGGCTAAAAGTAGCCGTCACCCTGGCAGTGATCGGAGCCGTCGTCGGCGAGTTCGTTGGCGCTGACCGGGGGCTGGGCTTTCTGCTGAACCTGGCGCGCGGCGTCCTGGACACCCCGTTGCTCTTCGTAGCCCTCTTTACGCTGATCCTGATTGCGATGAGCCTGTATCTGATAGCAAGCTGGCTCGAGATGTGGCTGTTGAAGTGGCAGCGGGAGAGGTGACGGGGATCGGAGATTTCATAAGTACGGCGGTTGAAGCTGCATGCTAGGCTCGGCGAAACCGCTCTGCAGCGGTTTCTGAGGTCGGCCTACGCCGACCTGGCTACGCATGTAGCCCGCGGCTTCAGCTCATTGTAATACTAATACCGGGAGGGCAGATGTGTTTCAGCTCAGACTGCTTGTGAGTGAGATCGTTGTTGTGTTGATCATCGCAACCGGGTGCGTGCCGGTGACACCCGCGTCCGCCCCAACCGGGGAGGTAACGGTACCATCGCAGATAGAGAAGCTGACCCTCGGCCTGGGGTACATTCCCAGCGTCCAGTTTGCCCCCTTCTACGTGGCTCAGGAGAAAGGCTATTTCGCCGAAGAAGGGATGGAGGTCACCTTCCAGCATGGTTTTGAGACCGATTTCATCAAGCTGGTGGGGACTAACGAGCTGCAATTTGCGGTGGCCAGCGGCGAGGAGGTCATCCTGGCGCGAGCACAGGGGCTGCCACTGGTTTATGTCATGACCTGGTACAACCAGTTCCCCGTCGTCGTGTTCGCCCCGAAGGGTGCCGGCCTGGACACCCCCAAGGCGCTGGAGGGACATCGGGTGGGCATCCCGGGGCTGTTCGGAGCCAGCTTCGTGGCGTGGAAAGCATTGGTGTACGCTGCTGGCCTGGACGAGTCGAAAGTGACCCTGGAGAGCATCGGCTTCACCCAGGCCGAGGCGGTGAGCCAGGGGCGAGTGGAGGCGGCGATTGATTACGCCGTCAGCGGGCCTGTGCGGCTGCGCCAGGCAGGCCAGGATGTAGATGTGATCCGCGTGTCTGACTACATTGACCTGCCGTCTAACGGGCTGGTGACCAACGAGAAGACCATCGCTGAGCGACCGGATCTGGTTCAGCGCATGGTACGAGTAGCCCTACGCGGCTTGCAGTACACCCTGGAGCATCCGGATGAGGCGTTCGCCATCTCGATCAAGGCGGTGCCGGAAGCGGGTGGAGAAAACGAGCCGGTCAATCGGGCCATTTTTGACACCGTCCTGGCGGAGTGGCGCCCCCCGGAAGGCGTATCCTTGGGATGGTCGGATCCTGAGCGATGGGCGAAGGCGGCCCGCTTTATGCGGGAAATGGGGCTGATTAACGTGGACGTAGACGTGAACGTTCTGTTTACCAACCGCTTCGTAGAGGTACCATGAACAGCCTGGAATGGGCCCTGGTCGCAGATGAGCCGATATGCCTGGACACCGGCTACGACGAGGTGTTACTGCAGGCTGAAGGATTGACCAAAATATACGATGGTACTCACGGTCGGGTGTTAGCTTTAGACGACGTCTCCCTGCAGGTCCGCCCCGGCGAGTTCGTGTGTGTTGTGGGCGCATCAGGGTGTGGCAAGACGACGCTGTTGCGCATCCTGGGCGGGTTGCTGTCGCCGACACGCGGCCGGGTGCTTCTGGGGAATGAGCCGGTCACGGCTCCCAGGCGGCGCATCGGCTTCGTCTTCCAGAAGGTCAACTTAATGCCGTGGCGAACGGTCATGCGTAATGTGGCATTGCCTCTGGAGATCGCGGGCGTCTCCCCGCAGGAGTCCGCCGCGCGAGCCCGCTCACTGATCAACCTGGTGGGGTTGCAGGGGTACGAGCACGCATACCCCCGTCAGCTTTCCGGCGGGATGCAGCAGCGGGTTGTTCTGGCTCGTGCCCTGATCCACGACCCGGCTCTTTTGTTGCTCGACGAGCCGTTCGGCGCTCTCGACGCCCTGACGCGAGAACGTATGAACCTGGAGTTGCAACGCATCTGGTCTCTACGTCGTCCGACGGTGGTCATGGTCACGCACAGCATTCCAGAGGCGGTCTTCTTGGCCGACCGGGTCCTGGTGATGGATGGGCCACCGGGCCGAATCTCCCAGGAGATTCGAGTTAACCTGGAGCGGCCACGCACGTTGCAGATGATGTATGATCAACGATTTGCCGCGCTGGCGGGGCAAGTGCGGCAGGCTATCGGCTCGCTGGCTGACGAGAGCATCCGATCGGTGGAGTAGGCAGGGCCCAAGCGCAGGCGATCAGCTATCAGCCATCAGCTAGAAGATGAACGAGCAAGGGACGGAGGAACCTCCGTCCCTTGGCGTTATCCCAGGCTGAATCTCACTGCAGGTTTCGTCTTCGCTCGTGGCCGTTGCTAGGCGGGCAGAAGTGGCCAGTGGGGTCCATGGGGTTGCCACACAGCGGGCAGAGAGGGCGCCCGGCTACGACGACCTCGGCGGCGTGTTGGCTCAGGGCTCGTGCCTGAGCCTTGTTCATCCAGAATCGCGCGACCATCGGGTCCCGGGTCTTGGCCTCTTCCTCAGAGAGCAATTCCTGCACGATGATAACCACCCGCCCCAGACGTTCTTCGTAACCCAGGCCCATCTGGCCGATACGGAACTCGGGGTCAACCGGCTCATGAAGAGCCACATCAACGGATGCGTTGGAGTACTCCTCCCTGTCTTCTTCGGTTTCAACCTGGTCTAGCAACTGATTGATGGCGTTGGCCAGCGCGGCAGCCTGCTCCTTCTCCATGACCATCGTCAACACCATTAATCCCTGGCTGGCTTGTAGGAAGAACGTCCGTTGTCCGGGCGTGCCAATAGCATCCACGGTGATGTGACTGACAGGATTAAAATCGTAAGTTAACTCAGCCATACGTTTTTTCCACCTCAAATCCGCGAACGCACCCCGTGAGTCTTCTGATGGCCTGGCACGTCCATTGTAACCGAAAAGGGCAAGAGAGGCAATCCTTATTGTAATCCGGCTGCAGCCCACAATTGACGCAGGGACTCTGCAGTGGCATGGGCGGCATCGTCGGGCGACATCTCCCGCAGCCGTTGGCTGAATGGCTCGACGATGATGGGACCATCGTACTCCATCCTGGCCAGCGCCTGCATGAACCCGACCAGGTTGATGACGCCTGTCTCGCACGGGAGCGCGCGCACCAGGTCTTGCTGTTGGTCCACAGGGATGCCAGCAGGCGCGTCGTTGACATGCACGACCACTACGTCTGCGTTAGATAGCTTGGCCAGGTCATCCAGGCTGCCGTAAGATGTATACCAGTGGTAGGAATCAAGCAGCAATCCCAGGTTGTCGGTGCCAATGGCGGCGCACAGCGCCAGCATACCGTCGAGGCTGTGCAGGAAACTGTAGCGATGGCCGGCACGCGCCGTGGCCGGTCCTACAAACTCCAGCCCTAAGCGAATGCCGTGGTCAGCCAGAATCTGCGCCACTGGACGCAGCCGCGCCACGTGCCAACGGAAGTGCTCAGCGAAGGTCATTTCATCGGAAAAGGGCGGGATCCATGTGGCAGTGCGGGTGGCGCCCAGCTCCTGCGCGATCTGTGCCCAGCGAGGTAGCGCGTCGAGCCCGGTGCGCCAGACCTCTTCGCTTTTGCGAAAGTCCACCGGCAAGCCAAAGTTGCCTGGCCGTACCCCGGCCTGGTCGAACATGTGGCGCACGTAGTTGATGCCATGCCATTGGACCAACTCAGCCGCTTCGATGATACTGAATTCGACGCCCTGGAATCCGTGGGCCCGGGCCAACGCCAGCGCGCCAGCCAGGTCCGTGCGAATGCCAATGGCGCCGGGGCTTAAGTTGTTGAACATCATTTCCTCCTCACCAGGGGTAGAGTAATGAGGCGATTAGGGACAAGGTAATTGAAGTGGTGATCACCGCGGTTTTTTGCTCCTGTTGACGGCTCTCTACTGCACTCGCGGGAACACCATAATGCGGTGGTTGTCAGCATCAACCACATAGACATTCCCAGCCTGGTCCACGGCGATGCCGTTGGGCAACGCCAGGGATTTCTCGTCCGCTCCGTACTGGCCGAAGGTGGCCCGGAAGTTCCCCTCGGTATCGAACACCAGCACCCGATACCCTTCGGGGTCGGTCGCGTACACCAGTCCGGCGGCTGAATCCACGGCCACATAAGGCTTGTTTACAATGGATTCACTCGCCCACCCGGCAATGGGCCATTCTTTGAGAAAGGCAAAGCTGGAGTTGAACTTCTGAATGCGGCGGTTCCACGTGTCTGCCACGTAGAAGTTGCCTTGTGCATCTATCGCCAGCCCCACCGGCTCATCGAAGCGTCCCTCGATCACACCGCCACCACCCCACTGCCCCAGGAAATTGCCCTCCGGGTCGAATTCCTGCACACGTTTGTTGCCGGTGTCGGCGACATAGAGGTTGCCATCCGCGTCAATCACGATGGCCCGTGGCCCCCACATTCCTACCGGCTCGCCAAGCTGCCCGTCCGTGGTGACGAAGTATCCCCACTTCTTCAGGAATTTGCCATTCGGGTCGAACTTTTGGATGCGGTGGTTCCAGGTATCGGCCACGTAAATGTTGCCCGCCTGATCCACGGCCACGCCCCACGGCTCCCGGAACTGCCCATCGCCCAGTTGCAGCGGGCCGCTGCCATCCGGATCCACGCAACCCGGCCGGCCTTCGGCGTACAGATCGCAACTCGAACCCCAGCCAGTCATGTAGTTGCCCTGGGCATCGAACACTTGAATCCGGTGATTGCCGCTGTCCGCCACGACGATGCGGCCATCCGGCGCGATGGCGAGGCCGCGCGGGGTCTGGAACTGGCCGGGAGCGCTGCCCGAAACACCCGTTGTGCCAATCTGCCGAAGGGCGGCCACCTGGCGGAACCCCTTGGCGTATGGGTCAACCTCGACGACCGTCTCCACCGGTGCTGCACCGAAGTTCCACACTTGCGCGGCGATGTCTCGCCGCACGTACAGATAGAAAACGTGGACATAAGGCCACGCATTTAACGGCGTGTCCCACTTCCGATACAACACCACGTCCCAGAACTTGCGCCGCTTCTCCGGGTCACGGATCCCTCCCCATATCCGGTCCCAGGTCAGATTCTTGTAATCCTCACGCGGCCACCAGACCAGCCGGTACTTGTAGCGCAGATATTTATTGCCCAGAAACGGCTTGGCCTTTTCGTCATTCTTATCGCCCACGATTACCACCGGCGCGTCCAGTGCCTCTCGGTTAGGGCTGGCCCCGTAGAAACTCTTGTTGGGGTACTCCCGCAGATACCACTCCAGCGGCCAGGTGGAGTCGTCGTCGTAGGCCACCTTGATCTGCTTATCCCCCACCGTGCGCCGGGAGATCATCTCGATCTCGCTCATGACGAACTTGACGTCCGGCGTGCCGTGCGCATAGACCAGCATCTCGTTGACCAGATCGTAGTTGATGTAATTGAAGATCCAGGTCACCCGCACCGTCCACAGCATCAGTCCGACGATCAACACGCCAGCCGCCACCAGCAGGCTGCGGCGAGCGCCTAACTGCTCCACGTAGCCCCATCCCAGGTAGACCAGCGCCATAGCGATCACCAGCGCGATGATCCCCTGGGTGGTCGCGCTCAACCCATCAATCGTGGAATCCCGAAACGCTTGCCCGGCCACGACCCGCCGCAGGAAGGAATTTAGCGGCCCCAGGGCAAAGGCCAGCAGCGGCAGTACAATCGCTAACTTCCACCAGTCTCGCTCGCGCAGCGCCGGCCAGTCTGCCTGCTCCCACAGCCAATTCAGGAACCACCCCCCCAACAATATCATGGGAAACGCCAGGTGCACCATCAACCACGGCATCTTCTCACCTGCCCAGCTAAACATGCCCCAGGCGACTACTGTCCACCAGATCAGATAGAGGGCGAAAGGGGCTGAGGGGCTGAGGAGCAGGGGAGATAAGGTGACGCGGTGACATGGAGACGCGGAGACACGGAGATTCGTCCTGTCTCCGCGTCTCGCCGTCTCCGTGTCTCCCCGTCCCCCTGTCCCTCTGCTCCCGAGCGCCGTCGCTCCTCTGCGCAAAGCGGCCGGCCGGCGCAGGGCATCCGTCAGGAAGATAGCGATGCCGCCCAGGCTGAGCAACAGCGGCAGGAATTCGTACATCGGGCCGAGGAGAAAGTAATAATACCAGGGCTGGCCGCCGCGTTGGACCTCTTGCTGGGCCATCCAGTAGCCCAGGCTGCCGATGATGCCTGTGGCGAACCCCTTGCCGTTGGTAAAGAAGGTCGTGTAAAGGGTCAAGAAAATGGCATAGAACAGGCCGGCACCCACCAGCCACTGCTGGCGAGACCAGCCCCACCCGATGACGGCAGCGGCCACCGCCGTAAACAGCAACACGCTGCCCGAACGCACAATACCTGTGGACGAGTAGTCCAGTGGATCCCATCCCAGTAGCTTGATGATGAACGCGCTGAAGAGGGGCAAAGAGAGGGAGATCAACCAGACCAGAACGTCCATTTCGGGATAAGCCCTGACCCGCTGTCCCAAACCGGTCAGCAACAGGTAGATCGCCCACACCAGCAAGGTCACCCCCGCGGCGAAGGCGAGCGCGAAGGGCGAAAGCTGACCCGGTTCCGCCTTGATCGCGCTGTACAACGCCACGATCGCGGCGCCGCTTCCCAGCGCAAACGATACGAAGAACGGCAGATGATTCCCCGGCCGGCCCCATCGCTCGCGCCAGAACCGGGAGAGCAGGTAAACGAGCAAGAAGCCGACCAGGATGACAACATAAATGAACGAAGTTTCCATCGTCGCGTAGGCTAACGACAAGGCAACGACGGCCAGGTACAACCAGCGTGCCTGCCGATCCTGCAGGTAGCGGAACACGGCGATCACCAGTACCATCTCCCAAAACGTGACTAATACGTCATGCCGGATGTAGCGAGAATAGTAGAGGAGTGACGGGGAGATGGTCATCATGATCGCAGCCGCCAGCGCGCCGGCCCGGCCCAGCCAGGGACGTAAACACCAGATCAGAGCCACCATGGCCGCGCCCGTCAGCGCCACCGCCATGCGTGCGGTAGCATCATTCACGCCGAATAGAAAGTAGAACAGTACGTTGATGTGGAACAGGTAGGGGCCGTGCATCATCGGGTTATGCTCGTAGCCACGACCATCGTAAAGCTGCCACGAGTACAACGAATGCAGGCTCTCATCATGGCTCATGGCCCGCCAGCTCAGCCCATACAGGCGAGCCACGAGCGCGATTACGATCACAACGGCCCAGGCCGCCTTTTCCCAGTCCCACCGGATCAGTGCCAACAACGATCTATCCCATGTGCTGTAGGATTCAACAGCGCTTTTTTGCATGTCTATCCCCTTACCGTAAAGTCAGCGGGGCAACGAGGCGATGAGGAACAAGGCAACAAGGTAGCGAGCTCCTCGTTGCCTGGCCTCCGTGTCCCCGCGTCTCCGCGTCTCCGCGTTCCCGCGTCCCCTCAGTCCACAGGTGCTTCTCGCTCTACCCACAAAATGGCGCGGCGCTGTTCCGCCGGCGTCAGCCCCTGGCGCAACAAGAGCCAGCGCACCAGCTCCCGCCCGCGTAACCCATCTGGTGACCACCGCTCCGTCACTACAAAATCCTGGCCGTTGTACTGCTCGCCCGGTGCCAGCTCTTCCATCAACGGAGTGATCACGACCGGAGCTGATCCATCTCTCAGTGGTGCACCGACCATTTTTAAATTGAGCATGTTCCGCAAATACCAACGCAGCACGGGCGCATAGGGTGATTCCATGATCTCTACGGGCAACAGATGAGGATCGCCCACGCGTTGCTCCGACAGCCGCATCATCATGTCGGCCAGCATCCGCGTCTCTTCAGATGTCATCTCGAATTGTACTGCTGGCCGCCGATTCAAATCCACCCCGTGGGCATTGATCCAGCCCGCGCTCAACATCCACAGCATCCCCACGCCCGAGAGAAACAGCGCCACGAGCTGCCTGGTACGCTGCCAGCCGATCCAGAGGCCGAAGAACAACGCCAGCCCGACCATCAACCCTGACGGCGCCAGCATCGCCACCACGTACTCCGTCGTGCCCCACTGGCTGTAACCGGACACCCATACGTAGAACGTGACCGACAGTGCTCCCAATGCCGTGATGAACAGGGCCGATTCGGTGCGCACTTGGCGTAGATCAACCTGTCGCCAAAAGAGGGCTGCCCCCTGGCCGGCTAATAGCGCCAGCGGCGGCACGGCCATCACCAGGTCCTGGGGCTGCCGACCCGGCGTCAACGTCGGCCACAGGACTGCCAACCCCGCCCACAACGCCAACACCTTCATCAACCGATAGCCCTGGCGCACGCCCACCACCGCGCCGTAGATGCCGAACGCGAGCAGCAACGGCTCGTCCAGGATCAGGCGCAAGAGGGGCCAGTAGATTGGGTATCCAAGTTCCGACCGCGCCCAGCGCGCTGCCCACGTGCCCAGTAACCCCGCGGCCGCCCCCAGGCCATCCCAATGGCGCAGCCCGGCCGTGGCCCCCAGCAGGAAAACCAGCCCGCCAGCCAGCCACCAGTTACCGATTTCGGATTTCGGATTTCGGATTTCGGAGTGGTGATCCACCGAGCTAACATTCCTAATCTCCGAGCTCCCGTTCGCTAAATCCACTCGTGCCCACAACGTACCGGCGATCCCTAACGCAAGCAGTGCCGTGTACACGCCTGGCCCGCTGAGGAGCGCCAGAGCCAGCGCAACACCTGCCCATGACAGCCAGCGACGATCCTCGAGGGCGGCCAGGCCGGCTGTCAGCGCCGCCAGCACGAACGTCGCTGCCATCACATCACCGGAGCCATACCGGGCAAAATAGGTGATCGTGGGGGAGAGGACCAGGAAGCTCGCGGCCAGGAGTGCCTCTCCTCGTCCCAGACGATGCCGCAACGCGTACGGAATCAGGCAAATCGCCAGCCCTGCCAGCGCCGGCCAGAAGCGTACCATCACATCGGTGGCCTGGGTGAAGATGAAGGCAAGTTCCTGCAACGTGAACAGCAACGGGCTGACGCCCCCCAACGCCACCGATCGCCCCTGAGCCGCGTCCCAGGCTACCAGCGCCTGTCGCACCTCGTCTGGTCCCAGAGGGTACAGGCCAAGCTGAAACATGCGCCAAAGCCCGGCGAACAACACAACGCCACCGTAGGCCGCTCGTTCCAGAGTCAGCCAGGCCGCAAGATTCGCCCGCGCCTCCATCGGCTGCTCAACCGCCGTCACTACGCTCCTCCCACAAAGCCATCAGCCATCGGCTACCTGCTACTAGCTGCCTGCTACCTGAAATCATCCCGGCCGCCGGTAAATACGCACCGTCCCGTTCTTATACACCTTCCACAACGTCTGCTCGAACCGGCTTTCCGCCGATGGCGTCAGGCGATACTTCTCTCGCTCCAGGTTGCCCACGTAGAGGTACTCCACATTCCACTGCCGCATCAGGTCCACCAACTCCCAGCCGCGCGCAAAGCGATAGATGCGGTCAATCGCTTCCGGCCGCCCGGCGACCAGGTCCCCATACCGGTCACCTCGCCACTGCAGTTCATGGCCATCCCATCCCAACAGTGTGGGCAACCCTGTCGCCATCGAGATCCGATTGTATTGGCTATACGAGCCGCCCGGCGCCTCCAGCACTACCGGTGCGCCGCTCACGTTGGCCTGTAGCCAGTCTATCGCGGCCGCATCATCCGGCTGAAAACGGCGTAAGAAAGCGATGCCATCCAATGTCGCCTCCCCCTGAAAGCCGTTCGCCTTGCTGTACCCCGCGGCCACCGTGTACACCAGCCCAGCCCCCACCAACAGTGAGACCAGGATCAGGACGACAGACGAGGGACGATTTCGGATTTCGGATTTCGGATTTCGGATCGAACCTCGCCCTACGTAGGTGACCGCGTAGGCCGCCGTTAGCGCCATCAACACCCAGGCCTGGTAGTAGAACTTGAAGACGGTGTTCATGCGCACGCCAAAGGTGTCCTTGAGATACACCCATTCCACGGCGAAGGTCAACAGGAACGCCGTACCGGCCATGAGCAAGACATAGCCATTGCGGATTGCGGATTGCGAATTGCGAATTGAGCCTTCGTGACTTTCATGGTTTGTCCCCTGAAGGGGTCCCGCGCTCAGAAGTCCGAGCACCCAGGCCAGGCCCAACGCCAGCAGGAGTGTGGTACCGGGCGTGCGCAGCCGCGCTCCAACGATGGTGGTCAATATCCCCGTCGCACTTAACCCCCCCACCTGCTCTCGCACTTCAGGGCGGCTGAAGGCGCTTTGCAGGAACGTCTGTCCGCTCGGCGTCACCCGCAACAACAAAGCAGCCATGAGTCCCACCGCGATGGGCGCCCCCAGCGTCCACGGCAGCCAGTTCAGCGATCGCCGAAGCACCGTCCGCCACTTTTGTTCCACGCTGAACGTGGCAAAGAGGGCGATCAGCGCGATCAAGAAAGGGCCGAACATCAGGCTGAACTGCGCCAACCGGGTGGGGAAGATCAGGTTAGGCAAGATGCCGCCCGCCTGCGACGAAAAGCTCAGGTAAAACGGCAGGTAGAGCAACCCACCCAGGATGCCCAGCCCCACGCCCGCCAGGACCACGTCGCCCACCACCGTCCGATCCGGCCGCCCTTGCTCTAACGTCCGCCGCAGCCCGAACGCCATCGTCACCAGGAACAGATAGATGGGGAAATCCCAGGTGTTGAGGAAACCGAGCCCGCCCAGAGCCAGCGCGTATAGGAGAAAACCGATCCTCCCCATCGGCCACGCGTCCACCACGTTCCATGCGACACGCAACACATAATTCGTGAAACGTGAAACGTAAAACGTGAAGCGCTGGCCGCTGACGGCTGACGGCTGACGGCTGACGGCTGATGGCTGACCGCTGACCGCTGACCGCTGACGGCTATGCAGGATAAGGTTCAGCCCCAACCCAATGGCCAGGAGCACAAAGGGGAGCGCCAGCACGTGGGGATGCATGTCCCCCAACAGAAAGCTAAAGAAGGGGAACTCGTCAATCGGTTGCACACCGATGCTGCGGCCCAGCAGATCACGATCCTGGATGACGCGAGACGCCCGCCACCACCACCAGTTGTCGGTCGGCAGCCACCGGCCAACGGGGGAGGTTGCTCCCAGGTCCTTCACATCCAGCCAGCGTAACAGTGCCGCAGGGGCCACGCCACGGGCGTGCAAGACCTCGAACAACCCCTCCAGGTTGCCTAGCAAGGCCACGAACAGCGGCCCCAGCAGAGCGGGCGCCAGCCTGCGCTCCCCTTCCTGGCGAGCGATGTTGATCAGGCTGTAGGTCACACTGAAGGCGCCCAGCACTGTCAGCGCAAACCAGCTTGCCACCCCCAGGTTGAATCCCACCGCCGAGGCCACGCCCGACAGCCGAACCAGCACAGCCAGCATCACGTAGCCGAAGTAGTAGTAGCTGATGGCGTACCCCGACAGCCAGGGGTCCAGCGGCGGAAAACGGTCGCTGCGCAGGATGCCGTTGAGGAAGGCGAACTCCATCGGCTTCTCGGTGCCGGCGATGGCTGGATCGTGGGCGCGGAAGATGGCCCAGGCCACGAAGGCCACCAGGAACAACGCCTCGTTGAACGCGATCAGCCGGCCGTGTTCCTGCGCCCACACCCGCAACGCGGCCCAGCCGCCATCGTTGCGGCGTAGCACCCAGGCCGAGAGCGCGGCCCCGGCCAGCAGGCTCGCCAGGATGCCGCCCAGGTCATTGTTCAAGAAGCCGAAGCTGGACGCCAGCCACAGCCCGTAGCTGACCAGCAACAGCCCCAGCGCCTTGCTCAGCCCGTACCCGCGATCCGCCAGGTTGCCGCACAGCCGCCAGCCCAGCGGCCAGGCCGCCAGCCCGATCACTTCGATAGCGATCCACCAGCGTAGCAGGTCAATCATGGCTTAACGTGGAAGTCTCCTGAATCTATGTCTCCCAGGTTCAACCACAATAAAAGCCTTCATCAACTCAACCTCAGTGTAGAATCGCAAGACTCTTGCTAATTCCTGATGCACAGCCTTCTGCGTTGTAGGATTGACCATTATTCTTTCGTTCATCTCTTCACCTCATGGATTATGCTTATCGTTCAGCCCCAGCGCGCGCAGATCAGTCACGCCTTTATCCGTTTCTTCCCCGCCATGTCACCCTATACAGCTTTACCTCGGTGTTCTGAAAAACAACCTCCAGCCGGCCGTCGGCGACCATCTGATCAAACTTAGCCAGGCTTTCGGGCGAGAAGAGCGTGCGTTCCAGTTTCCCAACGTAAATGTAGGTGATCCGCAACTGATCCATCAGTTCCTGAGCGCGGGCGGCCTCGGTCGTCTGGAATAGCTCCGTCCCCTCCCGCTCACGCTGCCCCACCTGATCGCCGTACCGCTGCTCGCCCTGATGCTGCCCCAATAGCCCCGGCAACCCCGTCAGCGAGGCGACGCGCAGCCCGCCCGCCCGGTAATAATCATACCCCACGTTCTGCCCCTTAACCGGATACCAGCCGGCCGGCGCTTCAGCCACCACCGGCGTCCCCCGGATGTGATCTAGCATCCACTGGATCGCCTCGTAGTCATAGCGCAGCTCAATCGGGTTGTCGCCGTCCGGCCAGGTGTATACCCCAACGGTCATGTAGGCCATGCCGTCCAACGTATTGCGTGGCGGACGCGGCCCAGGGAACCGGTCATCCACCCGCGCCGGGATACCCAGGAGCGGAAAAACCAGGCTGGAGGCCAGCAGGATCGCGAACACGCCTACTCCGACGACACGCCAGCTATTTGGGATTTTCGATGGCCGATTTTCGATGGCCGATTTTAGGTTCTGGGTTAAGACGCTCCCTGTCAATCCAAAATCGAAAATCCGTGGGAGCGCTGCCGCCCCGCCCATTCCCAGCAGCACCCACGCCTGGATGTAGAACTTGAACAGCGTGTTCATGCGGTAGTAATCGCCGACCGCATCGCTGCCCGGCGGACAACCGCAAAGGAAGTCCTTGAGGAAGAAGACCTCCACCCCGGCTAGCACCAGCAGCCCCGTGAAGACCAACGCACCGGTGAACAGGTCCTCGGGGGAGACCGTGTCACGGAAGAGGAGCACCGCGGCCGCCAGCAGAGGCAACCACAGGAAGGCCACCACCCGATAGTCGAGTGCTAAAGCCAATACGCCCACGACCAGGCCTAGCCCCAACGCCCACCGTGCCAGCATGTACCCCAACGTAGGCGCCCGTACCAACAGCCGGTGCAGCTCCATCAATCGAGCCGGCCGATCCCAGCGATCCAGCACCAGATGCGCCCACCGCACGAAGCCCACGGGACAGCCGTCCGTTCCCGACCAGCGCGGCGGCCGCCGACGCAACTCGCTGAAGACAAAGACGACAGTGATGAAGACAAGGAACCCCCACATCATCAGCCACTGGCTGACCAGCGTGGCCGGACGGTGCACGAGGCCCACACCGCTGGAGCCGAGGGCCGCGTAATCTCGGTAGAAGGGAAGGTACAGCCCCAACGCTAACCCGACCAGCGCAATGGCGTACACCACCACCAGCAGTAGACGGAAGCGCCCCAACGTCAGCCCCCAAGCCCAAAGGTTTCCCCTGACCTGGCTATCAGCCTGTCTTGTCTGCTCTGGACGGTAGGCCAGGGTGGCTCCTGTGCCTGGCTGGCACGGGACAGGCTGGTCCAGGGGATAGGCTAAAACCTCTGGGTGTTGGAACCTTCCGCGCAGCCGATGTCCCCGCCACTCGCGCAGCAGGAACGCTAGCAGCCCCACGCCCAGGTACGTCGGCAAATCCCAGGTGTTGATGACACCCAGCGCCCCCAAGGTCAATGGCAATACCAGAAAAGCGACGATCCCCTCTAGCCTCCCCTCCGCCATCCACGGGCTGCCGTAGCTGGCCACCAGATTGTATGCCAGCCCCAGGAAAAGGATCGTAAAGGGAATCCCGATCATGTGTGGGTGCAGGTCGGCAAACAGGAAGCTCCACAGGGGGAACTCGTTGATTGTGAATGGAATAATGCGACTGGGATCCCAATAGTTGAAATCAGGCAGGCGAGCACCTTTGAACAGCACGGCCTGCAGACCAAAGACCGCCCGCACGAGGGTCTGTAATCCTGGGATCGCGCTCTCAAACGAGCTGCCACTCAGTGTGCCCAACTTGCGCAACACCTGGCCCATACCGTCCAGATTGCCGATGAGCGTCACCAGCGCGCTGCCAACCAGCCCCCATCCCAGCCCCATCGTCCAGAAACGAGCGAGACGGGCCCGGCCTATCGGAGCCAGGTTGTACACCAACCCGAATGCACCGGATACCGTCAGTGCGAAGAGAGTGGGGATCGCCAAATTAAAAGCCACTGAGGGGGTGATGCCCGTCAACTTGATGAGCAGCGCCACCAGGTACTGACCGTAGTAGTAATAATTGATGTATCCACCCGCGTAATAGGGATCGTACGGTGGGAAATAGGGACTGCGCAGGATAGCGTTCAGGAAGGCAAACTCCATGAACTTCTCGCCGCCGTTCCACGGCTGCCACAGGTCCGGGTTGAGAAGGCGGATAAAGACGAAGAACAGGAACGCCAGGCCGAAGACGGCTTCGTGCACCAGGATCAATGGCCATTGCACTCGCCAAAAGCTCACCATCTCGGCCTGCTTCCGGCGCAAAAGCACAAAGGAAAGGGCCGCCGATAGCACCAGCGCCAGCAACAGCGTGGGCAGCGTGTTGCGCAGGAGGCGCAGGCTGGCCAGGATCCACACGATCCAACCCACCGCCAGCCAGCCCAGCCCACGCGTAAAAGCATGGCCGCGATCTCGCAGGTTGGCGAAGACGGTGAAGGTCAACGGCCACGCCAGCAGCCCGATCAGCGCCAGCGCCAGCCACCACACGATCACCGCCAGCACGGGTGAACGGCTGGCTGCTCGGTTCCATCGGAAGTCGTAGACTACAGGTAACTCATCCACTGGACGGTCGAGCAACAGACTTTTACGCTGCTCAGTCTTCACCGTCGCCGGCGCTCGTTCCCGGTCACGCCGCGAGCCGGTGTAATACGGGATGGCTCCTTCCCATGAGCCGCCCAGCAGCGCGTCCCATTCGGCGTCGGTGAGATCACGCACCTTGCGGAAGATCAACGGCTTAGGATGGTCGTACAGCGTGAAGCTTTCATCGGCGTCATCGTCCACGAAGACCAGCCCGCCCAGCCGGGGATAGGACGTGAAGTCCCCGACCTTCTCAAAACCCAGCTTCCCCTCGAACAGGAGCTGATAATAGCGGATCGTCATGGGATAACGCTGCGGCAGCCGGGGCACTGCCCGGTAAATGCGGTTGGAAGCGATGGCAATGAAGTCAGCCTCTCGCAGCATCGTCTTCATCAACTCGAACTTCTGCGGCGTGTCCTCCTCGAACGGTCCCCAGGCGATGTGCCGGAAGCCGCGCTCGGCCATGTTCATTCCCGGCTCTGGCAACGATAAGGGCAGCGGATCGTCCCAGTACTCCCAAAGGATCACTGAACCGTCAGGAGCGTTCTCGTAGAACCAGCGCGAAGCCTGAATCCAGGGGTGTGTGCCACCATACACGCCGTTGACGAAAGCCAGCGCCCAGAGCGCCGTGCCCACGAGCACGATGCCCATGAGGAGGGGAGCCAGCCAGCCTAAGCGAGGAATGAGGAACGAGGAACGAGGGACGAGGGATGAGGGACGCCCCCACCACGCCCACAGCATCGCCGCGCCCATCAGCGTGAACAGTGGCACCAACGGCAGCATGTAGCGCATGAACTTGGTCATGAAGGTGCCGGTGAGCCCAAAGTAGGGGACCACCCAGGCCAGGATGACCCACTCCTCCGGGCGCGCTCGTCCAAGCCCGGTCCGCACCAGCACCCAGGCTAATCCCAGGAACGCCATCACCCCCAGTGGCCACCCCATTCCCCATCGCACTTGCTGCTCGATGTGGTAAAGGAAGGGCGTCGTGCCTCGATACTGGCGGGTGAACGGAAAATCGGCTTCGCCGCGCACCATCGCCCCCTGCTCCTCGATCACCGCAGTGCGATAGGCATCCCAGTCCAGCACGGCGAACGGTGACGTGACGGCAAAGGCCAGGAACGCGCAGAGGAACGCCACCAGAGCCAGGGTGATCCCATGCGAGAATTGCTCGGCCATCTGTGGGCTACCGAGACCGTGGCGACGCAGGGCACGCCAGGCGGGCACCAATGCGCCGATCCCCAGCGCGGCCAGGATGGGCAGGGCGCTGAACTTGGAGGAGACGGCGCTGCCTGCCCCCACGCCGGCCAGCACCGCCGATCCCATACCCCCTTCCTGGGCCATGCGCAGGCTGCCAAACAGCGCTAGCATGATGAAGAAGGCGGCCACAGGATCGAAGGCGTAAAAGTGGGCAAGCTGAATCTGCATCACTGTCAGCGCTGAGAGAGCCGCGGCCAGCAGCGCTGCCCGCGAGCCGTACACCCGGCGCCCGATGGCGTAGAGCAAGAAAACCGTGCCGGTGTCAAATAGCGCAGAGAGGGGGCGGCCAACCTGGGGAAAGCCGTCGTAGGTGTTGGCCATCGTCAACCAGCGTGCCAACTCGGTGGAGGCCCCCAGCTTTTCGGCCAGGGAGGCCAGGCTGTGCAAAATCCAGGCGACGATGGTTAACAAGTAAAGCGGCAGGTGGCCGTAGGCGAAATGGCGCATCCGGTACTCGCCTGCCGACTTACTCTCGTTGTAATTGTATAACGGATTCCAGGTGGTGACGTGGGGATCAAAAGCAGTAGACAGGTCCTGAGGCCAGTGCATCTCCGTAGCCACGATGCTGATCCAACGTTCATCGGGATGGGTGTGGTGTCCCTCGTCCCAGTTGACGTTATACAGCCGCAGGGCCAGGGCCATGACGAGGATACCGATCAGCAACACAGGCTCACGTTGATCGAACAGTTCGGCAAGCCACCTGCTGGCACGCGCCACAAACGCCTCCTGTAGATTTCAGGTCAACCAGGGGCGATTATAGCATCCTGCGGGGGGCATGACAAATGACATAAACCGTTTCGATTGACAAGACGGCCAAAGTGTGTACTATACCGGCGGCCTGGGGGCAGACTATGCCTTCAGTCATGATTCATGGTATAGTTCCCGTGGCAACTTTGCCTAGGAGGAGGATTATCCGTGGATTGGTACCTGTACCCGGCGGTGGTAGCAGCGGGCTTCGTCTGCGGCTTCGTCAATGTCCTGGCCGGGAGCGGTTCGCTGGTCACCCTGCCGCTCCTGATCTTTATGGGGTTGCCTGCCACGGTTGCCAATGGCACTAATCGGGTGGGGATCTTGCTGCAAAACATCGCTGGCGTACGCGGCTTTCAGTTACATGGCCTGTTAGATTGGCGCCAGGCGTTGTGGCTAGCGGTTCCGGCCACACTGGGAGCGGTCGTCGGCGCTCAGATTGCAGTGGACCTGGATGAAGTGATGATGGAGCGCACTATCGGCGCTCTCATGATCGTCATGCTGGTGATCATGCTGGCTGACCCACAGCGTTGGTTGCGCGGGCGCGGCGGAACGGCACAGAGAGAGCGGCCGGGGCTAATCGAGCTCGGACTGTTCTTCTTGATCGGCATCTACGGCGGGTTTATTCAGGCCGGTGTGGGCATTTTCCTGCTGGCCGGGCTGGTGTTGGGGGCCGGCCTTGACCTGGTGCGGGCGAACGCGATCAAGGTGCTGATCATCTTCATTTTCACTGTCCCTGCGCTTCTCGTCTTCCTGATCAACGATCAGGTGAACTGGGGCATCGGCCTGATCCTGGCACTGGGAAACATGACGGGCGCCTGGGTGGCCACGCGCTTTGCCTCCCGACCCGGCGCGGCCGTGTGGGTGCACCGCCTACTCATGGCCGTGGTGATCATCTCCAGCGCTGAGTTGCTGGGCCTGTTCGACTGGGTGGTACGTCTGGTCCGAACATGATTCGTGGTGCGTGACCCATTCGGAATGGATTTGCGCGAGCCTGTGGCCTATGCCAGGATGCCTGACGTCTTGTTGAGCCCCCTCGCGCTTCACGTACTACTTTGTTTGGAGGGTTCCCTTAATGTCCACGACAAAACCTGTACAGGCAGCCATCATTGGCTGCGGCGGCATGGCCCGCTACCACATTCGAGCCATGCTGCAACAAACGGATACCACGCATATCGCTGTGGTGTGTGAACCATCATCGGTGGCTTATGAGGTGGTGGCGGAGAACTTCGCTGCAGCGGGCCTGGAGCCGCCGCCCAATCAGCCTGATCTGGCTCGTCTGCTGAGCGATTATGGTGATCGTCTGGACGCAGCCTTTATCATTACACCTCACGCCTACCATCATGACCAGGCCAAAGCGTGCCTGGAGGCGGGACTCGACGTGCTGCTGGAAAAACCGATGGTAATGAACGCGGCCGAGGCACGCAGCCTGATCGAGACCCGGGACCGCACGGGCAAGCTATTGGTGGTAGCCTTCCCCGGCAGCCTGTCGCTGCAGATCCGCACCGCGGTCAAAATGCTGCGCTCCGGCGAGCTGGGCACGCTCCTGAGCATCAGCGCGGTGGTGTGGCAGAACTGGGGGCCGGGGACCATAGGCACATGGCGGCAGCAGCCCGAGATCTCGGGCGGTGGGTTCCTGTTCGACACAGGAGCACACATGCTCAATACGGTGGCCGATCTGGCGGGCGAGGATTTCGTCGAGGTCTCCGCCTGGTTAGATCATCGCGGCCGGCCAGTGGATACCATGGCGACGGTGATGGGACGGCTGGAGTCCGGCGCGTTGGTCACCATGAACGCTTGCGGCGAGGCTATCCGCTCGTGCGCCTCGGACGTGCGAGTGTTCTGCACCAACGCCATTTTGCGCACCGGCATCTGGGGTGAACGACTGGAGATTCAGCGACAAGGACGCAAAGGCTTGCGTAAGGTCAAGGTGCCAGCATCGTTAGGAGTGTGGGAGCAATTCCTGGCCGTGCGGGCGGGCCAGATCCCCAATCCTTGCCCGCCGGAGGTGGGCCTGCGTATGGCGCGCCTGTGGGACGCGATCAAGGCGTCGGCAGCGCAGGGCGGAGCCGTGGTGTCGGCTCGTTAGTGAGGGTGGAAGACACACCAGTTCACTCTATTCTCTTAACGCCCCTCGATCTTGATACGCTTCTGCCGCCTCAGCCACCAACGCAGCCGTCTCGGCCGCGCCGTAGACCTCTGCCAACCGTCGGCTGAGGGCGAGTAACTCATCGTAGGTGGACCGCCCGGGGCGCAGCGCCTCATAGATGTCCAACAGCTCATTGTTGGGAACGGCCACCAGCTCGGCCGCGCGGCGCAGGTTGGCAGCTAACTGCACATATCCGGCCTGCGCCGCGATCGCCGCCTGCGCCTGCAACGTCTCCGCCCGGATGCGAACGTCGTCGGGCGTCAGCTCGCCACGCCGCAGCGCCTCCAGCGTGATCTCGCTCAACGGCTTGCCGCTCACGGCGCGGAGTTCATCCCGGACGTGCTCACTCAGCGGATACTCCCAATGCATGGTTCCTCCGTGCCTCAAGCTGTGCGCCTACTACCGCGGGCAGCGTTAGCGCCCGATAGCTCAGGATGAACACAAGGAACGGCCTGAGACGCACTCACACATCCGGCTCCCAGTCGTACCGCAGCTCCACCGGCTCCGCGCCCGGTCGTACCTGCTCGATCTCGCGGCGATGCAGCAGCGTCGTCCGGACGATGTGGCGCAGCCGAGCGTAGTTGTCCACCCGAACAGGCACCGGAATCACCGGCTCGCCCTTGGCGTAGCGCGCCGCGTTGCGGCCGATGGCCCGGTACGACTCCAGCGTCAGGTTCGGCGACTGCGGGAAGAGCTCCAGGTTGTTCAGCGGCCGCAGCCCTTTGCGTTGGATGACCGCCGTCCCCCGGGACTGCAGGCCGATGGCGATGCCGCTGCCGCTGTATTGCGCGCCCACGTAGCCGATGTAGCCAAGGTCCGCCGAGCTGTAGACCTTGATCAGCCGCGCGCCCAGGCCCTCTTCGGCGATGCCGGCGAAGATGGCCTGTAGCACCTCGGTGAGGGGCAGGCCGTTCATGGTGTGTGTCACCGCCGTGCCGAAGCCCGGGCTGACGGCGACCACCACCTCTTGCCAGCGCCCCGGGCGCGCCGGGCCAACCTCGACCAGCTCCTCCAGCGGCTCCGCCGTCAGGTCGCTGATGAAGGCCTCAGGAGACTTCGCCTGGGGGATGCGGCAGATCTCCTCCCACCGCTTGCCCTGGGGCGCGTACCCGGTGCCCGGCCCGCGGTAATCGTTCCGATCGTTGATGCCGCTCAGCACGTGGAACTCGGCGTCGAAGATAGCCGACGGCTGCAGGTAGTCGCCGATGACGCGCTGGCGCAGCATCTCCATCAGCCGCCCGGCGATCTCCGTGAATCCCCGGCGATCCAGCGCGGCGATCACGTCGAGAGCCGTACGCTCCGAGGCCAGGAAGGCGTCGGCCGCCCGCAGATCCGCCACCACGTCCCGATCGGGCATGTCGTCGCTGCTGTGGCCGTAGACGGCGGCCTCCACTTCCTCGTCGGTGATAGGCGGGAAGCCCAGCTCCTCGTAGACCGCCTGGACGGCGCGCGCCCCCCGCTCCCTGGCGGCGATGGCCTCCTCCTCTGTAATGGGACGCACTCCCGCGTCCACCCGCATGTCCCGCTGCAAGACGTTATAGTCGTCGAAATCCTCGGCGTCGAAATTGCCCCCGCCGAAGAGGTTATCGCGCTTGGGGACGGCGCTGTACCCCGAATGGATGAAGTCGGTGCCGGGCAGGAACTGGAGCATCAGCTTGGCCGTCTTGCGGATCGCCGAGTGAGACGCCAGCGCGTCGTTGCCCGAGGCCACCTCCAGATCCAGCATGGCAGCCAGAAGGTTCTCGGCCAGGACCGCGCGCACACCTCCGGGCAGCGACTCGGGCAGGGCGATGCAGGAGATGGATCCGTTCTGCACGCCCTGAGAGCCGGCGCCCTTGACCGCCAGCAGGCAGCGCGCCTCCAGGTAGAGCATGGATCGCCCCTCGCTGTGGCCCATCAGCGCCTCAGAGCCGGTGCCCGAGGTGAAGCGGACCTTGACCCCGCGCGAGGCGTAGGCGGACGCCAGAAAGGCCTTGGACCAGGGGGTATCGTCGCCGTCGATGAAGGCGGCGTCGGTGCCGTAGACGGACAGGGTTTCGGCATAGGTGGTAAGCCCCTTCATGGCCAATTGCAGCCCCAGCGCCTCCTCCACAGCGCACTGGGTGAGGGTGCCGCCTTTCCCCACCTGCGAGCCGATGAGGACGGCCAGCGCGTTCAGCGGCGCGTAGCGGGCCACGCCAACGGTCGTCTCCAGCTCCGCGAAGCCGCGTAGAGAGGCCTCAGCAGCATCGGCGGCCAGCAGCGCCGGGTGCTCCTTACGGTTGGTGACGTGGGCCTGATTGGCCGGCGTGCGGCGCACCCGCATCTTCTGCAGCGCCATCATCATCTCCACCACGTTCAGGTGGCGGACGATCTCGCACAGCTTAGCGGGCGTGCAGCCCGAGACCAGCCGCACGATCTCGGCGCGGGGCACGTTGATATCGCACAGCATCCCCGCAATCTGGCGTGAGTCCGCGGCCATGGCCTCGGGGGCCACGTCCAGGTTCAGGGCGCGGTCGGCGATAAAGGTGTCGAGCATATCGAACTGGTCGCGCGGCCGGCCATCCATCTCGACCACGCGGCCACCCTCGATGCGCAGGCTAGGCGACGGATCGAGGGGGCTGTCGGCCACGATGAGGCCCACCTCGGGCCACTCGTGGACGAAGGTCTCCTGGTTGATCTCGCGCTGGGCCAGGATGGCGAAGCGTTTGGAGCGGACCATCTCTTCTCCCTTGGGATGTCCCATCACCTGCACAACTCCTCGGCTGGAGACCGACTGGAGAGCGCCTCACAGACCCCGACAAGGGGAGCCTAGCCTGATTGTAGCACAGGACGTGTGGGCAGCAAGGAAGGCCCTACAATGGAATCTCGCATCACCGGATCATTCGCACAGCGTATCACCAGACACCGCTTTCCTCAGCCAGCATCACGATTCAGGGGCACCCAATTTGATAAACTGCCTCCCCCCTGTGGTACACTGGGGTAGAGATGACTCGCGGAGGAGGCAGAAACCTGATGAAGGGACTCTCCCGGATCTTCATCTTCGCTGCCACCAGTGATGGCAGCCACTGGAAGGCACTGTCGTGTTATTTCCTCGATTCGATGGCCCCAGGCGGCTCCCAAGCCATCGTGTCTGATTGGGACCCTGAGGCCCAACGGGAAACGAAATACCTGGTTGATGTGGTATGGAAATAGAGAGGCGAGACAACACGCACCGGCACGTGGTAATCTTTTGTCTAGGCAGCACTTCTTTGCTGTAACCCAGAGTGTTAGGATACACAGGAGTCAGATGGAATGAAAAACAGGCTTCTAACCATGTCCTGTCAAATCTTGTGGATCTTTATGCTTCTGTCCTGCCGTGTATCCGAAGTATCGGTTGGGACAGCCCAGTCGGAGAGGATGACATCTACCCCAACCCTTTGCTCGGATCTCAGCTATATCGTCTGCCGCGACCTGGAGGCCTCTCGCCATATCACTCTGGGGACACCGCCTACACTGAGCCCGGAGTTCCTCACTCAAGAAGCGGCCTACCTGGCCTGGCTCACCCGGCAGCCGCCCACACCGGAGATGACTTCCACCCCTATGCCCGATCCCTACCTGCTCGCGGTTCTGCCCGCTGAACGGGAGGGATTCGTCCAGATCCGGGTGCGCAACGGCTACGGGTCCTTGTTCCAGGTGGAATATACCCCCGAGGTATGGGAGCGAGAAGGGACCACCTTAGCCCACCGACAACTCCCTGGTTGCATTTTGCAGCTCACGGCGGGGGGAGGCGAAGCCAGAGGCCCCCTCTATATGGGACAGGCGTCATTGGCTGGCTATCCCTTCGTGGTCCGTTATTTTCCTGAAGAGAGATTGCTGGCCTATGCGTTGGATCTGACGGATGGCCTCTATCTTTTCCGGGTGACGCTGCTCCCAGGGGCCTCAGACAGAGAGATCAAATCGTGTCGGGCCTCAGCCGAGATGGTGTTGGATACGTTCGCACCCATCGCAGATAAGGTAGCGTTGACGCCGGCTGAACCGTCTCCTCCTGTTGTCAAACCGAAGACGACCCCAGCCCAGGAAGGCTGGTCCACCTACCAGGCACCCTTCTTCTCCCTTCAGTATCCCAGCGGATGGCAGGTGGAAGACCGGGCGGTGGCAGGTCGGTATGTGGCCCTCTACCCCACCGGAGATCCGTTGGAGGATGGCTAGAGCAAAGTGGAGATCGTCTATCTAAACCAGGAATTCCCTGAGAGGGGGGATTTACAGGCATGGTACACGGAGTATCTTCGCACCGTTCCCACCGAGGGGCCCCGGCCAGAAATCAGCAAGATTCGCTCCCAAACCCTGGCCCGCCTGGACGGCTTGCAACGCGAAGTGTTGTACGTGGTTCTCACTAGCGAATGGGGTCCTTCCCAAAGCATTATATTGACCCACGGCCGTCTGGTGCTGGCCATCGTGACCCCTGCTCTCGATGAGCACATGACCCAAGTCCTGTGGCAGATCGCCCAGTCCATCGAATTTACCCCCCCATGCTCCCAGGACGATCAACGAGCTTCTCAGCGCGCAGAGATAGCCAGGGACGTGTAATTGCCGTTAATTACACCCCTGGGCGACCGCCGCGTTGCGACCGATGGCCCGGTACGACTCCCAACGCCAGGTCGGATGACTGCGGAAAAGCTCCAGGTTGATCCAGAGGGTGGAGCACAGTCCGGTTAGCGAGAGAACTCACGACCCAGACCGCCGATCCACCTCCTGGCAACCAGCCCCGCTGGGCGACGAGATGGTCACCGAGAGGGCCCGGCCGAGGATCTCCCCGCTGACGCCGTAGGCATACACGTTGGCCGTGTCAAAGAAGTTGATGCCTAACTCCAGCGCCCTCTTGATGATGGACCGGCTCTCCTCCTCGTTCAGCGCCCACGGGTTGTGGACCCATCCCTCTGCCTTACCAAAGCTCATGCAGCCGAGGCAGATCCGCGATACATCCAGGCCCGTGTTTCCCAGCTTCACATACTCCACGGCTTCAGTCCTCCTCGGTGTGTGTCTTCGCTCCGTGTGGCACCAGTTTGAGTGTGGTGGCGCGCGCCTCAACGGTCACCATCGGGGCGACGTACTGGGGGTAACGGCCATACTTGGCCCGGTAGGCGGCGTCGATCCGGTCATTGACCTCCGGATCGGTTTCCTCCACGAAGGTCACGTCTCTCTCGACACCGCCGGCCCGGATATGCCCTTCATGGCTCCTCTGTGCGGCGCGGAACCAGGCACCGCTACGCCCCCTGTAGGAGCGCACGTAGAGGTCATCCCCGACGCGCACCACCCAAACCGGCACCGGCTTCCGCAAGGTGCCGTCCGCGCGCCTCGGCGCCAGCTCCAGCTCCTCCGCGTTGCCGATGCGGTCAAGCTCATCCTTCGTCCATCCCATCATGGCAGGCCTCCATCCTCACGGCCCTATCCGGCGCGTCCGCTTATCCGAGATACTGTTCATCGGCCACATGCTCCAGCCACTCGACCACCGCGCCGTCCAGCGCCTCCTGAATCGCGATGTGGGTCATGGCCGTGGTGGGCGCGGCGCCATGCCAGTGCTTCTCGCCCGGCGCGATCCAGACCACGTCGCCGGGCTTGATCTCCTCCCGCGGGCCTCCCCAGCTCTGCACCAGGCCGCAGCCGGCCGTCACGATCAGGATCTGGCCCAGCGGGTGGGTATGCCATGCCGTGCGCGCCCCGGGCTCGAAGGTGACACTGGCACCGCGGACCCGCGCCGGATCAGGCGCCTCGAACAAGGGGGCGATGCGCACTGCGCCAGTGAACCATTCCGCCGGCCCCTTGCGGGAAGGCTGTGAACCACTGCGTTTGATATCCATGGCTGAACTCCCTTCCTGGCTACCTGACACTTTGTGCCATAACCTGCGCCGTTGTCGTCAGACGGGGTGTGGGACGGGCTGGAAAGCCTGCGCCACATAGTGAATTCATTGCCTGGGACCTGTTGGGGCAAACTGTGCGGAGACACGAGAAACGCTCATGACAAGCGTCTACCGTGGCGAGCTGATCGAACGCATCGCGCGAGCGATCCCGGAGGACGGAGAAATAGAGCCCCTTCCAGGGCTCCACCTTCACCGCGTCTCATCACCCACCGAGTTGCGACACAGTGTGTTCGAGCCTGCCTTCTGCGTGATCGCCCAGGGCAGCAAGCAAGTGCTGGTGGGCAAAAGGTATCGATTGGATCGGGCTTGCCCGCGGGCAGTTCCTCGGCGCAGATGACGGCATCGAACGCGTTACGCAGGCCCAGTTCGCCAAGCATCGCCTCGATGTTGAGCCTGGGCGCCGACGAGGCGACCGCCTGCTGCCAGTCGCACACTCGCAACCGTTGGATCCACTCAGGTGCGCCCGGCACAGGGCGCAGCCGGCGCGCCTATCACTGTCCGTATTCGGTCGTATATCGGTGCCGCAGCCTGGCCACATCCTCCGGCGGGATCTCGTCAGGTTGGCCCAGTTGCAGCGCGATCCACACCGTGCGCGCCACATCTTCCACCATTACCGCAGCCTTGACGGCGGCCTCGGCTGTAGGACCGACAGTAAAAACGCCGTGGTTCTTGAGCAGCACCGCCGGCGAATCGCCGATGGACTCCACCACCACCCTGCCGATCTCCTCGCCGCCGATGAGGGCAAAGCCGCCACACGGGATGGGGCCGCCGAACTCGTCGGCGATGGCAGTCAGGTAGACGGGGATAGGCCGGCCCAGCGCAGCGAAGGCGGTAGCATAAGGGGAATGAGTGTGTACCACGCCGTTGACGTCTGGCCGATGACGGTAGATGTAAAGATGGCTGGCCGTGTCGGACGAGGGCTTGAGGTTCCCTTCGATGCGGTGGCCATTCAGATCCACGATCACCATGTGCTCCGGCCGTAACTCTTCGTAGCGCAGACCCGATGGCTTGATGACGATGTAGCCGGTTTCAGGGTCACGGGCGCTGACGTTGCCGCTGGTCCATGCCACCAGGCCGTTTTTGGGTAGCTCCAGATGCAGCCGCCAGATCTCTTTCCGTAATGCTTCCAGCAACTTTTCACACCCTCCGTTCACAAGCCCTTCTCGGCCTCAAAGGAGTTCCTGAGCGCCGCGATGACTACTGTAGCCATGCCAGCAGCAAGTATCATATTTGCCCTCGCGACGGAGTCTGGCGCAAAATTGTACTTTTGCCTCCAGCCGAGCCCGATCCGCCGCAGTCGCTCTCACCTAGAAACCCCGTCCTTTCTGTGCTGGAGATGGGAGATAGGAGATTGGTGATCTCCCATCTCCCATCTCTCATCTCGAATTCCCTGCCAAAATCTCAGCTTTGAGCGCCTTCAATCGCTTCATCACGTCGTTGGCGCCACGGCCGAAGTAGTCGTGCAACGTGATATACTCCGCATACAACCGATCGTAGATCTTCTGGTTTTCAGGGATAGGGCGATACGACTCATCGCGCAGGCGCGCCATGTGCCTGGTAGCCTCGAAGATGGAATCGTAGCCGCCCGCGGCCTTGCCAGCCGCCACCGCGCCGTGCATGGCCGAGCCGAACGCGCCGGCCTGACGCGTCTCAGCGATGTTGATGGGCCGGCCGGTGACATCGGCGTAGATCTGCATCAGCAGCTTGTTACGATCGGGCAGTCCACCGGTGGCCACGATCTCATTAACGGGCACGCCATGGGTTTCAAAGGTCTCGATGATCACCCGCGTGCCGTAGGCGGTAGCCTCGATCAACGCCCGGTAGATCTCTTCAGCTTTGGTAGCCAGTGTAGCTCCCACCAGCATGCCGGTGAGGTCCACATCCACCAGCACGCTGCGGTTGCCGTTCCACCAATCCAGAGCCAGGAGACCGCTCTGGCCCGGCTTTAAACGAGCGGCCTTCTCCTCCAGCAGTTGATGGATGTTCAGGCCGCGAGCTTTGGCCTCAGCTTCGTACGTAGCCGGCACGCAATTTTCCACAAACCAGGCGAAATGGTCGCCCACGCACGATTGTCCCGCCTCATACCCAAAGAAACCGGGAACGATGCCATCCTCGACGTAGCCGCACATACCAGGGACGATGTGTTCCTCGGTCCCCAGCACCATGTGACAATTGGAAGTGCCCATGATGATGACCATCCGCCCCGGCTCGACGACGGTGGCAGCAGGAACGGAGACGTGGGCATCCACGTTGGCGATGGCTACGGCCGTGCCCGGCCTCAATCCGGTCCAGCGCGCAGCCTCCTCAGTCAATCCCCCCGCTTTAGCTCCCAGCGGATAGATGGTGCGCGACATCTTGTCATCAACGATGCGCTCCATGCGCGGGTCCAGTGCCTTGAAGAACTCGTTGGGCGGGAACCCCTCACGCTTGGACCAGATGGCTTTGTAGCCAGCCGTGCACAGATTGCGCTTCTCCACGCCGGTGAGCTGCCACACTACCCAGTCGGCCCCCTCAATCAGCCGATCCGCTGCTGTGTAAATCTCCGGGTCTTCATCCAGAATCTGCCATGACTTGGGGAAGAACCACTCGGAGCTGATCTTGCCACCGTAGCGATCGAGGAACTTATATCCCAGCTTGCGGGCGATCTCGTTCAGCTTGTTGGCTTCGGGCTGGGCCGCGTGGTGCTTCCACAGCTTGACCCAGGCGTGAGGGCGGTTGCGATACTGGGGCAGGAAGCAAAGCGGTGTCCCATCCTTCTTGACCGGCATCATGGTGCAGGCGGTGAAGTCAATGCCCAGACCGATGACATCTTCGGGGGCAACACCGCCCTCCTTGAGGACGGCCGGGACTGCCTTTTTGAACACCTCCAGATAATCGTTGGGGTCCTGGAGCGCCCAGTCCGGCTCCAGGCGGATCTCAGTACCCGGCAGCTTTTCGTCAATGACGCCGTTGGCGTAGTTGTGGACGTAGGTGGCGACCTCGCGGCCGTCGGCCACGTCCACCAGGACCGCCCGCCCGGATTCTGTGCCAAAGTCAATGCCGATGGTGTACTTGCGTGTGCTCATCAAAGTGCCTCCTCCCATTACATTGATGCGTAAAGCGTAAAACGTGGTGCGTATGAGAAGGCTCTTACGTTTCACGTTTTACGTTGAACTGATTTCGACGACAACCTTGATAACCTGATCGCGATAGTCCGCGTTGAGTGCGAAGGCCTCCGCCGCCTGTGTCAACGGGAAACGGTGAGTGACCATGCCCATCAGGTTCACTCTGCCTTGCTCAGCCAGCCGGATCGCCCGTGGGTAGACGTGCTTCATGCGGCGGGACATCTTGATGGTCAACCCTTTGCGCCGCGCTGCCGAGTGACGCATGGTTAGCACATCCTCGCCCGGGATGCCCACCAGGATCAGGCGCCCGCCCAGGCAAACGATCTCTACCGCCTGCGCCACCGTCTCAGCGCCCCACGCCACCTCGAAGACGACGTCCACGCCTCGACCGTTGGTAGCGGCCATGATCGCCCGCACGGGGTCAGTCTCGGTCGGGTTGATGACCTGAGTGGCTCCGTAGCGACGAGCCATCTCAACCCGCCATGGCAGAGGCTCCGTCACGAAAATGGGATCAGCGCCGGAGAGGCGTGCCATCTCCAGGGTCATTAAGCCGATGGGGCCGGCTCCCAGGATCGCCACGCTCTCCCCCACCTTTAACTTGGCCAGATCCACTGCGTGCATGCCGACGCCCAACGGCTCCAGTAAAGCCGCCTCGATGTCACTGATGCGGTCGGGAATCGGAAAGCAGGAGTGACCCGGCATGATCATGTACTCGCACAGTGAGCCATCATCTGGCCACAGCCCGCAGAAGTGCATACGCCGGCACAAATTGGGATGCCCCTTCTCGCAGAATTCGCAACGGCCGCATGGCATGGCCGGGTCCACCGCTACCCGTTGCCCAGGCTGCAAGGGCTCGTCGTTGCCATCGCGCGTGCCCGGCCCCACCGCCAGCACGACACCCGCGAACTCGTGCCCCAGGACCAGGGGCGACTCCACGAAGGTATCGCCAATGCGTCCATCGGTATAGGTGTGCAAGTCCGACCCACAGATGCTGGTCACCGTCACGCGTAGCAGCGCCTCGCCCGGGCCGGGCTCCGGCGGCAGCGGCACCCGTTCAACGCGCAGGTCGCGCGGGCCGTATAACCGGGCAGCCCACATCTGGCCGTCGTCACTCAACTTGGTGGGAACTGTTTCGATCATCTCTTGGACTGTCATGAAAGACCTCGCTACATGTTGTGTGCCTCTGGCTTAGATAGAATCATAATTACGAAGATGGAGAGGTGTGGTCTGCGTTACGCTTCGCGCGTAATCGGCAATTTTCGGATACGAACAGTGGCATCCTCCAGCGCCACAATTGCCCCTTTGAGCAACGGCCCCTCGATTTCAAGCCACGCGCCCATGATCCGGGCAAATAGGTTATCAGGGTGTGTATTGCGCAGGCGGAAAACGACAACAGAAGGCGCCGATCCCCCGGAGAAAGCCAGTAAGTGACTGTAGTCCAGATCGTGCGTTAGGATCACCTCCTTGTTCCTTCTGGCCTCTTCCATGATCGCTACATCACCTGCTTGGAACATTCCGATGTCACCCACGTGGCGACATTCATGCCCCTTAGCTGTCAAACGCCTGCCAAGTTCCCGGGGGATATTCATGTTCAGCAAGAATTTCATCAAGCAGCGACCTCTTCGATAGGCACGACCCTTTCTTCCATTGTCCAGGCCGCGTAGCCCAAGGCTTGGTAGATATCTTCTCGCTCCAGCTCGGGCCACTCTTCCAAAATCTCATCCATAGTCATCCCGGAACTCAGATAGCTCAAGATAGAAGCGACCGGCATCCTCAGCCCCCGAATACAGGGTTTTCCGAAACACTTATCCGGATCAAGAGTGATCCGGCTGAATTTGTAGTGACGAATCTCCATAGATCACTCCACCTCCTAATCTCTGTAGCAGTGCCTCGTGCCTGTGATCCGAAGAGAAGCATCTCCACCGGTTTCCCCAGCCTCGCTGATAATCTCTCGCGCAATCGCCGGACGATCCTCAGGGCCTCAGGTTCTGGGGTTTGCAGAGGATACATGATTTTCTCCATTGAATGCGGCAGATAACGGCTCTCTTCGGGAAGAGTGCCAACCTGGTGGATGTCTCCGGTTCGTCCTCGTTATACTTCAAGAGAGCCATTTCCACAAGTGAGGTCAGGAATGATCTCATAGACGGTCCAGGGCTGCGGGCCTACTCCAACGCCTCATCCACCATCGCGAGGTAATTCGCTACCGGTATGTAGCTGGGGATCGAGTTGCCGGAGCCGATGGCGAACCGACCTCGAGGGCCGCACGTTTCCATCAGCCACCGGGTGTGCTGACGCACTTCATCGGGCGAGGATATGGCGAGCACATTGACGTCCACCCCACCCAAAACTGCAATCCGATCGCCGTAACGGGCCTGGAAGTCCTGAATCGGGATGATGGCATCCTCGAAAGAGTGCTTCCCATCAATCCCTACACCCGTGATCAACTCTTCCATGATGGATTCCAGGTTGCCGCACGAGTGCAGGAAGTAAGGGAGGCCACGCTCGTGAGTCATCGCGGCAAAGCGCTGGTGCCAGGGGAGACAGTACTTCCGCAGGTCCGCCGGGCTGACGAGGGTGCCTGAGCGGAATCCCATATCGTCGCCGGGGAAAATAGCAATCACGCGGTCCAGGTCGAGCAAATGCCGGTAGAAGCCCAGCATGAGTTCGCCCAATTTATCTGAAACCGCCTGTACGAGATCGGGCTGATCGTACAAGGCCAGGCAGAGCCCCTCGAGAGACATGATTTGCGACATATGTTCAAAGATGCCGGCGGCGTGGGAAGTCATCAATCCCATGCCTTCAGGCAGATGGTCGTTCAGATACTCAAATGGGAAGAAGTCCATCTCCTCGACCGTGGGCCAGGGATAGCGCTCGAAATCTTCCCAGCTCATGATAGCGCCCCGATGCTCATCCACCCAGGCCCTTTGCTTGCTGGAGCCGGGGGCCGTGTCGGCCGCGATCAACTGGTTCTTGGCGAATCCTAAAGCCTGCTCGAACCGAACGAAGTCGTAGCCCAGCCGGTACCAAAACTCGATAAAGTTATCCAGGTACGCTTTCTGTGACTCCCGGTCCCCATTGGGTTGCACCCAACTTCGCCCCAGCAGATCGGTCATGATCGGGCACATGACCACTTCATCCACGAGGTACTCCACCAGAGGAGGCCTGACAACCTGAGTGCGCCCCATCAGAACATCAATGAACCTCTGAGCGTCCGGTTGAGGATGGGCTAACGGCAAATGGCGTAGCATGATAAGACTCCCCTTCAGTGAGATCAAGGGCCCGGCAGTGCCCTCAACGCCGCCAGGCTGAGCTATAAGTCGCGGCTACAGGCTGTGAAGTTCGTCTGGTTTACCCATATTCTATCACAGTTCCGATTCTGTTCAAGAAGCAAAGATGTCAAATTACCGAACGCTCCCGTTATGTTATAATGTGTTTGATGACGTGCTTCGGTTCCTGAGTTTTCTCCGGAGGCGTGCCACCGCCCTCCGGCCTTTTCCACCCGTGGCAGGCACAGAAGGAGTTGTCCCCCATGGTGGATCTGAGCGGCAAAACATTGGGTAAGTACCGCCTTCTCCAACGTCTTGGCTCGGGCGGCATGGCCCAGGTCTACCGGGCCCATGACCCCGCCAGCGGCAGCGAGGTGGCCGTCAAGATCCTCTACCCCCACCTGACTGGTAACGAGGGGTTCGTGGCCCGCTTTCGCCGCGAAGTCCAGGCCGCCGCCTCCCTCGATCACCCCCACATCATCCGCGTCCTCGATCACGGCACCGACGGCGATTTGAGCTACCTGGTCATGGAGCTCGTGGATGGCCCCTCCCTCAAGACCGTACTGGAGCAGCGGGAAGAGCCGCTGTCTCCTGACGAAGCCGTGCGCCTGGTAGCCACACTGGCCGACGCGCTAGAGCACGCCCATCGCCAGGGGGTGGTGCACCGCGACGTCAAGCCCTCCAATGTCCTGCTGCGGGATGGCCAGTTGGACAGCCCTGTGCTCACCGACTTCGGCGTGGCGCGCATGGTAGAGGCGACCGTGGCCACCGCCGCCGGCACCACGCTGGGCACCCCGACTTACATGGCCCCCGAACAGGGCGAAGGCCAGCCGGGCGATGCCCGCAGCGACATCTACGCCCTGGGAGTGATCCTCTACGAACTGCTTACCAGCAAGCCGCCCTTCGAAGCCGAATCCCCCTATGCACTCATCCTTCACCACATCCACACTCCACCACCCCCGCCTCGCACGTTGCGGCCCGCGCTGCCCAAAGCGCTGGAAGCGGTCACCTTGCGGGCACTGGCCAAGGAGCCCGCGGCGCGCTACCCTTCGGCCGCTGCCTTCGCCGCCGCCCTGCGTCAGAGCCTGGGGCCGGCGACCCGGCCGCGCCTCCGTCCCTTCGGCTCCGCTCAGGGTAGGCCCTTGGCTTACGCCCTGGCGGGCATCGCGCTCCTGTTCCTGCTGACCCTATTCGCCGCCTGGCGTCTGAGCTGGCTGCTGGGTGCGCCGCGCCCTGCGGGGGAGGTCATCGCCGCCAAAGCGACTCCCACCATCCTCACCCTGCAGGGAAGCCCAGCCATCACCGACACCTGGCTCGACCCTGACCTGCCTAACCGACCCGCTTTTAGTGATGGCAAGGTCCACCTGCAAGGCCCCTCCACGCCTGACCGAATCGTCTACCGCCTGATGCTGCCGGAGTGGCCTCCAGAGATGGAGCTGCTCACCGCCACCCTGAGCCTGTACACCGTTCCCTGGAAAGCTGAAAACAACCGCTACGCCACCGTGACCGTGCATCGTCTGCAACGCGACTGGGATCCCGCCACGGCTACCTACGCCACTCCCTGGAGCAGTCCCGGCCTGCAGCCGGACGTGGACTATGAACTCCAGCCGATGACCGTGGTGACACTGACCAGGCTGCTCCAGAACGAAGGCTGGCTCGAGTTGGACATCACCCCCGCCGTCCAGGATTGGCTGGAAAGCCAGCCCAACTACGGTTTGGCCGTGCGCATGTCCGACGATAGCTTCGGCATGGCCCATCTGTGGGTATACACCGCAGAGTACGAAGACCCCAACCTATGGCCCAAGCTGACCCTGATCTATCAGCAGCCGTGAAAGACGTGATGGGTGAAAAGATGCCATGAATGAACTGAGCGTTCCTCACTTGGTTGACCTAATGGGCGAGGCGATTCCCCTTACTGCGCCCACCTTCACCCTGGGCCGATCTGCCGACTGCGAGGTGATCATCGTTGAGCGGCAGGTCTCGCGCCGTCACGCTGAAATCTGTCGGCAGGAGGAAGGATTCGTCCTGCGCGACCTGGATAGTACCAACGGCACGTGGCTCAACGGGCAGCGCTTGAGCGCCCCGGCGCCGCTCCGTGATGGTGACGTCATCGAAATCGGTAGCGCCCGCTTTACCTTCCGCGACCCTGACGCCACCCTGGAAACCACTCACTTCCCTCGGCTGGTGGTGGACGAAGCCAGCGGCGACATCTGGGTGGACCGCCATCCCGTCCAACTTTCCCCTAAACAATATGCCCTCTTCTCCCTGCTCTGGGCGCGGCGCGGTCGCGTATGCAGCAAGGATGAGATTGCCCGCGCCGTCTGGCCGGAATGCAGGGGCGAGATTTACGATTACCAAATCGAGAGTTTGGTCAAGCGGCTGCGGGTCAAGTTGGAACCCGACCCGGGGCGGCCGACGCTGCTGCTGACCGTGCGCGGCCATGGCTACCGCTTGGTCACTCACCTCTGAAAACCCCCTTCCTACCCCGGCTTATCCTTCCCCGGTCTGATCGCCGATACCAGGGTATCCACAAGGAGCATAAGTGCTGCCTTTGGGTAGCCTCAGTCTTTCACCTCTCCCCCCTATCCCCCTTTCCTCTGCCAACCTTGGGAGAGGAGAGAGGGATCGGAGATAAGGAGAGGCGTGTCGCTGGCCGAACGATGGCTAAGCACTGGATTTCCGCTGGCGGACGGCTGGGCAGGCCCGGTGAGAATCGGGTATGACAAAATAAGGAGGAAGTGTACTGATGAGCCGGGGTCTTCGCGCTGTAAGGATCATGGCCACGGCCCTGCTCCTTGCCGTCATCATGCCTACGGGTTCGGGCATCGGCCGGGGGGAACCGTCGGCAGTGATCATCATCTCGCCTCCACCCGGGCTGGCGCTGCCGGTCGGTCAGGCGATGGAGGTGCGTTATCGCGTCGTCGGCGCGGCAGCCATTCTGGAGCTCTGGGGCGGGGACACGCCGCTGGCCGTTGATGGGGTGCAACTGGGACAGGAGATCACTCACACCTGGGCGCCTGCTGCTCAGGGGCCGCACTGCCTCATAGTGCGGGCGCTGGGCAAAGAAAACATGGTGTTGACGACGGCGGAGCGCTGCGTCGTCGGCTTGCCACGCGGTTCGCCAGTGCGCCTGCAAGGAACCGGGGACGCAGACTGATACAGACGATACGGGCAAAACATCGGCGTGAAAGCGTATTGCTCTGTGTCCCCCCCAACAAGGAGGTAGCCGATCACGTCCAAAGGCTCGAAAGGAGAGAACACCGATGAAAAACAGACATATACCGGTGATGGTGCCCATGGTGGCGGCCCTGGCTCTGCTGGCCCTGTTCCTGATCGCCGCCAGCGCAGCGGCCAGCCCGCCTCAACGGGAGCCCGTTTCGCTTGACGTCTATCGTGCGGGCGACCGCGGCCTCGGCGTCAATGCCACCTACTACGACAGCGGCTGGCTGGATATCAACCCCGGCCAGGAGATGACCCTCACTCACAACCTGGGTGGAGACCCGGCTGGCTACGCCGTGGAACTGTGGCAGCGGGACACCAGGCCGGGCGGCCTGGGCATCCATCACCGGGCCTACGGAGGGATGGAAGTCAACGGTCAGTTCTACGGGGTGGCCTGGCAGAACCTGACCGATTCGACGATCACCGTCTTCCGGTACTCAAACGACGTCGCTGCCGCTCAGGTCCGCATCCGCATCTGGATACCTGAACCGCCCGAGTACGACAGCGGCTGGGTGGACGCCACCCCTAACCAGGCAGTGACCCTCACCCATAGCGTAGGCGGGAACCCGGACGACTACGTGGTCGGCGTGAAGTTCAGCGGCACCGTAGGGATCAACCATCGAGCCTACGGCGGCCTCGCCGTGGGCAGCAACTTCTTCGGAGCGAACTTCCAGAACGTTACCGACTTGACGGTCAGCGTCTACCGTTTCACGTATGACCTCTTCGCTCAACAGGTCCGCGTCACCGTCTCGCTCCCCGACGATCCGCCCGACTACGACAGCGGCTGGGTGGACATCAACGCCGGCTCTAGGGTGACGCTGACCCACAATCTGGGCGGGAACCCCAACGCCTACATCGTTCGTACATCGGTCAGAGATACAACGCCTGGTGGCCTGGGGATCAACTCCCGCTTCGCGGGGGGCCTTGAGCACGGCGGTCAGTTCTACGGAGCCAACTGGGAGAACCTGACCAGCACCACCATCACCCTCTTCCGCCGCTCTCACGACACCACTTCTGACCAGATGCGCATCCGCATCTGGGTGCCGGAGCGCAAGCTCTACCTGCCCCTCGTGCTCAACAGCTACCCGGCGGCTGTCGAGACCGAGCTGGCCCACGATGACGGCACGGGCAGCGAGGACGCCTCGTGGGATGTGGGAAAAGGGTTCGCCGTCTGCTTCAGCCCGCCGGCGGGACAGGTCAAGGTCGTCCGGGCCCGGTACTACCTCTACGACCTCCGCCCCATCCAGGTCCATGTCTGGGACTATGCCCATAACGACCTGATCACCCCCTTCACTGCCAACACCACTCAGGAGGGGTGGAACGACGTGAACCTCTCGGCCTATAACATCACCGTCAGCGGCGATTTCTGCCTGGGCTTCCTCCACATGGAGGCCTACCGGCCTACCCTGGGCTCTGATTTCGACCCGCCGATCTACGGCCGCAGCTACGAGGTGGATGGCGCCTACTGGCAGCAGCAAGTGGGCAAAGACTACATGATCCGCGCCGTGGTGGTCGAGCAGTAACGATTGTGCAGAGGAGCAGGGGAGCTGGGGTGCAGCCTGTCTTGGCCGACAGGCCAAGGAGGTGCTGGGGAGCCAAGGAGCGTTGTCTTGCCCAAAGTCGGGAGGTGAATAAGATGAACAGAAAGGTAGCCTCAGGTTTCGCCGCTGCCCTGGTCATGGCCGTGGTCGGTGGGGTGGCCCTGGTCGCCGCCCAGGGAGGGGGGATTGGTGGCGACGTTCTTCTCTCCGTCTTCGAGCATGACGACTATGACGCCGCCGTGGCTTACAACAGCCACGCCCAGGAGTTCCTGGTTGTCTGGGGACACCAGGGGTACATCTACGGCCAGGGGTACGACGTGCAGGGGGCGCCCCTGGGGGAGAACTTTGCCATCAGCACTGGTGCCCCCGTCGCTTTCTATCCCTCGGTCGCCTATTCGCTCCATGCCGACCGTTATTTGGTGGTGTGGCAAGACTGGCAACCGGACGATGACAATATCCGTGGCCAAATGGTGGACGCCGATCGCACCCTTTGGGGCGAAAACCTTGAAATCTACCCCGGCGATGGAAATCAGCAATTCCCCGACGTGATCTCTGATGGGATCAACTTCTTGGTCGTCTGGCAAGGCAATTCTACCGATGACTCTATAGACGTCAGTGGACGCTACGTGTATACCACCGGTGGCATGGAAGATGCGTTTCTGATCGCAGGACAGGGGGGAACGTCGCGCCAGCAGCCGGCGGTGGCCTACAATCCGGATGCCGGAGAGTATCTGGTGGTCTTCCGATACGACGCCGGTGCTGGGACAGAGATCCACGCCCGGCGGCTAAATATCAACGCCCTTCCTCTTGGGGATGAATACATGATCGCCGACCAGCCCTACACCTACGACCCCGACCTGGCGGCCACACCCTGGGGGGCCACCGGGGGCTACGTCGTTGTCTGGGACGACTTTCGCGGCGGCGACTATAACGTCTACGGGCGGGTGGTGCTGGCCGGGGCGGACAACCTGTTCGACGGCGTGGATTTTCCCATCGGCGCCGCCACCGACAGCCAGCAGTTGGAGCCGGCCATCGCCCGCTCG
>DAOUAJ010000029.1:0-6537 GCA_034433615.1 Anaerolineae bacterium | reverse complement strand
CGATAACAAGATCTTGTTATCGCGAGCCATCGGTCGTTCACCCTGCACCACCACGATCTCCACCTGAGTCTGACCATCAGCGGCTGTCGAGAAGACCTGGGTCTTCCGGGTGGGGATGGTGGTGTTGCGCTCGATCATGGGGGTGGCCACACCGCCCAACGTCTCGATCGCCAGGGTCAGAGGTGTCACGTCAAGCAGGAGGACATCCTTCACGGCACCCCCCAGCACACCCGCTTGGATGGCTGCGCCGATGGCCACCACCTCATCGGGGTTGACCCCCTTGTGCGGTTCCTTGCCGAAGAAGTGGCGTACCGCCTCCTGCACAGCCGGCATGCGGGTCATGCCACCTACCAGGATCACCTCATCAATATCCTCAGGATGCAGCTTGGCGTCGGCCAGCGCTTGGCGGCAAGGACCAATGGTGCGCTCCACCAGATCGGCGGTAAGCTGCTCCAGCTTGGCCCGGGTCAGGGTCATGGTGAGATGCTTGGGGCCAGAAGCATCGGCGGTGATAAACGGCAGGTTGATCTCCGTCTGGAGCACTGTAGATAGCTCGATTTTGGCCTTTTCCGCAGCCTCTTTTAGCCGCTGCAGCGCCATGCGATCCTGCCGCAGGTCAACCCCCTGCTCGCGCCGGAACTCTTCACAAATCCAGTTGATGATGCGCTGATCAAAGTCATCGCCGCCCAGGAAGGTATCACCGTTGGTGGCACGCACCTCGAACACACCGTCGCCGACATCGAGGATGGAAATGTCGAAGGTGCCGCCGCCCAGGTCATAGACAGCGATGCGCTCATCCTTCTTGCGATCCAACCCGTAGGCCAGGGCCGAGGCGGTCGGCTCATTGATGATACGGAGCACATCCAGCCCGGCAATGCGTCCGGCATCCTTAGTGGCCTGTCGCTGCGAGTCATTGAAATAGGCCGGGACGGTGATCACCGCCTGGGTCACTGGCTCGCCCAGGTAAGCCTCGGCGTCGGCCTTGAGCTTCTGCAGGATCATCGCTGAGATCTCGGGCGGGGCGTACTCTTTGCCTCCCATCACCACCCAGGCATCGCCGTTGACGTGCTCGATGATCTTGTAAGGGAGCACTTTACGCGCTTTTTGCACCTCAGGATCGGTGAACTTGCGCCCCATCAACCGTTTGACAGAGAAGATCGTGTTGTCCGGGTTGGTGATGGCCTGGCGACGGGCAATCTGGCCCACCATCCGCTCGCCCGATTTGGGGTTGATGGCCACCACCGACGGCACCAGGCGTCCACCTTCCGAGCTAGAAATGACTACAGGCTCGCCCCCCTCCATCACAGCGACCACAGAATTCGTCGTACCGAGATCAATGCCAATAATCTTACCCATATAACCTCCACATCGTGAAGCAGCCAATCTCAGCGTTCAACCATCAGTATTCAGCCCTAAGCTGACGGCTGATGGCTGATGGCTATTAACGAGCGACCCGCACCATGGCTGGTCGCAGTACCCGGTCGCCCAGCCGGTATCCCTTGCGCAGCTCGGCGATGATATGCCCACTTTCCACCTCTGCACTCTCTTCGTAAGTGACTGCCTCATGCAGAGTAGGATCGAACGGCTGACCTATGGTTTCGATGAGGGAAACCCCCTCTTGCTCCAGGATCGTTTGCAGCTTATGACGGATGAGGGCAAATCCCTCTACCCAGGTGCCGTTCACCGATTGCTCAGCCAGATGCTCAAACGCCAGATCGAAATCGTCCAGGACAGGGAGGAGCTTGCTGATCAACGCGGCGCTGGCCTGTTTGATGAACTCCGCCTGGTCGCGCTCCTGCCGCTTGCGGTAGTTCGCAAATTCGGCTGCGGTGCGCCGCCATTGGTCCAGATACTCCTCCGCCTGGCCGCGAACCCTGAGCAACTCCGCCTCCATCACGGCGACGCGCTCCTCAAGTACCTTTTCTGGAGGTATCTCCGGAGCCATCTCACCTTCTGCGCTAACCGCAACACCTGTGGCCTCCAAAAGGGCTTGCACCGGCGTCTCTTCTGCCCCTCGTGGTTCCTCAATGACTGTCTGGGTGTTATCGCGCTCCTCACTGTTCATATCCGATACACAACCTCCGTACGGAAAACGTAATGCGTAAAACGTGATACGTGATGATGTGCTCACGCATCACGTTTCACGCCGATTTTTAGCCTGACTCGTAGCCGTACCATTCCTGCAGTAGATCACTCATCAGTGCCGAGACGTAACGTACGGCAGAGATCGCTCGCGCGTAAGGCATGCGGATAGGGCCAACGACGCCCAGAATGCCCGTAGCACCCTGCTCCAGCCCGTAACGGGAGAGGACCAGGCTGAGGTCTCGTAACGCCTCCCACCGCCCCTCGCCACCGATGATCACCTGGACAGTATTGATGTCTTGCAGGTGGGCCAGGATGGAATCTAAGAGCGGACGCTCTTCCAAGACCCGAATAATTCGCCGCGCTGACTCCCGCCCGACAAATTCCGGCTCCTCCAACAGATGGGCCAGCCCCTCATGGTAAATCTGGTCGCTGATGCGGCCGTCTGCCCGGCGCATGATGTCTCGCACCAGCGCAACGACTTGACTTCCCAGGTCGGTCATGTTGGCCGCCCGATCGGCCAGCTCCTCACTGGTCGCGCCGCTCAAACGCGCATTCAGTTCATTGGAGATACGGCTGAGCTGTTCCTGCGAGACGGGGCCATCCAGGGTCAGCATTTGTTGTTTCACCGTGCCGCCCATGAGCACCAACACCAGCAGGACAACTGTATCGTGCAATGAGATGAGTTCCAGATGCTTAAACCGGCTCTGAGGGACGGTAGGCACGGTAGCCAGAGCAGCCTCGCGCGCCGTATGGGCCAGCACCGCTGCTGCCAACCGCGCCCATTGGTCCAGATCTAGCCGGGCCTGATGGAACTGGTGCTGGATCATCAGCCGGTCGCTTAACGGCAGCTCCACCTCGCCTAGCAAGTGTTCGACGAAATAGCGGTATCCTTCCTCCGTGGGTACACGCCCAGCCGAAGTGTGAGGATGGGTCAGGTAGCCCATCTCTTCCAGCATAGCTAACTCGTTGCGGATCGTGGCAGGGCTATACTTTAAACCATAACGCTCAACAATGGCTTTAGATCCTACCGGCTGGGCGGTCTCAATATAAGCGCGCACCACCAACCCGAGGATCGTTTGTCGTCTGGGTGTTAGGAATCCCATAAACCTCATCCGCAGACACACTTTGCGTGTCTTTTAGCACTCTCGAAGGGTGAGTGCTAAAAGATCAAAGCCATCATACCATGAAGCCGGAAGGGTGTCAAACACGACACCTTTCCTCCAGATAAAGACGGCTCGGATTGTGGTCCAGCAGCTCAGCCGCCAGGGCGATAGCCTGCTCCTCTTCCAGATACCCTTCCTCTACCATGTCCGCCAATACGTGGGAGATCTGACGGCGGACCAGTCGTGCTTTGGCATAGCTCCACTCCACGCAATATGCGTCAGAGAAGAAGCCGTTGATCTTGTTCCCCGGCAGCATTTCGATGCGCTCGCGTAACATGCGGCGGATCACGCTGGGGTACAGGGCATACCACCAATATCCGGCCACCCACACGTTGGCGTGCATTTTGGCATAAGATGCCAGCTCGTGAGCCTGCACCGGGTTGGCCAGCGCCACGTCGAAGCGCATGTTGGGGAAGTCGGCGAAGAGAGGGATCAGTGCCGCGAGAGCATCCGGCCACGTCATGGGCAGGCGCAAACCGTGGGGTAGATTATGGATGCCCAGCATGATTTGCATAGGGATGTGCAACGCATCGCAGGCGGCCAGCAGGTTGCGCAATGTGAACACGTTCAGATCGTTTGCCTCTTCATCGCTCAACCCCTCAGCCCGATGCAGGGCGCGCAGCGCGGCGTCTACCCTGCTAGGGGGTATCGCTGACCACTCCCGCGGTCGTTCATGTTCGAAAGAGACGGCGACAGCGACCACACCCTGGTCTTGCCAACTACTCACCAGCCGTTGGATGGCCTCTTTGATATCCGCTGCGCTGTGGACCACATATTGTGTCCTATGCTCCAGGGCCTGAAGCAGGGTGTCGTTCCATGCTCGGTTGATCAATGGGTCTATCCGCACGGTAGGAGCAAACAAATGCACATCCAGCCCTTCCCACGTGGCGTCCCACTGGAATGTCAAAAATGTGCGCCGAATGTGAGCACACCTTTCCAGGACCGTAGCGGCGCGTTGGGGATCAGCAGCACCTGCCTCGATACGGTCGCATAGCTCCATCCACCACGCCTGTTCGGTAGGAAAGCCGTCCAGGTGGTATAGATCGCGCACGATAGTTTGGAGCGCCCAGTACGTGCTGGTATTGGCAATGCACGGCAGGTATGGAAGAGCGGCCCGCAGGCGGTCGCGTGGCGACAGCCTGGCAGAAAGATGCGCTGAAGGCATGCCGGCGGCAACCAGTTCATTGACGATATGGTGATAGAAGAGGATGTCGTTGATGTCAGACGCAGCGGGACGTCGGAAGTCAATGTGTGAATGGATGTCCACAGCGGGGATCTGTTCCACAACAACTTGCAGCCGCTGGCGCAGAGGGTCACTCATGATCTCCTCCTGAGAGTGCTATCACGTAAGTGGGATTCATGAGTCCGGGTCAGGTGATTCTTCGCAGGAGGAAGTATACTCGCGACCGACGGGAGTGCCAAAGTTCGCGGGCTCGCGAATGGCATCGTCATCGGGATCATGGTAAAATGGCGGCATTATCAACCAGGGTGATGAACTCCCGTGTTGCTCACAATCTTCTGGAACATCCTGACACCTATCTTCCTGGTCGCCGGCGTGGGGTATTGGGGACGGCGCCGCTTGGCCTTCGACGGCCGCACCTTCTCTGCCGCTGCGTTTTACATTTTGACGCCCTGCCTGGTCTTTGACTCATTATTTCGCATCCAGATCGAGTGGCAAGACCTGGGCCGGATCCTGGGATTTACCCTGGCCATGGTCCTGGCGTTAATCGTTTTGGGGCTCCTCATCGCGCGAGGCCTGCGCTGGGAGCGAGCCATGGCCAGCGCCTTTGTGCTCACGCTGGTGTTGCTGAATAACGGTAACTACGGCATACCCCTGAACCGCTTCGCCTTCGGTGAGGCCGGAGCCCAGTTGGCCGTTCTGTATTACACGATCAACGCGATCCTTGGCAATACCCTGGGCGTTTTCATCGCCTCCAGCGGTAGTGCTGACGTCAAAGTCGCACTGAAAGGGTTGCTGCGGGTGCCCATGATCTACGCGACGGTGACCGCGATCGTGCTGCGCTCACTGGCGTTAGAGCCACCGTTACCCTTCATGCGCGCAGTGGGGCTCTTAGGCAACGCGGCCGTGCCCGTTATGTTGATGATTCTGGGGGTCCAACTGTCCAGCATAGACGTACGAGAGGGGATGAAGCCCACCTGGATCGCCACCGGTATCCGTTTGGTGCTCTCCCCGCTGCTGGCAATGGTGGTGGCCAATGCGCTGGGCATGCAGGGGATGGCGCGAGCGGTGGGCATCACCCAATGGGGGGTGCCTACCGCAGTACTCGCGGCCGTGCTGGCTACTCAGTACGACTGCAAGCCGCGCTACGTGGCCATCGTGGTCTTCACCACTACACTGCTGAGCATCCTGACAATGCCTGTGCTCCTCAGCCAGATGGCGGGTGAGATATTGGCCGGAAGTTGAGCGCTCCAGATAGGGTGGGAGTGCTCGCCGAACAAGCTTGCAGCCAATCCAGCACCCGCTTCGGCAGCGCATCCCGGCTTTGAAAGGTGACCGTCCACAGCTCGACGTCCGGCCGCGCTTTGATCTGGTCGCACCAGAGATGCGGACGGGCCGTGATGGTCGCCAGCACGGGTGATGGGCCATCGAGCGCGGCCAACACGGCGCGGCAGAACCGCTCGGAAAACAGTTCCATCTTGCCGATCTCGTCCACGATGACCAGGCGGCCAGCGGCGACGGCCTCCTCCAGCGCGGCCACGCCCACGCGCTCGAAGGCGGCCACGTCCACCCCGTAGCGCCCCACCCGGTGGCGGGAGGAGATATCCGTGTGGGCGAGGGTGGCACTCCCCCCGGCGAGGGTGCGCACCTCAAAGCCGACTCGCGCTTTCCCCCGGCGCAACTCACGAGTCAGAAAGCCACCCGCCACCTCCGGCGGCAGCGCTGCTACGACTTTCTCGATGATGGTGGTCTTGCCACAACCGGGCGGGCCGGTCAGCAACAGATTCTTGCTCACAGTCGCCTCTTCAGGGGAAGCTCGAAGGGGCTGTGCCCCTTCAAGGAACCTCATTTCAGGCCTTCCACCTACCCGGTGGGGCCCAGTGCTACAGGCTACAGCCCAATGTCACTAACTTTTCGCGCTTGAACAATCCATAGAGCGACTGGTGTTTTTGAGAGAAAGCGGGTATCCTTTTTTCTGGGATCTGTATTCTCGATTATGGAGGAGAACATGTCTACTCTCTCTCAGCCGCCAGCCAAGCCAGGCCCGGCGGAACTGCTGCCGGTGTTTCAGGAATTGTTGCCGGTCCGGGTCATCCAGGACCTGGTCCG
>DAOUAJ010000028.1:0-5454 GCA_034433615.1 Anaerolineae bacterium | reverse complement strand
GGAGCCCGCCGGAGTTTTTCCTGGCCCGTGGTGACACTATAAGACTGCCGCAATCATCTGGTGTTCGGCCGCGTTGCCTTGTTGGAACCCCACAGCTCTGGGAAACTACGGTGCCAGCTCCCAGACTTTAAGATTGTCGAAGGCAATCTCGACGCCAGTTTCCTCGAAAGCCCCTGCTGCCAGCCCAATGTTGCCGGCGGCGAAAGTGTCGTCTTCGATTTCATCCACTACCTCGTCGTTCACCAACAACACGATGAATGTTCCAACGGCCAGCAGCCCCAGCCGGTTCACAGACTCCTCGCCAGTGTTGATGGCATCTGATCTCTTCCACTTAACGATGGACTCCCACTCGTCGTCCACCAGCTTCTGCAAGCGATAGTAACCATCGCTGCTGATGGAGAACATGTAGAAGTTTTCGTCGTCTTCATAGCGGAAGAGGACGCCGAACTCGTTGTCCAGCGGCCCGGCCACGTGCGCCGTCTCGACTTCCAGGTAAAAGTCCGTCACCTCAACGTCGGTAGTGGTCCAGGCCACCCGGTTTTCGGCCTGCACCTGGATGTGGTAAGCCCCCCGCTCGAAGAAGCGCACGGCGTTTTCGTCCGATCCGGTGCCCCAGGTGCCGTCATCGCGGCGAAAATCGGCCGTGAAGATTGGCTCCGTCTCCCGGATGGCAGCCAGCATGTCGCTGAGCTCTTCTGGCGCAGGTGTGGCGGTGGGCGTTACCCGTGACCGTGTAGGTGTGGCGGTGGGCGTGGGGGTAACCTTCGCCTTCAACTCCCAGACCTTCAGGTTGTCGAAGGCGATCTCGACCCCGCCCTCGTCGAAGGTGCCGGCTGCCAGCGCTACAGTGCCTGTGTCGAGGGTGTCGTCCTCGACCTCGTCCAGCACCTCGTCGTTGACCAGTAACGCGATCCGTGACCCCACGGCCAGCAGCCCCAGCCGGTTCTCTGACTCTTCGCCAGTATTGATGGCATCTGACTGTGTCCACTTGATGATCTGCTCCCACTTGCCATCCACCAGCTTCTGCAGCTTGTAGAAACCGTCGCTGCTAATAGCGAAGAAGTAGAAGTTATCGCCGTCCACATAGCGGAAGAGGACGCCAAGCTCGTTGTCCAGTGGCCCGGCCACGTGGGCGGTATCCACCTCCAGGTAGAAATCGGAAGCCTCAATATCACCCCGCCCCCAGGCTAGCATATCGCTGCTCTGCACGTTGAGGTGATAGGCCCCCCGCTCGTAGAACCGCGACACGTCCTCGTCGGACTGGGTGTTCCAGGTGCCATCATCGCGACGGAAGGTGTCGCTAAAGGTGGGATTGGTGGCCTTAATCATCGTCACCGTGTCGCTGATCTTTTCCGGCGTGGGGGTAGCAGTCGGTCGTAGTGGAGTCTGGGTGGGTGTAGGAGTTGGGACCGGTGCCAGGTCCCAGAGATCCAGGTTATCGAAAGCGACCTCGACTTCACCCTCGTCAAAGGTGCCCGCCGCCAGTGCTATGGTACCTGCGGCGAAGGCGTCATCCTCGACCTCTACCAACATCACGTCGTTGGCCAGCAGGCCAAATCGCGAGCCCTGGGCCAGCAACCCCAGATGGTTCATGGCCCCTGGGCCGGTGCGCAAAGCATCTGCCTTTGTCCACCCGATGATCTCCTCCCACTTATTGTCCACCAGCTTCCATAAGCTGTAGGTGCCAAGCCCACTGATGGCATACAGATAGTAATTCTTGCTGTCTACTAAGCGGAAGACAACACCGAACTCGCTGTTCGCTGGCCCGGCCACCTGGGTGGTGTCTACCTCCAAATAGAAATCAGACATTTTGATGTCGCTGTTGCTCCGGGCTATCAGATTGGTGCTGTGCACCCGGATGTGGAAAGTTCGTTCCGCATAGAAGTAGGACACATCCTTATCGGACTGGGTCCCCCAGCGGCCTTTATCACGGCGGAAAGTGTCGCTTAAGGTAGGATCGGTGGCCTGGATTGCTGCCACCGTATCGCTGATGGTCCCCGTTGGGGTGGCGGTTGGTCTTTGGGCCTGCGTCTCGATGCGCGCCGGAGGCCCAGGTTGGTCCAGGCTTACAGGTGCTGCCTGCACGCTCGCTGTGGCCCGTGCAGCGATCAACAGCACCATCACCGACAGAGCAATAAAACCAGCTTTCATTTTCCCCTCCTCGTTTGTGCTCCCGCACAGAACAGAGCAGAACGGTATACGCCACCGGATCAGCTCACAGACGCCACAGTGCTATTTCCAGTTCCTCGATCCGCTGTACTCGCTCCGGCCCACCCAATCGTCCCACAAAGGGCCGCATGTCGCTGAAGAGGTGCAAAAGAGAGTAAGCCATCATGCGCCGACTGAACCGCTCATCTACCACCCGCTCCCAGCCATAGGTGCACAGAAATGCCCGCAGCAAGTCTCGATCCGCATCCAGCAGGCTGAGGTGCAACGCCACCCACTCATAGTCCACATGCCCCACCTGCACATCACCAAAGTCAATCAGTCCGGTGATATGCCAATGCCCGTCCTGCTCCGTCAGCAAGACGTGATCACAGGTCAGGTCGCAGTTGATAATGGTGGGCCGAAAGTCGGATGGAAATAACGGCAGCGCATCAGCCAGATAGCCGGGCAGTTGTGCCAACAGATGCTCGGGTAGAGAGGAGTTACGCTGGTGGTGTGCCACCGCGCCGGCCATCTGCCGTTCCACAAAGGCAACCCAAGCTTCCTGCCGAGTCTCCATCGTCGTCACCCGGCTGGCAGGCACAGTGTGTAACGTCTGCACCATCTCCGCCAGGTAATGCATGATGGCCAGGCGGTCGGCCAACGGAACGTGTGGCCACACCTCGCCCAGGCCCAGGCCAGGCAGCCGGGTCATGACAATGTAAGGCCACTCTTGCGTCGTCGCCATCGTCCCGTAGGCGATCACATGGGGCGTCAGCAGGTCAGGGTAGTCGGCCAGGATGTGATATATCTCCAACTCTCTAGACGCATCATCTGCCCAGAAAGGTGCGAAGATCTTCACCACCCAATCACCGTTGACCATGAAGACGGCATTGGAGCCGGCGAAGCCGGGCTCAACTTGCTCGACAGCTCCCAACCGGTGCCGTCGCCAAATCTCTTCGATTATCGGGCGCCAGACGTCAGCCCGGGTGAAGATCGGTCTCCACTGGTCCAATGTCCGGATCACGGGATCGAATGTCACCATGGTGCCCTTTGCCTGTACAGAGTGTCGCTCCTTGTGCTGATGGATCGTCAGGTGATCAACTTGGCGTATATCCCCATCCGGTTGTATCATGCCTGCTGTTGCTCGCGAGCGGCCAGGCTAACTGCTCGTTACTTCCTGAGAGTTTGGGGTGAGAACATGGACATTGCTGCTCTGCGCGCAGGCATCCCCGTCCTGCAGCGATGCACTTACCTGAACTGCGGCACCTACGGCCCGCTGCCCGCCGTAGTCGCCGACGAACTGGTGCGCTGGTATCGGCGCATTGAGGCCGAGGGCAGCTACGCGTTTGAGGTCACGCACGACCTGCACGAGGAGTACGAGGCCACGCGACGCGCCGCTGCTGCGTTCATCAATGCAGATGAGGCCGAGATCACCCTCACCCGCAACGTCTCCGAGGGAGTTGACATCGTCGCCAATGGGCTGACGTGGCGGCCCGGCGATGAGGTGATCATCAGCGATGAGGAACACCCCAGCGGAGCCCTGCCCTGGTTCAACCTGAGAAATCGCCAGGGGATCGTCGTCAGGCTGCTGCCGCTCGCCCACGATGCCGACGTCATCCTGGAGCGGCTGGGGCGGCTCATCACCCCTCGCACCCGGCTGATCTACGTCAGCCACGTCTCCTGCGTCAGCGGGATGCGCCTGCCGGTGGCTGAGATCTGCGAGCTGGGCCGCCGCCGAGGGGTCATGGTCATGTTGGACGGGGCTCACTCGGTGGGACAGCTTCCGGTGGACGTGCACGCGCTGGGGTGTGATTTTTACGCAGCGTGCGGGCACAAGTGGCTGTGCGGCCCTCAGGGCACCGGCTTTTTGTACATTCGCCGCGAGCGCCTGCTCGAAGTGGCCCCCACGTTCGTCGGCTGGGGATCGTCAGAGCGCTACGATTTGCAGGAGATGATCTTCGAGCCGTGGTCCGACGGGCGACGCTTTGAGTACGGCACCCGGCCCTGGCCACTGTACCCGGCGCTGAAGGTGGCCATCGAGCGCATCCGGACGCTGGATCCCGCCGAGATCGAGCGCGTCATCGCGCCGATGGTCGCCTCTCTAAAGGAGTCGCTGCTCCAGGTGCCGGGCGTGGCCCTGCGTACCCCCTGCAACCCGGCGCTGAGCTCCGGGCTGGTGGCCTTCACGCACAGCGGGCCGGCCGATTTCGGTCAATGGCTATGGAAAGAGCACCGTATCCTGGTCAGCCACAACCCCGACCGACGCTGGATACGCCTGGCCGTCAACGCCTATGTCTTGCCGGAGGAGCTAGACCGGCTGGTGGAGCTGCTGAAAAAGCAGTAACGAGGCAATGAAACAACAGGGCAACGAGGCCAGAACCCTCGTTGCCTTATTGCCTCATTACACCTTTCCCTACAGCCAATGCGCCTTCGGCCCTGGTGTCCCTTCCAGGTGCCAGAGCCGCTTAATGAGATCGTAGGCCGCCGCCTTCGTGCCGGCATCGTCGCCGCCGGCGATGTAGAGCGCCGCCGGGCACTGGTGGAAGCCGATCAGCTTCCCTCTCAGCTCAGTGTGCCAGGAGCCGATAGGCTCGCCCAGCGGCCGCTCGATCCTCTGCACGAACCCCTGCCCCGGCGCCAGCGCATCCGCCCGCTGTTCCGGAGGCAGTGCTAACTCCACCAACCAGGCACAGTAGTTGAGCGTGGGCCGCCCAACGATGATCAACGGCCGGTCCCAGGCCTCCGGCAGCATGAACCAGGTCTTAATGGGCACAGAATGTCCGCGCAGCGATTCCAGGACGATCTTGATGCGGTAGCCCAGCTCGACATCCCAGTGGCCGGTGCCCGGCCCGACGACGATCGCGCAGTCGTCGCCGTATCGCGTCAAGAAATCCTGCACAGCCGCCACGTCGGGCAGGTAAGAGACGCCTGGTATCCCCACATCATCGCGGTCAAGAATCAGCGGCCTGGGGTAGTACACCACGCCCCAGCCATAGTGCACCTGTCCGACTGCTTCCACCCGCAGGAAGACATGATTGGCCGTCTCCGGCAGCGCGCCGATTTGCAGAGTGACGGTGCGCCTGAGCGTCTGGCCGGGCTGCAGTTCGAAATCCAAGGGGTCTGATGGAGCAGCCAGGCCAGGGGGCAACTCCCAACACGCCCGGCCCTGGAGAAGGGTGTCGCTGCGGTTGCGTAGGCTCAGCGCGAGGGACGCCGTCTTGTCCGACGGGGCCAGGATCACGCTCTCGACGTCAATGCGCAGCCGCCGGATCAGGCTAACGAAAAAGCTCAGCCGCCCGCCGGAGC
>DAOUAJ010000027.1:0-6224 GCA_034433615.1 Anaerolineae bacterium | reverse complement strand
ATTGTGGACGAAGTGTGGAGCAAGGTGGACGGCAAGATCGCCTGCGCGTTTTCGTCGTCCGGCGGCTGGGGCGGCGGCGCGGAGCTGGCGTGCCTGTCCACGCTGATCATGTTGATGAATTACGGCTTTCTGGTCTTTGGAGTGCCGGATTATGTGGCGCGCCGATTCACGCTGCATTACGGCGCGGTGATCGCCGGTGAACCACGGCGGGAAGAGGAGATCGCCTCTTGCCGGCGGCTCGGTCAGCGCCTGGCTGAGTGGGTGGCCGTCTTCGTGGACGGCCGCAGGGAGCTGCACCCGGTGCTGGTACGACAACAGGGGTAGGGCTCTGGCCCTACCCGCTGCCATAGCCCAGGGCAACGCCCTGGGCCACTCGCTTGTCTTTCCCTTTACCCCTTCAACCCCGTCAGCGAGATCCCCTCGATGAATGTGCGCTGGGCGAAGAAGAACAGGATGATGATCGGCGCGGTGGCAATAGTGCTCACGGCCATCAGGTATGGGTAGGCCAGTGGGGCATTGCCAACCTGCGAGAGCATCTGTCGGAGCTTCTGGATGCCCAGGGCCAGTGGAAACATCTCATACTTGTTGATGTAGATAAGCGGCCCCAGGTAGTCGTTCCAGGTGCCCATGAACTGGAACAGGGCTACCACGGCCAAGGCTGGCCTCGACAGCGGCAAGATGATCCGGAACAGGATGCCCAGCTCGCTGGCGCCGTCCACCCGCGCGGCATCGGACAGCTCCTGGGGCAACGTGAGGAAGAATTGTCGCAGCATGAAGATGAAAAAGGCGTTCCCGAACAGCGCCGGGACCACCATTGGGTTGTAGGTGCCCACCCATCCCAGCTTCTTGAACAATACCCTTCGATGATCATGGCCTGCGCCTCGGCGTTGTAAGCGCCGCCCCAGCCGCCCATTCCCTCGGCCTGGCGCAACCCGGCGATCTGATCCGGCCCCATGACGTCGTAGAATTTCCGGGTGATGTCAAAATACTCCACGAAGAGCTCGTTGGTAAAGTCGAACTTGCCGGTCTCCTCGTCCCAATACTTGTGGTTGGTGGCCACCTGCATCCCATCCGGGTCGCCTCCCATGGCATCGTAGGGATCCAGGCCAAACTGCTTGAGATTGCCGGCCTCATCCTTGATCGTCAATGCCTTGTGCCACTCCAGCGCCTCGCTGAACGTCTGAGGGGGATTGTCCGGGTCCAGGCCCGCCTTCTGTACAAGCTCTGCATTGTAGTTCAAGCCGTAATCCAGGAAGCTTTCGAAGGCTGGCACTCCCAGCAGCCCTTTAAACGTCCAGAACTTACAAAAATTCCAAACGGCAGGGATGAAGTCCTCTTCCTTGATGTACTTGCTGGTGTCTACAAGGGGTTGAGTGTCAAGAAACACACCCTTAATCGCAAACTGCGCATAGCTGATATTGGACGCAGCCTCCGGCGGGTCGCCGGCCGCAATGGCCGTCATCACCGGCGCGTCGCCGGTGTTGCCCTTGTACTCGATCTTGATGTTGCCGACGATCTCCTCGTACTCGGGTATCTTGTACCAGACTTCGTCCTGGAACAGCTTGTTCATGTTGCCCCAGGCGACCCACAACCGGACGGTGATAGGCTCGGCCGGCGCTGCTTTGGCTTCGGCCGCTTCGGGTGCCTGCGTTGGCGCAGGAGCAGAGGGGGCACAGGCTGCCAGCAAAGCCCCTGCTGATGCGGCGGACGCCAGCTTCAAGAAATGACGTCTGGTGATGCTGGTTTTCCCTTCCATAAGCTTTCCTCCTCTCCCATGACGGGATATGTGAGTTGTCGGCCTCCCTTCACAATGCTGAAGAGAGATGCTCCGCTCCTGTTGATCTTCGTTGGTTGGGGGCATATGCTTGCGAACGCAAAGGTTTTCGGTAAGGGAGGACAACCGAAGGACAAGGAGACTTGCCACCGATGACCTACCTTCTTATAATACCATAAGCCTTTCCGCTTGTGTCTTGCCTGCGGAACTGATGCGGACACAGAGCGGACAACAGGGCGGACATCATGACCAGAGAAGAGTTCCTGCTGTACCTGCGCGATACGCTCAACCATCTGTACGATCCTGAACGTCTGCGCCGGAACCCGCTCGCCACCCTCTTCGGCGTGGCCAACCGCTTCGACACGGCCTCCGCCCTGCAGCGCATCCTCACCGACGCCATCCAATCTCTCAGGCCGCCACCTGGCGAGCCCCCCCAGTCTCCCGCCTGGCAGATCTACGAGCCCCTCTTCTACCGCTACGTCGAGCAGTGGAGCGCCGAGGAGGTTGCCGACCAACTGGGGGTTACCACCCGCCACCTGCGCCGCTGGCAGAACATCGCTCAGGAGGCGCTGGCCGACCTGTTGTGGAAGCAATTCGGCCTGGCCGAGGCGTTGGAAGGGGGGCATAACGCGCAGAGCCGCAACGATCTCCGGCCTGACCTGACAGCGTTTCAACAAGAGCTAACCTGGCTCAAAGAGATGTCCGGGACCAGCTTCTCGGATCTCTCCCAGGTGCTTCCCCCGGTGTTGGACCTGGTTCAAAAGCTGGCCGAGCGGCACCACGTATGGCTCAATTCGGCGCTGGTCGGCGAGCTTCCCCGGGTGGGCATCGCCCCCGTTGCCCTGCGGCAGATCCTCATCAGCCTCTTCAGCGTGGTCATCCCGCGCGCGGCAGGCGGGGAGGTGAGCTTCTCGGTTCGGCCGTTGCGCTGGGATGTGGAAGTGCGCATCCGGTGCCCGCAATATCCGACCGGCCCTCAGCCGCCGCCGGACGATGAGGCCACCAACCTGAACATGGCCGGGCAACTGGCCAACCTTTGCGGATGCCCCCTGGTGCTGTCCGCCGACGCGCGCGGCTTCGATGCGGTGTTGATCTTGCCAGCGCTGGAGCAGATCCCCGTCCTGGCCATTGACGACAGTGCCGATACGCTGCAATTGTTGCAACGCTATACCACAGCCACCTGCTATCGCCTGGTGGGTACGCGTGACCCAGAGCAGGGGTTGCGTCTGGCCGAGCAGATCGCTCCGCGGGTCATCGTCCTGGACGTGATGATGCCGCACGTGGATGGTTGGGAAGTGCTGGGGCGGCTGCGGCAACACCCTCGCACGAGCCAGATCCCGATCGTGGTGTGCACGATCCTGGCCCAGCGGGACCTGGCCCTGCTCTTGGGCGCCAGCGATTTCGTGCGCAAGCCGGTCACGCGGGCTGAGTTTCTGCGCGCGCTCGATCGCCAGATCGGGCGGACGGCATCAGAGCCTGGCTGACGGCCTCGATGCAGGCCACGAGATCGCGCATGGACAACCCACCGCCCCGGGTCACCGTCAGCGTGTCGCTCACGATAGGCTGTCCGATCGGGTCCCTGGATGAGATCGCGATCACGGGGATGTCCCGGATGGACGGGTCTTGGCTCTTCTCCCGAAGCACCTGAAAGCCATCCATGCCCGGCAGGATCAGGTCGAGGAGCATGACGTCAGGCCGGCGGGTGCGCAGCAGGTCGAGCGCCCGTTGTCCGTCGTTCGCGCGCAGCAGGCGATAGGGGCGTTCCGCCGACGCGATCATGCGTGAGAAGAGCCGCACGACCTCCGGCTCGTCGTCCACTAGGAGCACGCTCTTCACCTCATCTCCCAGGCTCTCCAGGGCTGCCAGCAGCGCGGCGCGGCCGATCGGTTTCACGAGGTAGCGCACCACGCCCAGCCGTCTGGCCGCTTCTTCCTCGGCGGGGACCCAGCAGGTGATGACCGGCGTCCCGTAGGGCAGGTCGGTCAGCCCGTCGGCGGGGGCCTGCACTTCGGCGAGGGATGAGGCGTTGATGATCAGCGCTCGGGCAGGCAGGCGATTGAGCTCCCGGTTGGCCTCTTCAATACTCCGTACCGGCGCAATCTCAACATCTTCGATGTAATGCCGTAACCGCCGTTGTAGAGATTCTTCTTGCTCCAGCAGTACAAAGCGAGGGGGTAAGTCAGGGGGAGGAGCCTTTGAGCGTCTGAACCGTTCTTCGTAGGGCCGGTAGGGGTTGAACCAGCGCCGGGCGTCACCGGCGCCGACCGAGGTGCTGGGCAGAGGTGCCTGCAGGGGCAGGCTGAAGTAGAATGTCGTGCCCACGCCCACCTGGCTTTCCAGCCACATCTTCCCGCCGTGCATCTCCACAAAACGCTTGCTGATGCTCAGGCCCAGGCCGCTTCCGCCGTGGATTCGCCGGATGGAAGCGTCCAATTGTTGGAAGGGCTCGAAGAGCTTCGCTTGCTTCTCCGGGGCGATGCCTGGCCCGGTGTCGGTGACGCTGATGATGACGCCGTCGCCCTTGCTCCACGCCTTCACCTGGACGCCGCCGCGCTCGGTAAAGCGGCCGGCGTTGCTCAGCAGGTTTAGGATCACCTGGCGGATGCGCGTGCCATCGCAGAAGACAGGAGGCAAGTCCGCCGGCACTTCGATCTTCAAGTAGAGCCCCTTCGAGTCGTAGAGCGCGCGCACGGCGATCGCCGCCGCGTTCACGATCTCCTGCAGGGAGACCCACTCCTTGCTGAGCACCATCTTGCCGGCCTCGACCTGGCTTAAGTCCAGCACATCGTCCACCAATCGGGCCAGATGCTGGCTGTTGCGCTGGATGGCGGTGATGTCGGCCAACAGCGCCGGCGGCAACGCCTCGCCGTAGACTTGCGGGGCCTGCGTGATCATCTCGGCGAACCCGATGATCATGTTGAGGGGCGTGCGCAGCTCGTGGCTGACGTTGGCGACGAACTCCTCCTTAGCCCGGCGCGCCTCTTCCGCCACCTGATACATCGCCTTCAGCCGGTCCGACAGCCTGGCGAGCTCACGGTTGGCCTGGAGGAGGTCCTCTTTGACCTGTTCCAGCTCCAGCCGCTGGTTACGCGCCTCTTCCATTTGCCTTTGGGCTTGCTGGAAGCTGAGAAGCGACCACTGCGCGATGGTGAACAGCGTGTGCGTCGCCGCCCAGCCCAGGAGGCCGGTCGTCGCTCCGGCAGCCATGATCCCCAGGCTGTAGGGCGCCGGCAGAGGAGGGGCCAGCCATCCTTGATGGAGGATCCAGGCGAGCGCGATCACCCCTGTCTCGGCCAGCAGAGCGGCCGGCCAGCCCAGCGTGACGACGGCCAGCAGGGGAAACAGGGCGAGGGCAAAGCCAAGCATCGGCTCCTTTAAGAGGTAGATGGTCAGCACGAGCAGGGCGCCCAGCATCGCTTGCCAGGCTGCCTGACTGATCAGGAACCCCTTTGTCAGCAGCCAGAGGGCGAGGAAGGAGAGCGTAATGGCCAGGACCAGCGAGGGTATGGTGATCAGGTCTGTATGGCTCGGCGTCTTGGTCCAGATCCCGATCAGCAGAGCGGCACAGATGCCGATGGTGGTCAGGATCAGGGTGCGCGCGGTAGAATGCAGCATCTCCGATGCGGATCGGACGAATTCGGGATCTGCCTTGGGCGAAGCGAATACCTGATGCCACATGGAGACCTCCACTGATGGCACGAGCTAAACTCGAGTTCAGGCGATCAGCCTGTCCCCTGGCCTGCACGACGTCCAGGGCAGGCTGGCCGGTCAGGCCAGGGGGATCGCAGCAGCGACAACCCAAGGCCTTCCGCTGCAGGCTAATTTCAACCAGATCCAGAGGGTATATGATCGCAGTCCGAATGGAGCGCGACTTGCACGTCATCACCACCCTGCGACAGCAGATGCTCGTGTGTTGAATTATAACGCAAGCTACAATGCTTGCGAAATCGAGTGCAGAGCGAAGGCTTTTCAAAGATTAATGTACTCCAAATCCACGTCTTTGACCCGCAGACGGACGCACTCCATGCGGCGCAGGCCCGAGCCGTAGAACCACTGGGCCATCAGTTTGTGAGTGCCGCTGGGGTGGTTGCGGAAGCGCCGGTACGTACGGTAGGAGGAATGCTGGATGCGCAGGGCAACCTGGACCTGGTCCAGCCGTTTCTTCGCCATAGGCATTGACAGGCTCAGCGGGTGGTGATATACTATTTGCGAAATTACATCCCCCTATTTGCCGTCCCGTCAAGATTATGCGGTTTAGGCTGACCACCTTCGTAATAGATGCAAAATTCCGGCATTTGCCCAAATTTTGCATCATACTCTATCTATGGGTTGTGAACTCGTGTAACGTGTGGCCGCACGACGGCAACATGAAACTACCGCACTGCCGATAAGCACTGCGCCTTTAGCCATACCGGGTTGTGGGCAGTTTCAGGTTAGGCCATGAAGAAGC
>DAOUAJ010000026.1:0-22418 GCA_034433615.1 Anaerolineae bacterium | reverse complement strand
AGGCGGGCCAGGTCGCCGGCCATGCCCAATTGCCGGAATAGCGACCTGGCCTCTTCTATCCATGCCGCGCCGCGCCGCACCTCGTCGGCATCTGCCAGGCCCGACAGATAGAGCCCGCAGGCCGCCAGGGTGCGGGCCAACTCTGCATCGGCGCCGATCTCCCGCAGGAGGCGAATGCTCTCGTCGAAGTGAGACTTGACAACATTCGTCCCGTCGCCGCAGCGCGCGCAAACCTCTGCCATCACGCGATGGGTCAGGCCAAGTGTCCAGGGCTCGGCCAGCCTTTGCGCCACTTCCAGCCCGCTGCGCGCCTGGGTCAGGGCCCGATCGCGATCGCCCGTTGCCAGCAAGGCCCGGGCCAGATAGGAGCGGGTTTTGGCCCAGTGCCAGCACTCGCCGCCGGCAGCCATGGCGCTCAGGGCCTGCTCCAGCAGCGCCTGCGCCCGCTCCGGGTCATCCAGGCAGAGGTGGGCCCTCCCCAACTCCGCCAGGGCCTTGGCCTCCAGCGGCCGATCGCCGATCTGGCGAGCAAGGGCCAGGGCTTGCTCCACCAAGGGAATGGCCTGGGCCGCCGCGCCCTGCTCGAGGTGTGTCAATCACGCTCTTAGCTCTTCTGCTCACTCCTGCGGCGGATGCCAGCCGACCAAGGCCCACCGGCGCCGTGCCGACACGATGAATTCATTGTTCAACCGCTGGCAAGACAAGTACCCGCAATGAGAGTATCAGGCAGGCCGATTAACTCGCCTTTGCGGGCCAATAAACGCCATATCTCGGCTGCTTGCTCCACATCCCTTCGGTCAAAAGGTAACACATCTAACACTTCGGCAAGAGTGGTGATCGTTCTCTCCTGGCGCTCCGAACGTACACTTACAGATTTCAATTCATACAGAGTGATCGCCGTCATCGCACAAGAGAAACGCAATCGCGCCGTGCGTAGGACATCTGTCCGACGTCGCAGATAATCAATAATGATGTCCGTGTCTATAACGAGCTGGGGAGTCGCCATCCGGCCCACATTTCCTTTCTGGCCCGATCGAATTCTACTTCGTCTTCGTCCGTCCAGGCTCCGTAAAGCTCACCCAATGCCTCCAAAAGGCGGCGGCGCTCTTTAACATCGAGCTCTGCCGGTCTGCTTCGGGCCCAGACCGCCGGCGCCCTACCATTGCCTGCCACGCAACACGAAAATTGCCCAGCCCCGCCGACTGTGGTATGATTTCACCGCTATGGAGATGCGCCGCCTTTCCCTTGATGCTGGGATTGCACTGGGGCTCGGCCTGGCCGACCTGATCCTCTACGTGCGCACCGCTGCCCCTTCCGTCGTGGCCGTTTTCGACGACAGCCTGGAGTTCCAGCTCGTCCTGCCCACGCTGGGGATCGCCCACCCGACGGGCTACCCGTTGTACACTTTGCTGGGCTACCTATTCACCCGGCTGCCGTTGGGGGAGATGGCGTACCGGGCCAACCTGTTCTCGGCGGTAACGGGCGCGGCCGCGATCAGCCTGCTCTACCTGGCCGGGCGCGAGCTGAGCGGACGACGGCTGGCGGCGGCGTTGGCGGCGATCCAGTTCGCGGTCATTCCCGCCTGGTGGTCGCAGGCGACCGTGGCCGAGGTGTACACGCTACACGGGCTCCTGCAAGCCCTGCTCCTGTGGCTGACGCTGCGTTGGGCGCATGGCCAGGGTCGGCTGTGGCCCGTGGGGCTGGCCTTGGGCCTGGGGCTGGCTCATCACCGCATGATCCTGCTGTTAGCGCCAGCGCTGGCGTTGTGGCTGGTTGGGCGCTGGGGTGATCTGCGGCGAACATGGATGTCCTGGCTGCCCGCAGTGAGCGCCCTGCTCACGCCGCTGCTGCTCTATGCCTATCTGCCCCTGCGCGGCCGCGCCATCACCTCGCTGGATGGCACGTACCGCAACGATTGGGCGGGGTTCTGGGGCTGGGTCACCGCGCGGGAATACAACGTCTTTCTGACAGGTAACCCCTTCTCCATCCAACGGGATGCCTGGTTTTACCTCCACTTGGCGCGCGATCAAATCGACGTCTGGAGCATGGCGCTGGCGATCCTGGGGCTGGTGGCCCTGGCGGCGGGATGGACAGGTGGGGATCGTCGCCAGGCCCGCTGGGACGGTCTGTGCCTGGCAGCGGCATTAGCGGCCACGTACGGGTTCGGCATCGCGTATCGGGCGGCCGACATCGAGGTCTTCTTCCTGCCGGCGTTCCTGTGCACTGCCCTGGCCGTGGCCGCCAGTCTGGCTGCCCTGCAAACGGGGTGGAGGAGTGTTTATCCAAATATTGTCTGGACGATTCGAACATCTCCTCACGTCATTCTGAGCGAGTCTGCGAGCGAAGAATCTCCCCCACCAGTTTGTTGGCGAGATTCTTCGTCGCAAAAAGCGCTCCTCAGAATGACATTTTCGGCCGGCTACCTGATCCTGGGGGCCGTCGTGTTGACGGTCACCCTGGGGCCAGCAATGGCTCGCTTCCCGCAGGTGGATCGTAGCGGCCAGTGGGCAGTGCACGAGTCAGGCGAGGATATGCTTCGCCAGCCACTGCCCGAAGGCTCGACCATCGTCGGTATCCTGGGCGAGATGACGCTGATCCGCTATTTTCAATTTGCCCACGGGCTGCGACCGGATGTGCAGCCCATCCCGGCCGATCGCGAGACGGACCGGCTGGCGGCGGTGGATCGCCTGTTGAGCGAGGGGCGGCCCGCATTTCTGACGCGACTGACACCTGGCGCGGAGGCGCTCTACTCGCTGGGGGCGGTGGGGCCGCTCATCCGGGCCTGGCCCAAAGGCGCTGGCGCGTGGGACCGGCTCCCTGGCCAGACCGACCAGGCGCTGGGGCAGGGGGTACATCTGATCGGCTACCTGGTCGAGGCTAGGACGCTGCGTTCGGGCCGCATGGTGCGCCTGACCTTGCACTGGCAGGCTGAAAATCGGATCGAGGAGCGGCTGAAAGTCTCGGCGCGGCTGGCGACGCCGACCAACGACAAGATAGCAACCGCCGACGATGAGCCTGTCCACTCCGCCTACCCGACTACCGCCTGGCTGCCCGGCGAGGTGGTGCAGGATGTGTATGACCTGCGCGTGCCGCCGTCAGTGGCCGAGGGGACTTACGAGGTCCTGGTCATTCTCTACCGGGCGGCGGACGGCCGCGAGATCGGCCGGGCCAGCCTGGGGGTCATTGCGTTGCTCCCGCCGTGACAGGTTGGTCCTGGTTGTCAGTTCATCGTCTGATGAACGTCGGGCGAGTCGGGCGGAGCGGCGCGAAGGTGTATGTGTTGCCCTGTCTGTCTGATGGGACAGTCCTCATGCCAGGGACAGCACCACTGCCAGTGAAAAGCGGTCAGCCGTCAGCGGTTAGCCGTCAGCTTTTAGCCCATGGTCTTCTGAGAGGCGAAGACCACAAGTGCGGGCCACAAGCAGCCGCCAGCCTTCAGTCAGAGTGGCTAATCGCTGATCGCTAATCACTGATGGCTATTTTCAGGGCAGTAGGAGGTGCTTAGGATGCGATTGCGATACAAACTGTTGCGGCTGATCGGCCCGTTGATCATCTTGCTGCTGCTCACCACCAGCCTGGCCCAGGCGCAAAGTAAGACGCTATATTGGGCACGATGGGACGTGGACGTCACGGTGCACGCTGATGGCACGTTCCGGGTCGTCGAGCGACAGACCATTGAGTTCACCAGCGGGACGTTCCGGTTCGGGACGCGCGGCGTCGAGACGAGCCGTCTGGGCCGCATCTCGGCCATCGAGGTGAGCGAAGGCGACCAGGTGTTCCGGCAGAGCTCGAGCGAGGAGCCGTGGACGTTCACCACCTACATGGACGGGAGCGAGTTTAAGATCAAATGGTTCTTCCCGCCCACGTCCGATAGTCGCCACACGTACACCATCGCCTACACTGTGGACGGCGGGCTGCGTTACTATCCGGGCGGCGATCAGTTGTGGTGGAAGGCGATCCCGTCCAACCGTTCGTTTCCAGTGCGCGCCTCCAGGGTGACGGTGCAGGTGCCGGAGCCGGCAGAGATCCAGAATTGGGACGCCTATGGCGCGCCGGTGATGGCCCAGAAGGCGGACGCGCGCACCGTCGTCTTCGAGGCGACGGAGGAGGTCCCGGCCGGCCAGGAGTTCGAGGTGCGTGCGCAGTTCACGCCGGGGGTGGTAGCCGGACAGCCGCCGGCGTGGCAGGCGCAGGCTGATGCGGAGGCGGCCGCCCGAGAACGGCAGGCGGAGTGGGATCGCCGTTGGCGGCCGGTGGCCAACGTGGCGATGCTGGGGTTAGGGCTGCTCTTCCTGATCGGTGGGCCGGCCCTGCTCTACCTGCTGTGGTACACCCGCGGCCGCGATGTGCCCGTCAAGCTGCCTGCGGACTACCTGACCGAGCCGCCATCGGACATCCCGGCCGGCATGGCCGGCACCCTCCTGGACGAGCACGCGGACATGGAAGACATCATCGCCACCATCGTGGACCTGGCCCGGCGCGGGGTCATGACCATCGAGGAGATGGAAGAGCCGGGGTTCCTGGGCATTGGTGGCCATAAGGATTTCACCTATCGGCTGGTAGGCTCCACCGAAGGATTGCGCCCATATGAGCAGACGCTGATCCGCGAGTTTTTCGATAGTCGAAGAGAGCGCCGGTTATCTGATCTGAAGAACAAGTTTTATCGGGTCATCCCCAGGATCAAGACGTTGCTGTACCAGGAGGTGGTGAAGGCTGGATACTTCAAGGTCAGCCCCGAGAGCACACGTAACCTCTACGCCGGGCTGGGGATCGCCGGGCTGGTGATGACCGGTGTGCTGGGGGTGGTTCTGCTGGCCGCGCTCTCTGCCTATACCGATCTCGCGATCTGCATGCCCATCGGGTTAGGTGCCACCTTCCTGGGGCTGATCATCCTGGCCCGCGCCATGCCGCGCAAGACGGCCGAAGGGTCAGAGGCGGCTGCCCGCTGGCGCGCTTTCCGGCGCTACCTGGAGAACATTGATAAGTATACAAAGTTAGAGGAAGCGAAGGAGATCTTCGAGCGTTACCTGCCGTATGCCATCGCCTTCGGTGTGGAGAAAGACTATGTGCGCAAGTTTGCGGCAGTGAACGCGCCCGCGCCTATCTGGTACATGCCATATCCGCCCCAGCCAGCCGGGCGGCCGTATGTCCATCCCGGCCGCGGCGCTGGAGACAGTGGGCGCGCCCCTGGCCGTGCATCTGAGGCGCCTGCACCTGGCGGCCTGGAAGGTAGCGCTCCGTCCCTGGAGGGGATGACCCGCGGCACCTTCATGGGCCTGGAGAGTATGACCAGCGGCTTCTTCACCATGCTGAACTCCGCTTCCAGCACACTCACCAGCCGGCCTTCCTCATCAGGTGGAGGTCGCGGCTTCGGTGGTGGCGGCTGGAGTGGGGGAGGGTCTTCAGGCGGTGGTGGCAGCGGTGGCGGCTCAGCGGGGTTCGGATGATGGAAGCTATCAGCCATCAGCCATCAGCTAAAAGCCGAAAGCTGACCGCTGACTGCTGATGGCTATAAAGCTCGACGGGCATCGGGGAGGACATCATGATTGGAATGGGCCGGGTGACCGGCATCATCCTGGTGATCGCGGGCATTGTGCTCTGCCTGGCCGTGGGGGTGTTCCTGGCCTCGGGCATCGCGACGGAGCGGCTCAGTGTGTCGGCCGGGTTGTTGGGCGTGGTCCTGATCTTGCCGGTGGTATTGATCATGGTCGGTGTGGGGGGTTATGTGGCCATCCGTGGCCGCCAGGAAGCGGTCGAGTTCGCCGAGGTGGAAAGGGAAAAGCAAGTGCTGAACCGGGTGCTGACCCAGGGCCAGGTGCGCATCTCGGACATCGCCCTGGACATGAACGTGACGCGCGAGCAGATCGAGGCGTGGGTGCGTGACCTGGTAGGCAAGGGGTTGTTCAGCGGCGCCATCAACTGGAAAGAGGGTATCCTCTACTCGCGAGAGGCCAGCCAACTGAAGGCCGATCAGAAATGCCCCAACTGTGGTGGGCAGGTGGAGCTGGCGGGCAAGGGGATCGTCGTCTGCCCGTACTGCGGCTCGGAGGTATTTTTGTCCCGATGAGCTGAAACGCGGCAGCCACGGGAAACGTAGCGAGTCTGAGAGGGACGAAGGTCTGTCGTCGTTCGTTCTTCGTCCTTCATCTACAGTGGAGGATCGGAGATGAGCTCAGTAGAACAGACAAGAGAGCAGATGGGCGCGGTCGAGCGCACCCTGGCAGGGTTGCCAGGCGTCAAGAGCTATAAAGAGAAGGAGCTGCGCCGTGCGGCCGATCGCCAGGTGCGAGATGCGTTGGCCCAACTGCTGGAGGATCAGCGCAGGCGGCTGACCGCGCTCCAGCTCGATTTGTTGAGCGGCGGTGGGCTGGAGTGGGTGGATGATGCAGGGCGAGCAGTGGGCAAGCTGCAACTGCTGATGGACCAGGTGAAGACGGCCGCGTACGGCTATGCCGGCTTCTTCGACGCCAGCAAGGTGCGCGAGGCCGAGCTGGATGCGCTCGCCCGTTTTGACCAGGAGATGGTGCGCCGGGTGGGCGAGTTGCAGGGGAAGGTGGACGCTCTGGCTCAGGCGGTGGGAAGCAAGGAGAACATCGGCCAGGCCGTGCGTGATCTGATCAGCTTACTGGCCGATCTCGACCAGCAATGGCGTCACCGCGGTGAAGTGATGCGGAACGCGGTGGAGTGACATGAGGAAGTGAGTAGCGAGGCAACAAGTAACGAGGGATGAGGCAACGAGGGGTATCCCCGTGGCCTTGGTGCCTTGTTGCCTCGTTGCCTCGCTACCCTGGCCTCTCGTCTGAGAGAATGACGAGGGCAGGCTCATCCTCCATTGTCTTCAATAGCAAGAAAGGAGCATGTGAGATGCCGAGGATTTTCGACGTTGTAGAGGCCCCCAATCAGCGTGAGAACGACATCGTGGTGCGTGTGCCTGAAGTTGGGGCCGGTGATTTTCGCATCGGCTCCCAGGTGATCGTGCGCGAGAGCCAGACAGCGGTCTTCTTCCGGGACGGCAGGGCGCTGGACACCTTCGGTCCTGGCCGTCATACCATCACCACAGCCAACATCCCCCTGTTGATCAATATCCTGGGGCTGGCGTTCGACGGCCGCAGCCCCTTCACGGCCGAGGTATACTTCGTCAACATGCGGGAGTTCCTGAACATGAAGTGGGGCACGCCGGAGCCTATCACTTTGCGCGACCCGGACCTGGGCATGGTGCGCCTGCGGGCCTTCGGCACCTACTCCATGCAGGTCAACGACCCCCAGATGTTCGTTGCCAAGATTGTGGGCACGCAAGGGATCTACCAGACCGGCCAGATCGAAAACTTCCTGCGGGGCATCGTCGTCGCCAGCCTGACCGATCTCCTGGGGGAGAGCAAGAAGGGGCTGTTCGACCTGCCCGCCTACTTCGATGAAATGGGCGCGGGGATCAAGGCCAAAATTCAGGACGCCTTTAACCAAGTCGGCCTGACCCTTAAACAGTTTTACGTCAACTCGATCAGCCCGACGGAGGAGACGGCCAGGGCCATTGATGAGCGGGCCAGTATGGGCGCCATCGGCAACATGCAGACCTACCTCCAATTCCAGGCAGCGCGGGCGATGCGCGATGCGGCTGTGGCTGAGGGTGCTGAGGGTGGTTTGACCGGCGCTGGTATGGGGTTAGGAGCTGGCGTGGGTCTGGGGGCGGCGATGGCCCAGGCGATCACTCAGGCGATGAGCTCGCAAACGCGACAGGCAGTGGAGCAGCATGCTCAAACGGGTGGTGCTGTGCCAGAAGTGATGACGCCAGCCGAGGCCGCGGCCTATCTGCGCGTGTCCGAGGCGGACGTGATGGCCCTGATTCAGAGTGGGGATTTGAAAGCGCGCCGCATTGGCAGCCAGGTGCGTGTCAGCAAGGCCGCCCTCGACGAGTTTCTCAAGGGATGACGGAGACCCTGAAGAGCAATCAGCAGTCAGCTATCAGCAGTCAGCGAAATCTGCAAGTAGCCCATGCGGGCCACAAGCTGACGGCTGATTGCTAATAGTTGATCGCTATGGAAGCGCTGCTAGTCGTCTACTCCACGTAGGGGATAAGTGGGTGGAATAAAGGGGAGAGATCTATGCAACACGTAACCGTTGAATCCAGCATGATTCACGCTGTTGGCTACGATGCCGAGAAGCGTATTCTAGAGATCGTTTTTAACACCGGACGTACCTATCAGTACTTTGATGTCCCGCCGGAAGAGTACGAGGGCTTGTTGAATGCCGATTCCAAGGGCCGCTACTTTCTGGCGAACATTCGCGACGTGTACGCCTACTCGCAAGTGAGGCGCTCGCGGCGGCGCTGAAACCATCGGTGTCTCCCTGCCTGTCTCAGGAGGAGTGATGGGACAATCCACCTTGCGTCCCGATGGCCGTTCGCCTGATGCCTTGCGTCCGGTCACCTTCGCGCTGGACTACATCGCCTACCCTGAAGGTTCTGTCCTCATCGCCTGTGGGGGTACGCGCGTCCTCTGTAACGTCTCCGTCGAGGAGCAGGTGCCGGCCTGGCTGATGGGGCGCGGCCAGGGATGGATCACTGCCGAGTACGCCATGATCCCCCGTGCCACCCACACTCGCTCGCCGCGTGAGGAGCGTGGCCCCTCCGGCCGCTCCCAGGAGATCCGTCGGTTGATCGGCCGCTCCCTGCGCGCCGCCGTCAACCTGCAGGCGTTGGGGGAGCGCACCCTGACCGTGGACTGCGATGTTCTGCAGGCCGACGGCGGTACCCGCACGGCCAGCATCACCGGCGGCTGGGTAGCTGTCGCTCTGGCGCTTAGCCGCCTGGTGGCCCAGGGTCGTATCAGTGCGGCAGTGTTCAAAGCGCCTGTGGCCGCGGTAAGCGTGGGCGTGGTAGATGGCGTCCCTATGCTCGACCTGTGTTACCAGGAAGATGCCCGGGCTGCGGTGGACTGCAACGTGGTGATGACGGGTGCTGGCGAGTTCGTGGAAGTGCAGGGCACGGCCGAGGGGCAGCCGTTCTCGCGCGCGCGGCTGGGTCAGTTGATCAATCTGGCAGAGGTTGGCATCCGGCAACTGCTGGACGCCCAGCGAGCTGCATTGGCAACGCACCCTGACGTCTGGCCCGGCCTGGTGCGGTTGAGACAGGACCTGCCATGACGAGCGGAGTGAGCCATGAACAACCATGGAAACGTCGGAGACGGCAGCGAACGTGAGCAGAGGCCATCGGCGTACGTGTACAATCCCTCAGAGGAGGGACACGACCTGCCCGGCCACCCTGAGAGCCACCGGCGTATCATCGCGGCCGAGCGCGCCCTGCAACAGGATGGCATCCTGAAGCGCTTCCTCTCCATCGAGGCGACGCCGATTTCGTTAGAACGCTTGACCCTGGTGCATACTCCCACCTATGTGCGGCTGGTGGAGTTGTATGCCAACCAGGGTGGCGGCTACATAGACTCTGATACTTACATGCAGCCAGCCTCATACAAAGCGGCCCTGGAAGCGGTGGGGGGGGCCGTCAACCTGGTCGAGGCGGTGCTTTCCGGCCGCGCGCGTAACGGCTTTGCGCTGATTCGCCCCCCTGGTCACCATGCCGGCCCTCAGCAAGCCGAAGGGTTCTGCCTGTTCAACAACATCGCCGTAGCTGCCCGTGTCGCCCAAGCCCAGTGGCAACTGGATCGCATCCTCATCGTGGATTTTGATGTGCACCATGGCAACGGCACCCAGGAGATTTTTTGGGAAGACCCCGGCGTCCTCTATTTCTCCACGCACCAATCCCCTCTCTATCCTGGTACGGGTCACTGGCGAGATATTGGCACCGGAGCCGGCGAGGGATACACGGTTAACATCCCCTTCCCGCCTCAGACTGGCGATGAGGGGTACCGCCGCGCCTTCGATGAGGTGCTGGTGCCTCTGGCCGAGCGCTACCGCCCACAGTTGATCCTGGCCTCGGCTGGCTACGATGGCCATTGGGCCGACCCGCTGGCCGGAATGCAACTCTCCATCACCGGCTACGCTACATTGGTGCGACGTTTACTCAACCTGGCCGCGCTGTGGTGCCAGGGACGCCTGGTGATGCTGCTGGAAGGCGGGTATCACCTCGAAGTCCTGGCTCACAGCCTGCTCACCACCTTCCGCTTGCTGGAGAACCCCGAAGCCCCTCTCAGCGATCCCTTCGGACGCGCCCCTCGGCCTGAGCGCCCGGTAGACAACCTGTTGCGCCAAGTCTGCGAGATTCACCGACTAACCTGAACGGCAAGCTTTGACTTTTGAAGCAGAGAGCGGCATAATCGCGCCCGTTGTGATCATGAAGTGCCGAGGCAATAAGGCAACGAGGCGACAAGGGGGCGTAGCCGCTTCACCTCGGTGCCTCATTACTCGTTGCCTTACCACCCGTTGCCTTGTCGCTTCGTCGCCCAAACAAGAAGCAAGGAGACAGACATGGAACGCACACTGGTGCTCATCAAACCGGACGGAGTCCAGCGAGGTCTGGTGGGAACCATCATCGAGCGGCTGGAGCGCCGTGGCCTGCGGATCGTGGGGCTAAAGCTGGTCCAGGTCAGCGAGGAACTGGCCCGCAAGCACTACGCCATTCACGAAGGCAAGCCTTTTTTCGAGGGCCTGATCCGTTACATCACTTCCGCGCCGGTGGTGGCGATGGTGCTGGAGGGAAATAACGCGATTGAAATCACCCGCGCGACGATGGGCGCGACCAACCCAGCCAAGGCCGCGCCGGGCACCATTCGCGCCGACTATGCGCTGGAGATCGGACGCAATCTGGTGCATGGTTCTGACGGCCCGGAGACCGCCCACACGGAGATCGCACTCTGGTTTACACCTGAGGAGTTGACCAGCTACTCACGGGACGTTGACCGCTGGATCTACGAATAAGGAGTCAGCGGTCAGCGATCAGCCGTCAGCAAAAGCTAATTGCTGGTTGCTGAGCTGATTGCTAAACACCGACTGTTGCCAGGGAGGAAACACATTGGAAGCCAAATTGAATGAGCTGAAGGCTCGCCTTCGGGAGATCAACGACCTGCAATCCGCCGCCGATCTGCTGAGTTGGGATCAGGAAACGTACATGCCAGCGGGCGGCGCGCCCGCCCGCGCTCGCCAACTTGCCACGCTGGGGCGTATCGCCCACGAGAAGCTTACCGACCCGGCCATTGGCAAGCTACTGGACGATTTGCAACCTTACGCGGAGAATCTGCCTCACGACTCGGATGAGGCCAGCTTGATCCGCGTCACGCGGCGCGATTACGAGAAGGCGATCAAGGTGCCGCCATCGTTCGTGGCGGAGCTGGAAAGCCACACCTCTGCATCTTTCCAGGTCTGGACCACGGCCCGGCCAGCCAACAACTTCGCTGCGGTTCGGCCTTATCTGGAGAAGACCCTTGACTTGAGCCGGCGATACGCCAACTTTTTCCCCGGCTACGAGCACATCGCCGACCCGTTGATTGACCTGACCGACGAAGGCATGAAGGCGACGACCATCCGCGCCCTCTTTGCTGAACTGCGCACTCAACTGGTGCCCCTCGTGCAGGCGATCTCAGCGCAGCCACCGGCAGACGATTCGTGTTTGCATTGTACTTTCCCGGAAGCTCAGCAACTGGCTTTCGGCACGGAGGTCATCAAGTGCTTCGGCTACGACTTCGAGCGCGGGCGGGTGGATAAGACCCACCACCCCTTCATGACGAAGTTCTCACTGGGTGATGTGCGGATCACCACACGGTTCAAAGAAAACGATCTGGGCGAGGCCCTGTTCAGCATGATGCATGAGGCTGGCCATGCCCTGTACGAGCAGGGCATTTGCAGGGAGCTCGAAGGCACGCCGCTGGCAGTGGGAGCGTCAACGGGCGTTCACGAGAGCCAGTCTCGTCTGTGGGAGAACCTCATAGGACACAGTTATAGCTTCTGGCGGGTTTTCTATCCCCGGCTGCAGACCATGTTCCCTGAGCAATTGGGGGATGTGCCGTTGGAGGCGTTCTATCGGGCCATTAACAAAGTCGAACGCTCGCTGATTCGCACCGCCGCCGACGAGGTGACTTACAACCTGCACGTGATGATCCGTTTCGACTTCGAGTTAGCCCTGCTCGAAGATAACCTGGCCGTACGTGACCTGCCCGAGGCATGGCGTGCGCGCTACGAATCCGACCTGGGCATCATGCCTCCGGACGATCGCGATGGCGTGCTGCAGGACATGCACTGGTTCATCGGCACCATCGGTGGGATGTTTCAGGGGTACACGCTGGGCAACATCCTTAGCGCCCAATTCTTCGAGGCCGCGCTGCGCGCCTGTCCGGAGATTCCCACTGAGATCGAGCAGGGCGAATTTAGTACATTGCTCCGCTGGCTTCGGCAAAACATCTACCAACATGGGCGCAAGTTCACGGCCGCGGAATTGGTCAAGCGTGTCACCGGCGGGCCGATGAGCATCGAGCCATACATCCGCTACCTGCGCGCGAAGTACGGGGAGCTGTACAACTTGCCTTTCGGTCATGATTGAAGACAAGCAGATCAGATGTATGCCAGGTTGGGATCATCCATGATGTACGCCAGGCGTTGGCCTAGGTACGGCAGAGGTGGCAGATTGTGCCAACTGCGCACGAGGTGATAAGCGGGAGAGGTCAGTAAGCGACACGCGTCCACAGCGTCACGCCATGCGGGGCTGCGAATCTCGGCCACTGTTTGCCTATCTGGCAACAGCCCAAAATCCCAAGCGGCACAGAGTCGGGCCAGGAAGTCCACCCGCTCCGCTAGCATGGTCAATTCGGAAGGGGTTTCAGTGTCGGGGTAAAGGGCGCCGTCAATCCAGGAGGGCATCGAGGAACTCCGTCCTAAACCAGGTACGTACTTTTTCGGCTGCCGCCCGCTCTTCCGGGTCTTCGATCTGCGCCAGAGGACGGTGCTGGGCGATACGTGCCAGATGCGTCTCTACGGCCAGACGAGCGCGGTGGCTATCGGTATCGCTGCCGGCCAGCTTCTGGCGTTGTCGCCACCATCGCCAACACTCAGCCGGCGTTGTCAGACCGGCCTGACATAGGGCGAAGATGTCACGGAAATCCCGTGGCGCGCCTCGTTCGACCAGTGCCACCATCTTGCTGGCCAGCAGGTCAGGAAAACTGTCCAGCAATACTCCCACCCACGGTGCCGGTGAAGGCGGCTGCAGTTGCACGGAGCGTTGGGCGATCTGGAAGCTGAAGACGGTCTTGCTAGCCTGCTCTAATTCGATACTGACCACATCGCCCCAGGCGCGTCTCCGCACCTGGCCAAAAGGCTGGAGCGCAGACTCGATCACACGAAGAACCTCGCTTTGATCCTGAGAGGTCGCCGATGCAACCCACCAGGCGTCCACATCCTGGGTAGGGCGATAGTCCAGGTAGTGCAGCAGCCCCAAAGCGCCCCCCAAAGAGACCTTGTCGCCCAGCCCGTGAGCCTCTAGCGCTCGTAGACAAATCTCGGCGTACTCGGAGACGTGTGTGGGACGGCGTGGCTGGATGACTGCATCCTGGCTCATTTTGACCTCTCGATGCTATTGTAGCATGATGCTCCGGCAGTAACAAGGTGGATACCTGGACCATGATTGGAGGAAAAGGCACTTTGACAGGCTCGTCGCCTTATTACTTGAACAAAGGAGGAGTCCATGACCATGTCATCTTACGAGGTGGTCCGCCGGGCCATTGAGTTCAATTATCCCGAACGGTTGCCTGTACGTTTTGCCACGCTGGGGTTGGACGATACCCACAGCGTCGGTTGGAACCAGATCGGTACGGGTGATCACAGCCTGCGAGAAACGCTAGACGAATGGGGCTGCACCTGGGTGCGCTCGCATGTGGCCAATATGGGGCAGGTGAAGGGGCATCCGCTGGCCGACTGGGCTGCGTGGGACCACTACCGCTGGCCCGATCCCGACGATCCGGCCTTCTATGAGGGGATGGAGGCCAGGTTCGCGGGCTCGGACGGCAAGTATGTTATGACCGGCATCTTCATGCTGCTGTTCGAGCGTATGCACGCGCTTCACGGCTTCGAGAACACCTTGGCTGACCTCTATCTGGAGCGGCCGCGTATCGAGCAACTGGCTGACCGCATCGTCGAGATTGATCTGGGGATCATAGACCACATCGCCCGTCGCTTCCCTGGCCAGATCCACGGCTTCGGCTTCACCGATGACTGGGGCACTGAGCGAGCCACCTTCGTCAGCCCGGCCTTCTGGGACGAGTTCTTCAAACCTCGCTACAAACGCATCTTCGACGCCGCCCACGGCTATGGCTGGCACGTGTGGATGCACTCCTGCGGCAAGGTCAACGACATTATCGGGTCGTTGATTGAGATCGGGCTGGACGCGATCAACCTGCAACAGCCGCGCGCGCTGGGGATCGAGGAGATCGGGCGGCAGTTCCGCGGCCGCATCTGCTTCGAGTCGCTGTGCGACATCCAGGCAACATTGCCGTTCAAAGGGCCAGACGAGATTCGGGAGGAGGCGCGTTTGCTGTTGCGGGAGTGGAGCACGCCCGCGGGCGGCTTCGTCCTGTCTGACTACGGCGACGGCCAGGCTATCGGCGTGCCGCTGGAGAAAAAGCAGATCATGCTGGAAGCGTTCCTGGAGGCGGACGCGGCGCTACGGCGAGCATGGCCCTCATGAGCCAGAGATCAGGCAACGAGGGAATGAGCCTGTCTTGGCCGAACGGAATACGCATTACGTTTTACGGAGGAACCACCGTGCCTACACGCGAAGAACGGCAATGGCAGCATCATGAAGCGAACAAGGCGATGCGAAAGGTTCACAAACAGATCAAGCGCAACCGCAAGCCGGATCGGGTGCGCCGTAAAGAGTGGATGCCGGGCGACTTCGATGATCCGGATGCCTTCGCTGATCTCGACTTGGCCAACGAAGAGCGGGTGATGCCGCTGGAAGGCCGCACTGGCCAGTCTGGAAGAGGAAGAGCCTGTCCCCTGTGCCAGGCCACCCTGGCTTGACCGCCAGGGCAGGCAGGACTGGCTGGCGGTCAGGCCAGGGGACACGTTTGGGAAAGCCCTGCATTTTCGACCCTTGCTGGTTGACAGAATATGGCCTTAGGATATAATAATGCTATATCCCAGGAGGTGAATGATGACTACTAAAGTCATGATCTCTTTTCCCGACGAGTTTCTCGCTGAGGTAGACCGCATCGCCAGCGAGGAGCACCGCAGCCGGAGCGAGTTGGTGCGCGAAGCAATGCGCCTCTATATTAGCATGCGACGCGGTAAGCGGCGGCCGGGTGACGACCCACGTGTACAGAGGGCTATCGCAGTCCAGGACACCCTGGCTCGATTAGCGCCTGGTACCGGCGAGGACAGCACGGCAGAGGTGCGTCGTTGGCGAGAGGTTCGTTGATGCTCACTTCAATCTTTGAGCACTCTACCATCGTGCCGGACGCTTCAGTTGTTATCAAATGGTTCCGCCAGGAAGAGGTTTTTGCTGAACAGGCCCTGGCATTGCGCGCCGCTTTTCTCAAAGGACAAGTGGCAATCTCGGTGCCGTCGCTGGTAGCCTACGAGTTGTCCAACGTGTTGCGTTACAAGAGTGATCTGGCTACTGACCAAGTTCAAGAGGCGGTGCAAAGCCTGTTTGAAATGGGCCTGGAGTGGACGATGCCCACCACTGCACTTATGCGTCGAGCAGTCGAGATAGCACGCATCCACGATACAACCGTCTACGACGCTGTCTTCGTTGCCCTGGCGGAGGCACTGGAAGCAGCCTTTATCACCGCCGATAAGCATTTGTCCCGCCGCCTGAAGACCTTACCGTTCGTGTTTTTCCTGGACGAGGAGGAAGTGGAAAAGTGGCTACAGGAACTGCTGGCGCAAGAATAGAGCCGTATACTACATCCAAGCATGGGCTGGTGGGGTTGACGAAGGCGGCGGCGCTGGAAGGTCGGGCTTTGGGGGTGGTGGTCAGTTGCCTTCACCCAGGCAACGTCGCCACCGAACGGCGACAGGCCAGTGATGCCCCTGCCGACCAGGAGCCCATGATGAGCACGGATGAGTTGGCGATGATGGCGGTGACGATGGCCGCGTTGCCGCCGCACGTCAATTTGCTCGAAGCGATTGTGCTCCCGGTGACTCAACCGTATCTGGGGCGGGGATAACCAGACCTTTCAGGGGTAGGTTTTTCTGCCTGTGGCCCTCATAGGCCACCTGATGCGGGACAGCGCTTCCAGGACGACTTTGGGCCAGGAGCGGATGGGCTTGAAAAAAACTTACCCTTGAAAGGATCACCAGACGGGTTACAAAAGTATACGACGAACAGGGAAGGAGATCCTTTATGCGCATATTGAAACTAGGGTTGCCCAAGGGGAGCCTCCAGGAGTCCACTATCAAGCTCTTTGAGAGGGCAGGGTACAAAATCAGCGTGACAACGCGCTCTTACGTGCCTATCATAGACGATCCTGAGATCGAGTGTTTGATGTTCCGGGCGCAGGAGATGGCGCGCTACGTGGAGCGTGGCGTACTGGACGCCGGGCTGACAGGCAAGGATTGGATCCTCGAAAACGATGCAGATGTGGTAGAAGTGGAGGATCTGGTCTACAGTAAGACCACCACCCAGGCTTACCGGTGGGTTGTAGCGGTGCCGGAGGATTCCGATATTCAAAACGTGAAGGATCTTGAGGGCAAACGCATCGCGACCGAACTGGTGCAGGCGACCAAGCGCTATCTGGAGAAGCACGGTGTGTCGGCCGAGGTTGAATACTCATGGGGTGCGACCGAAATCAAAGCTCCTCTTTTGGTAGATGCCATCGTCGAGGGCACGGAAACGGGGGCTTCTTTGCGCGCCAATCGCCTACGCATCATAGACACAGTGACGGAGTCCACGACCAAACTGATCGCCAATCATCAGGCCTGGGCCGATCCCTGGAAGCGTGAGAAGATCGAGGTGCTGGCGACGCTCTTGAAAGGGGCACTGGAGGCGGAAGGGAAAGTCGGCCTGAAGATGAATGTGCCCAGGGACAGGCTGGAGCAGGTCGCGCGCCAGCTCCCGTCCCTGCACACGCCCACTATCTCCAATCAGGTGGACCCAGACTGGGTGGCTGTCGAGGTGATCGCGGACAAACAGATCGTGCGCGATCTCATCCCGAAACTCAAAAAGGCGGGGGCAACGGGGATTGTTGAGTACCCGCTGAACAAGGTGATCTACTAGATTTTATCTCTGGATGGGTTACCACCCTGGCTGATGAGACCCTGTGAGTTCTATGAGGCAATGGAGGTACGACCATGGCTATGACTTCCCGCGAGCGAGTGTTGGCGGCTCTGCGCTGTGAGCAGCCGGACCGCGTCCCCTACTGCGAGCTGGGCATTGACCGCGCCCTGGCCCAGCGGCTGATGGGCTGGGGCGAGCCGATCAGCCAGGCGGCCAGCCTGGAGACCAATCCTTACACGGTGGACGAGGCCAAAGCCATCGCCGCCCGCCTGAAACTGGACAACATTTACTACGTCCTGCGGGCGCCCGTGTATGCGCGCCGGGAGCCCGGTAAGGACGGGCGTCTCTTCTACGGCGAGGGGATGATCAAAACCGAGGCCGATCTGGCCCTGCTCCGGCTCCCTGATCCCTACGACGACGCCCTCTATGCCGAAGCCGCGGCCTTCGCCTGTCAGAAGGGGGACTATGCTGTCTGGTTCGTGACCCGCATCGGCATCTTCTCCACCATGCTCAGCATGGGGCTGGAGAACTTCAGCGTCGCCCTCTACGAGAACCGCCCCTTCGTCGAGAGAGTGCTCGACACCTATTGTGACTGGACGGCAGCCGTGGCGGAGCGCATCTGCCAGCTCGGCTTCGATGTTTTCGTCTCCACCGATGACATGGCCTTCAAGACCACAACCTTCTTCTCCCCAGCCACCTTCCGCGATCTGGTCCTGCCGCGCTATCGACGGGTGGCGAAGAAGATCACCCTCCCCTGGGTCATTCACAGCGATGGCAACCTGTTGCCCTTCCTGGACGATTTGCTGAGCCTGGGCATCGTCGGGCTGCATCCCAACGAGAAGGGGGCTGTGGACATCCGCGCCATGAAGCGGAACTATGGCGACCGCCTCTGTCTGCTAGGGAACGTGGACTTGAACATCCTCGGCCTGGGCACGCCGGAGGAGGTGGAGCAGGAGGTGCGCGGGCTAATTCGGGACATAGGGCCGGGCGGAGGGTACATTGTCACCAGCGGTAACAGCCTGGCTGGCTACCTGAAGCCAGAGAACGTGCTGGCCTTGTCCCAGGCGGTGCAGAAGTATGGACGGTATCCACTGGCCACATAATGGCTTGTTCATGATGGCTTGTTTAAGAGCGAACCTGTGACATCAGGAAGTATTGAGGGCACGAGATGCGCCCCAGGTGAGAATGCCGATCCCAATGCTGAGCATCCTCGCATCGTCGAGTCGGTGGGCGAAGCGCCGGAGCAATATCCCTCATGGGATGAAGAGTGGGGTGAAGATGAGGAGGAGTACGGCGAGGAAGATGAATAGGAGTCGGTATGAAGATTGCAGTCAGTGCCGATGAACGGACCCACTTGGTGGATACCATCCTGGAAGAGTTGCACAAGCGCGGCCACGAGGTGAAATATTTCGGTCCGGAGCCTGGTCAGCCTGCAGACTGGCCGGAGGTGACGGTTCAGGCAGTCGAGCAGGTCGTCAACGGCAAAGCTGATGAGGCCATCGTGATGTGCTGGACGGGCACGGGGGCCACGCTAGCGGCCAACAAGGTCCCCGGCATCCGGGCCGCCCTCTGCCACGACGCCGAGACCGCCAAGGGAGCTCGCATCTGGAACCACGCCAACGTTTTGGCCCTCAGCCTGCGGGCTGTGTCCCCACCCATCGCCAAAGAGATCCTGGATGCCTGGTTTGCCACGCCCTACAGCGACGACGAGTGGAACCTGCGCCAGATCCGGCGGATCAGGGAGATCGAGCAGAAGTACAGCAGCAAACTGCAACCGGGTGGTTGAGACATACTGCACGGATACACGGGCAGTGAATCCGTGTATCCGTGCGGTAATCCGTGCCGTGCTCCACCAACTACTGAGGATTCTGCTGACTCACGTCCTCACTGCAAACGCGTACGCCCCTGCGCCGACCTCGCACACCACACGTCCCTTGGATGTCCTCACACGGGACACACCCGGCGCCTCGCGCAAAGGCCGCCCACTCTCCGTCACCCGCGTGACCGACGCGGCGGGGATGTAAACCGTCGCCCAGGTGTTGGCGGGGATTTGAACGTTCAACTCAAAGCTCCCCGGGGTGACCCTCCACTCGCTCACGATTGGTCCATTGATGGACTCGTAGGTGGCTTTTGCATAATTGAGCTCGCTTCCGGGCTGCCCGGGGCGCGGGTAGATGACGATGTGCCTGTACCCCGCGCCATCAGGGGCCGTATCAATACCGGCCAGGTAACGGAACAGCCATTCACCCACGGAACCGAAGGCGAAATGGTTGCGCGAGTTCATTTCCGGACCCATCGTATCGCTGTTCCAGCGCTCCCAGATGGTGGTGGCCCCCTTCTCGATCATGTAGCCCCACGACGGGTAGTCACGGTTCAGCAGCAGACGTTGTGCCACATCGTCGTAGCCGTTGTCGCTCAACGCCGGCAGCAGCCACCTGGTGCCGACGAAGCCGGTGGAGAGGTGCCAGCCGCGCCGCTCGATGTCATCCACCAGATCTCGCACCACAGTGGCACGTGCATTTGGAGGCACGACCCCCAGCTCCAGTGCCAGCGCGTTGATGGTCTGAGTCGCCTTTTCGTAGTGGCCGTCCTTCAGGTAATGAACGTTGAAGGCACGCCGGACGCGGTTGGCGATCGCTGTATACTTGCGGGCGGCCTCTTCCCGTCCAAGAACGCGTGCCGTCTGCGCCACCAGGCTGGCGGAGTGGAAGAAGTAGAGGGTGGCCAGCATCGTCTTGTCGGTCATGCTCTCGGCTGGGACCCAGTCGCCATAGTCGTTGCCCCGGCGGCTTACCCAAAGGCCGCTGGGGTTGTTGACGTCCAGGTAGTCCACATAGCGCGCCATCGAGTCGAAGTGGCGCTCCAGCAGACGGGTATCGCCGTAACACTGGTAAACGGTCCACGGTACGATCACGCCGGCGTCCATCCACGCCGGCGCACCAGCGGGCGGCAAGGCGCCCGAGGCGCTGACGTACGGCGACACATCGGCGTACGCGCCGTTAGGCAACTGTGAGTCGGCCATGTCCCGCACGAACTTGGTGAGCAACGCCGCCATGTCCATGTTCGTGCAAGCCGTGCGCACAAAGATCTGGGCATCACCCATCCACCCCAACCGCTCATCCCGCTGCGGGCAGTCAGTGAGCACGCTGTGCATGTTACCGCGCTGGCCCCATACGATGTTCTGGTACAGCTGATTGACCATCTCACTCGATGTGAGGAAGCTGGCGCTGGGCTGCGCGTCGCTGTGCACCACCAGCCCGGTGATGACGTCGAGATCGGGCTTGCCGGGAAAGCCTGTGACCTCTACATAGCGAAAGCCGTGGTACGTGAAGTGGGGAGTGAAGGTTTCAGCTCCTCCGCCTCTGGCGATGTACGTATCCGTGGCTTTGGCCTTGCGCAGATTGTCCACGTAGATCGTGCCGTCCGGGTTGAGCACTTCGGCGTGGCGTAACTGGATCGTCGTGCCGGCCGGTGCCGACACGCGCAGGCGACAGAAGCCGACCATATTCTGGCCCAGATCGAACACGTATACGCCCGGCGCCGGCTCGCTGACGGAGACAGGTTTCAGCTCCTGGGTGATGCGGATGGGTGGGTCCATCTGCGCATTGCGGGCGATGCCGGTATCGGCAAAGACTTCGACAGGCTGCCAGCCGTCGTCGGCGAATCCGACCCGATCCCACCCGGGCATCTCCATCCGAGCGTCGTAGAGCTCACCGGCATACAGGCCAGAGTAGCGGATCGGCCCGTTGGTGGTCCCCCTCCACAAGCCGTCCGAGACGATGCGTTGAACCGAGTCGTCATCGAACTCGACCTCAAGCTGGAGCAAGAGGCGGGCCGGGGGATCGCCAAAGTTGTTGCGTTGCAGTCGCCAGCCTAACTCGCCGATGTACCAGCCGTCGCCCAGGATGGCGCCGATCACGTTCTCGCCAGTCGTGAGCATATCTGTGACATCATAGGTCTGATACATCACGCGGCGACGGTAGTTCGTCCACCCCGGTGCCAGAATGTGGTCGCCGACGCGAGTGCCGTTGAGGTGCAGCTCGTACACGCCCAGTGCGGTGGCGTACAGGCGCGCCCGCCGCACAGGTTTGTCCAACGTGAACGGCTTGCGCAGGTGCACGCACGGCGGTGGGACCGTCTCATCGCGCAAGCCGATCCACTCGGCCGACCAGTCCCCGGCGGACAGTAGCCCCATCTCCCACCAGTGGACCTCGCTCCAGGGCGACGGGTTATCGTCCCTGTCCCATGTGCGCACCTTCCAGTAGCATCGCTGCCGGGAACGGAGCGGCGCGCCGGCATACTCGACGTGGATGTTTTGATCTGAGACGACCTTCCCGCTGTCCCACAGGTCGCCGTGGTCGCGCGTTAACACCTCGGCGGAAGAAGCAACCAGGATCTGGTAAGCTGTCTGCACGGCCCCCCGGCGCGGGTCGTTCACCTGCCACGACAGCCGGGGCCGCGTCTCCTCGATCCCCAGCGGGTTCTCGATGTACTCGCAACGCAAACGTTGCGGCGCGGATAACTTTACTATAGGCGACATCATTATGACCTCCTACAAGGGCTTACCTAATGTAGTTGGAGATTGTGAAAGAACAGTTGAGTCTGGCCCTGAAGGGGCGTGAGATCCGGAACCCCCTGTTAGAAGAACGGCTTCCCCATCTATGGCATGGCTGCGACGACCGCGCGATCGCGCGCTTACAGTCCATGGAGCCGACCCAGATCAAGAACCCACAGGCCCTCACCGACCTGATCGGCTACCTGGAGCGTAACCGCCCCACAGGTCGAAATTTTTCGGCTAACTCGTTCGAGATTTCAAGTTGAATCGTGGACATGGCTTACTCTCCGATACTGCTATGAGCTCACATCCTCGGGAACGGTCAGGCGGCGTAGCCAGGTCACCTGGTCAAAGTCAGGATCAAAGCTGGCGATAGCAGGAATCTCCCGCTCTCGACAGGCCAAGGCGATCAGAGCATCGTGAAAGTTCAATGCTCCCGAAGACGAGCGCATGAGGCCGAGGATCTCGGGGTACAGGCGAGGCACCTCGGGCAGAATCCAGGTGATGGTTTCACCAGGCACCTGGCTGTTCAATCGGTCGAACAGGGGCCCAATCTCGGCCAGAAGGCCCTTTTCCCGCAGGCGGCGAGTGGCAACGCTGATGGATTCGGCCGCAACGCAGTCCAGGTAAACACCGTTGTGTCCAGCCGCCTTGATGGCTTCCCACAGAGCGACCGCCTGGGTATGCCACAGATCATTGGGAACCAGC
>DAOUAJ010000025.1:0-4582 GCA_034433615.1 Anaerolineae bacterium | reverse complement strand
CGCCTACTCCGGAAGCGTCCGGAGGTTGCGGAAGACCTGCGGGTGACATTAGAATTGCTTTCGGCTGACGCATTTCATCCCAAGCTGAAAACCCACAAACTGAAAGGCGACTTAGAGGGCTCGTGGGCCTGTAGCGTAGGATACGATCTGCGGATTGTCTTCGAGTTCGTGCAGCATGAGGGTTCTGAGGCAATTCTGTTGGAAACGCTTGGAACTCATGATGAGGTTTACTGAAGGAGTTGCCGCCTAACAAGGCGCTGCAGCCGACCCTCACTCGCTGCGCTCGTTTGGGCGGCTGAGCTTTATCGTTCGGCTCGTATGATGGAGGGGGACGTATGATTGCTATGGTGCTCATGAGAAAATCCAAGATCCGTCACCTTGTACGGAGTGTTGTGGGACTGGGGCTGATAGCGGTTCTGGTGGGCTTTGCTGGAGACGCCGTCGCGCACCCCCTCACTCTGTCTCCGGTCGGCGCGCCCATCCCGGCCAACGTGCCCGTCGGGGTCGCGATCGCTGAGACGCGCGGCGGCACCTACGCCGTGATCGCCGACTTCGGGGCGAACCAGGTCCGTAGCCTCCGCATGGACCCACCACCGGGACGCTCTCGCCCGTGGGGGCGCCGGTCCCCGTCGGCAACGCCCCGAGCGACGTGAAGGTCAGCGGCCGGTTCGTGCTGGTCGGCCACATGATCTCCAACGACCTGCACCTCCTTCACCTCGACCGCTTCGGCATGCTCTACCCGCTCGACGTCGAGCCGCTCGGCACCACCATGGTGACCAGCGTGGCGGTCCGCGGCCGGCTGGCCGTGGCCAGCACCTACGGCGGGGACGTGCACGGGTTCATCATCGGCCCCCGGCAGTTGATCCCCCTCGGGGCCCACCCCACCGGGCTGGACCTCACCGACGTGGAGATCTCCGACCGCGGCGTGCTGTTCGCCACCGGCTGGACCATACCCGCCATCTCGGCGTTCGAGCTCGACCCCCGCGGCCAGTTCCAGCAGGTTGGCACGCTGCCCCTGGCGGGGTCGAGCTTCCGGAAGATGGCGTTGGTGCGCGGGTGGTGGACCACCTACGTGCTGATCAACGAGCAGCACAACAACCAGACCGTGGAGATTGCCGCTCAGCCTGAATAGGAGGACAACAAGGACCGATGGGGGCGATACGGCATGCCAGGTGTCGCCATGAAGCGCCTATGCTCCGGTATCGTTTTGTAGAGTCAGGACATAGACCAGGTGAAGACGTGTACGCAGCCATCGGGCAAACGGATGCAGGCCGCTATCTCATAGTGTTCTTCATCCACAAACCTGCCAATACAGCGCTGATCTTAAGTGCGCGGGATATGGATGAGAAGGAGCGGAGACGTTATGAACGAGAGTGAAGAGACACGACGCACCAGCATCTCGAAGGCGCGAACGCTGGACGAGATTGCGGATTTTTGGGATACGCATAGCTTGGCCGATTATTGGGATCAGACTCGGGAAGTGGAGTTTGAGGTCAGGGCTCGGCGCAGACGACGTGTCACCCTGGATCCGGAAATCTATGCTCGGATTGAGGCACAGGCCCGTGCGCGGGGTATCTTGCCAGAGACATTGGTGAACTTGTGGTTAGCTGAGCGGCTGCAAGAGATAAGTGCGGCTAGGGAGTAAGTGCCTATCCCAAAACCCAGCTTAGACCACATTGTCATTCTGAGCCATGCCCTGAGCCATGCCCTGAGCGAAGTCGAAGGGGAAGCCGAAGGGGAAGCGAAGAATCTCGTTTGTTGACCTAGCGTTGAGATGTTTCGCTCCGCTCAACATGACATGGCACGAGAAGTTTTGGGATAGGCTCTAATGCGCGGAGCAACGTGCCGCCTAACCCCTATAAGGCCATATGTGAGGGGAGAAAGAGACCATGAAAAACCGAAGTTTTACCAACCTGATTGTCTTGTCTATTTTCGCCATTGCCCTGCCAACGCTAACCGTGGTGGATTCGACTTCAACAACTACGGCTGCCCCAATAACGTACTTTGTTGAAGATTTGGGCACGCTGCCAGGCGACGCCAGCAGTATCGCCAAGGGCATCAATGCCTCGGGCCAGGTGGTCGGGTGGTCAGCCTGGCCCAACGGCACGCGCGCCTTCATTTACACCGATGGTGTGGGCATGGTAGCGCTGCCTGGCCTGCCCGACCGGCCCAGGACCTACGCCCGGCGCATGAACGACTTTGGGCAAGTGATAGGTACGGCCAACGCCGGAGGGACGGATATCGGCCATGCGGTGCGGTGGGCCGCCGACGGCACCATCCAGGACCTGGGGACGCTGGGGACAGGTTCCTTTAGCGAAGCCCTTGGCATCAATAATCGTGGCGAGGTTGTCGGTTATTCCTATGTCAGTGGCGGCTCATTTCCCATCCACGCCTTTCTTTATAGCGACGCCGCTGGCCTGGTCGATCTCACCCCTGAGGCTACTACCATCGCCTCTGCATGGGATATTAACGACATTGGCCGGTTAGTTGGTTCCAGAAACAGCCGTGCCTTCCGTTGGTCGAGCTGGGTCTTCGAAGACCTGGGCGTGCTGCCTGGTGATGCCAGAAGTTTTGCATTTACAATCAACGAGCTTAGCCAGGTGGCCGGGACTTCGCAGTCAGACACGGGCAACCACGAGCGCCTCTTCCGTTTCACGGATGGCGTGGGCATGCAGGACCTGGGCGGTGCCGGTGAATTTAACCGGGCTTGGGGCATCAATAATCTTGGGGATGTTGTCGGTGAAGGGAGGGCGACCGGCGGCCCGAAACAGGCGTTGCTCTACACGGATGGAGCTGGCCTGCAGAGCCTGAGACCGCTGATCACAATCCCAGTTCAGTGGTTCCTGTCCGCGGCTTATGATATCAACGACGCCGGGCAGATCGTAGGACATGCATTCAACAACTTCACCCAGCAGACGCGTGCCGTGCGGCTGAGACCATCTTCCATGGGCTGCATGACCAGTTGCCTGCGCTCGACCAATATCCGGTTGTCTGCTAAGGGAAGGTTTGGTTCGATCACCATATTTGCCACCTGGAGTTTACCCACCGGGGCCTTTCAGAACCAGACAGCAACCACCGATAGAAAGGGGATCGCTCGCTTCAGCACCAGCGACGGCTTGGGTACCTATACCTTGTACGTCACCGACATAAAGAAGGCTGGCTATAGCCTTGATCCTTTCAACAGCTCTTTGAGTAATAGTATCACCCGCTAAACAATACATCGGCTCTAGTCCGATCAGAGCCGGGGATTCGATTGGGTGTAGAATCTCAGCGGCATGGCGTTAGCGGGCAGAAGCCGAGGGGTTCAGGCGTGTCACGGTCGGGTGCCTGGGGAAGCGTTATCGCCGTTGGGCTGGCCGGGTTGCCGAGCATGGTCTCGGCCGAGTCGCGAATCGCAACCACGGCGACGCGGTTGACCGAGTTCATATCGTGGGAAGCATGGTATGCCGTTGTTGTCGGGCTCTCACTGATCGTGGTTCCTGCTGTCGTCGTCGTGAGGCTCCGGCGGGCCGGCGTTGCGCGCGACCTCGCATTGACGTCCTCCCTCACCGCGGGGATGTTGGCCGCCTTGGTGGGTGCGGGTATCCTGGAGTTCATCTTTCTGGGTTCTCTTGGGTACATGAATCTGAGTCCATGGCCCTTGCTCGGGGCGTGGGCCGCGAGCGCTCTGCTGTTTGGTTGGGCGGGTGTGCGTTTGGGGCTGCGTGTGAGCCGCCGTAGGCGGGCAGGGCACCGGTGAACTGTAGGTGCCGCGCAAGGGCTGCCCGCTAACAGGGGCGTTAGGCACCGATGGACGTGAGCCGATAGAATGGGCTCAGAGGAAGAACATGCCAGACCTTAAGGAGTAGCCGCCCAACCCGCGCGTGCTGCCGATCGCTTCGCTCGCTTTGCGGCGGCTGATGCGCCAACCGTTAGCCGCGCCGAAGCAGACGAGGACTGTTGCAAGCAACTTACGGGGCAAATCTTGCAAGGAGAGCACAATGAACCTGTCGAGGGAGGATGCCGATCTATTCTTCAAGCTAATGTGGGGGCTGCAATTCTACGTCAATCAGCAACGCCAAATCTTGCCCAATGTCAAATTAGCTAAAGAGTACGCAGCCTTGCCGATGTCGGAAAAGGTCGAGGTGCGTGACGCGCTGTGGGAAAACCCAGACTTGATCGATGTCTATGTTGGGAAGAACCCGGATGGTTTGTCGTTCGAGGAACTGGATATAGTCCGCAAGTGGAAGCGGTTTGTCGCTGGCACATTCCAGGTTTTTCGTTACTTGAAGAGACACACGATCTTTATCAGCGAGAAATCGCAGGTCTATGGTGTATTGGGACTGTATGACAGCCTGGAGGATATGTTCTACGGAAGGCCATTACCGATCATGGTCCAGGCAGTGCTTTTGCCATTCAAGGGCGAGATTATCTACCTATTTTCCGCTACCCCCCGATAGGGGTTAGGCAAGTGTCCCGACTGGTTTACAATTCACCCAGGAGGTGGGTGTATGCCAGTCGAGACAAAACGCGTTGAATATCAAACCATTGTGGTAGGTGCGGCGTACCTGGTCAAGGGGATCCTGACACGCCTGGGGGTCGT
>DAOUAJ010000024.1:0-4744 GCA_034433615.1 Anaerolineae bacterium | reverse complement strand
CGTGAACCGTGAACGTCAAAAGGTTCTGCTCCCAAACCTGCCACTCAAGTCTTCCGTTCTGTATCCCAACGTCAATTGAGTAATTCTCGCTGTTCAGAAAATTGGCCGGTATGATGCACGTAGTGCGATAAAGACCTATGGGACGGGGTTTTGCAAACCAGACATCCGTCGTCGAGCTTGCCGATGGCATATTGCCAGATGCCAGGACAAAGGCATTCATTTTGTCTCTCAAATGTATATTGGAAACCAGAATAGCACCATCTTGAAGGTTCCAGTAGTCAATCTCAATTGCAATTTCGCTGTCAATCATAACGTCCGATGTCACGTGACCGTTGGACTTGATTCGGACGGCTTTGAGACGCACAGTGTCATTCCCGGGAGCGGTTTCGATGTCTGCCCAATTGATCTCGCCGCCCAGTCGCATTCCGCTAGATACATATTGTGCAACTACATCCTTCGTATTACCAAGCATCCGAATGTTCCCCGAATCAAGCCATACTGTCCGGGGGCAGAGATTAGATATACTTCCCATATCATGGGATACAAAAAGCACTGTCCTGCCCACCTGACTAACATCCTGCATTTTCCCCAAACATTTCTTGCGAAACTCAAGATCCCCCACCGCCAGCACCTCGTCCACCAGCAGGATCTCCGGCTCCAGGTGGGCGGCGACGGCGAAAGCCAGGCGGACATACATGCCGCTGGAGTAGTGCTTCACGGGCGTGTCCAGGAACTTCTCGATCTCGGCGAAGGCCACGATCTCGTCGAACTTGCGGTCGATCTCCGCCTTCCTCATCCCCAGGATGGCGCCGTTCAGGTAGATGTTCTCCCGGCCGGTCAGCTCGGGGTGGAAGCCGGTGCCCACCTCCAGCAGGCTCCCAACGCGGCCGTAGATCTCGGCCCGGCCGCTGGTGGGCTCGGTGATGTGGGAGAGGATCTTCAGCAGCGTGCTTTTCCCCGCGCCGTTGCGGCCGATGATGCCGACGACCTCCCCGCGCTCCACCTCGAAGGAGACGTCGCGCAGGGCCCAGATCACTTCGTCGGGGTCAGGCTCACGCAAAGTACTAACCAGGTACTGGAAAGGCGAGGCCACCCTACGCCACAGCGGCTTGCGGCCATCGGTACGCTCGAGCGCTTTGCCAATACGGTAACGCTTGCTCAGGTTTTCGACACGGATCGCTATATCGCTCATAAGACATCCACGATGGTGCGCTCTGTGCGGCGGAAAATGAATGCTCCGCTGATTAGTGCCAGCAGAACAATACCCACAGAAGCGAAGAACATCTCGCCTGGTGCCTGGCCGCTGCCTAGCAGCGCCCAGCGGAAGCCCTGGATCACGCCGGTCATGGGGTTGAGTTGATAAGCAAATCGTAAGCGTTCCGGCACCAGGCTCACAGGGTAAATCACAGGCGAAGCGTACATCAACGCTTGAAGCAAGAAGTTCACCGCGAATGAGACATCGCGATACTTCACTGATAGCGTGGCTAACCATAACCCCACCGCCAGAGCAAAGATCAGCGCTACTAACACCAGCCCCGGCAGCCAGAGCATCTCCGGGCGCAGTGGCATGTGATAAATCAGCAGCATCCCCAGGAACACCACAAACGATGCCCCAAAGTCCACCAATCCAGATACAGCACCGGCCAGGGGTACCACCATTCTCGGAAAATACACCTTCGAAATGACGTGCTTGTTATCTACCAGACTGCTGGCGGCGCGCGTAACTGCCTGGGAGAAATATCCCCAGGGAAGCAGCGCGGCTAAGGAGAACAATGGGTAAGGGAGATCGTCAGAAGGGACCTTGACCAGCCCACCGAACACCAGGCTGAGCACCAGCATGTTAACCACCGGCCGCAGGAACAGCCACGACATACCGAGCGCCGTCTGCCGGTAGCGCCCCTGGATCTCGCGCCAGACCGTGAAGTAGAGCAGTTCACGGTATTCCCACAGATCCTTGAGCCCCAGGGAAGACCATCCACGGCTGGGCTGAATGACAATAGTCGGTGCAGACGATGAATGCCGAATGTCGGGTGACAAATGTGCGTCGTTCACTTGCGCTCCTTAACCCGATATATCTTCAGCGTCGGCCCCGGCCGCTCCCGCTGCCACAGGCTGATCGCCGGACCGTAGATCTCGTCGAAGATGAACGGCGGCTCAACATCGCTCTCATAGGGCTGGAACTCGGCCACGAGTTCTGTCTCTTCGCTCAGTGTCCGGTAGAATCGTTGCCGAACGGCATTCTCGACCATGCTCTCCCGCCGCAAATTGATGTTGAAGCTGTTTATCAGGATATAGGCCGCTCCATCGGCCATATAGGTTTGCAGATCATAGCGCGACACGTCAGTTATGAATGGATTCAGGTCGACGACATTGTAAACGCCAGTGGAGCCCGGCTCAGGATCATCGGGCGTGGACAATGGGGGACCGAACCACTGCGCCACAATCCGGGTCCCTGATGGTATGGACGCCTCAATCCACTCCTTCGCCAGCGTGCGGGTGTCCACACAGGTCAGCAGATAATCATGGCGCACAGATGCCAATGCAGGGTAAGCCAGCACCAGGAGCATGAGCAGGACAACAGCTACCTGATTGGCCCGCATCGGCAGCCTGCCCCGAACTACCTCAGTCGCGCCGGCCAGGAATCCGGCCGTCAGGAGCACAAGCAGGGGGACCAGCGGCAAGGCATAGCGAGCAAAGTAGGTGCTCACCAGGCTGATCGAGACGTAAAGACCACCGATGCCGGCCAGCAGCAGTAGGTCCTCAGGGTAATGGCGGACGAGAGCTAACAATAACCCGCCCAGAGCAGCCACCAACAGCGGCCAGCCCAACCCCCAGGTAAAGGTCCGCAAGTAGTACAGCCAGGCCGGCGCCGTATCCACCAGGAAACTGCCCAGGGGGTTGGTTGCCTGGCCCAGGGCCAGGCTCAGATGCAGGCGAAACAGGTCAGGGCTGATCAGCAGGGCCGGAAATGCCAACAGAAAACCGGCAACTGCGGTTATGACCAGCAAGGAGAACTGTTTGATAGCGGTCTGCCAGGGCTTGTTGCAGGCCTTGGCTTGCAAACGAAACAAGATGGCCAGGATAGGTACCACCAACACCAGCGCCGGCAGGTACTTGAAGCCAACAGCCGCCCCGCCGCCCAGCCCGGCCAGAACGAGATGCCAACGCCGGCCACCTTTGAGATAGAGCACGCCGCAGAGCACACAGGCCAGGACCAGCAGAGTCACCAATGTGTCGGTCACTGCATAATGTGAATCGCGCACGTGAACGAAGGACAACGCCAGCATGAGCGCCGCCAGCAAACCTGTGCGCCTGCCGTACACTACCTTACCCAGGATATACGTCAGCTCAGCCGTGGCTGTGCCCAGCACGGCGCTGGTTCCTCGCGCCAGCAGGTAAAAAACTGAGGGGTCAGCCTGATACAGGTTTGCTACGTCGCCAGGAGAGTGAAAGAAGCCGGCCAACCGACCGACAACGTAAAGCACGGCGTACTCAACTGCCAGGATGAACTGAAAGAGATTAGGGCTGTTGAACGGATACTCGATGTGCAGGTCGCCGCTGGCGATCTTCAAGGCCGCAACCACGTAGGGCGGTTCGTCAATGTGGTACTTGTAGGGTAGTCCGAACCCGATGCCCCACAGGCGCAAGCCGAGGGCAAGGATCAGGATTCCCGTCAAAGAAAAGGTCAGACCAACGCGCTTGCTCACGATGATTGTACACGATGCCCTCACCGGCAAAGTGGACACACGCTGGCGTATGTGCTGGAACAGCAATCCTCTGCAACTCCCCCGAGCTCCCTCAGTTCCCCGGTCCTGCTTAACAACCTCTGTAATTCGCGGTATCATTCGGTCAAACTTAACCCATCTGTTTGGACACGGGAATTGAGCAGGTGATCGAACAATGGAGCGGATGAAGCCGATCTCCCGCGCGTCGCTAACCAACTGGTCTATCCCTCGCACCTCACTTTGCTCATCCGCTTCCCTGCCTCTCATCTCCCGGTCACCTGGTCTCGAAGGCCTCTTGCATACGCTCCGCCCGCGCCGGCTCTCCGATGGAGCTATACCACCAAACGCGCAACGGGATTTGCCCCTGGCTCAGGTCCACCGTGCGCCACAGCGCGGCCGCGCGGCCCACATCGCCGGCAATCGCGTAGCTCTCCCCCAGCAGTTGCCGCGTGGCTCGCTGATCGGGCGCGGCTGCGTACGCGGCCGCCAGGTGGTCCCGCGCGGCGTCGTACCGGCCCAGCGACAGCTCGATCTGCCCCAGCCGGCGGTTGGCCGCGGCGTTGGCGGGATCCAGCGCCAGCGCGGCCGCGTAGCGGACCATGGCCGGCCGCAACTCGGCCTCGCGCGTCCGGCGCACCGCGTCCTGGATCGGCCACTCGGGCCAGCGATAGACCAACAGCTCGGTTCGCGTCTGGAGCAATGCCCCCAGGTTCGCCTGAAACATCGCCCGCGTGCCCGGCAGCAACGCCAAGACGAAAAGCAGGCAGGATGCGACAAGCAACTTCGCCCCCCGGCCCCCTCTCCCGCCAGGAGAGGGGGAGTCCTGCGTCGCCCCTAAACTCCCCTCTACGGTTGCTCCCGTCCCCGCCCCGTGAGAAAACCCCTCCCCCGGCCCCTCCCCTACACGGGGAGACCCCTCCCCCGGCCCCTCCCCTACACGGGGAGACCCCTCCCCCGGCCCCTCCCCTACACGGGGAGGGGAGTTATTCTCCCCCTTCCCTCGCAGGGAAGGGGGTCGG
>DAOUAJ010000023.1:0-4707 GCA_034433615.1 Anaerolineae bacterium | reverse complement strand
AGGCCAACGTGGTGGACCGGATCGCAGGGGCCTTGGGGCTGTTTAACATCTACGGGAGCCTGGTCTGGTGGGTGCTTTGCGGCGTACTCTTCGTCTCTCTGGCTGTGCGCCTGGCCGATGGTCTGTCCCTAAGCTGGCGGCTCTGGAGCACAGGCTCGCACGATGGGGCTCCAGAGAGTACCGTGACGGAGACCATGGACACTCCTCTGCCAGAGCTGGCTCAGACGTTACAGGATGAGCTGACCACCAACTCCGACATGGTGCAGGTCAGCGAGCGTGACGGTAGCCTGATTCTAACCGCCCAGAGCGGCCGGGTGGGCATCTGGGCAGGGCCGGCTCTCTTGTTCGGCGGCGTATTATGGCTCGCCGGGCTGTGGATCAGCAGCCAGACAGCCTGGCATGAATCAGCTCTGTTCCTGTCCCCCGGCCGCAGTGCGCGCCCGGTCCATCGTCCCAACATTACCATCCAACTGGTGAGCGTTCAGCCTCTTCAAATCGAGCTAAACCGGCCTGAAGGTAGTGTCCGTCTCAACATTAGCCCACTCTGGCCTGGGCACTGGGACGGCATCAGCTTTCACGCCACGGGTCGTGTGCCTGCCGTCACCGTAGAAGCTGTTACCAACGCTGGCCAACGCCTGCCGTTACAGCCCCTCACAGAGAGCAGCCTCGAGCCTCAACTGACGCTGGATTTTCCCCGTGCCCAGATGGAGAGCGGATTTGCTGTACCTGAGCGGGGTGTGGTCTTCCGCCTGGTCAGCTTCGAGCATCTGCCGGAGCATCCCACCAGCGGACCGGCGTTTCTGGTGCAGGCGTTTCAGGCAGGTCAGAGTGAACCTGTGTACAGCCAGTTCATCACAGCCGACACCATAGTTGAGATCGAAGACACCCGTTATGTCCTGCGTCTAACCCAATCCATTGTACTGACGGCCGCGCACGATCCAGGATTCCTGTGGGTGCTGGTGGGGGCTGCACTCGTTTGGGTTGGCTATCTGGTCGGACTGCTCAAGCCCTACCAGGGGTGGCAGGTTTCCTTGACCTCCATACGAGGAGGCACCCAGGTCAGATGGGACAGCATCGTGTTGGGGGCTCGCCCGGGCTTGTCCGTCGTAAGGCCAGACGCCGCGCATGAATCATTCGTTCCTTCCCCTTCAGTGTTGGCCTGGATCGCCGCTGTTGCTCCAACGCTGACGACGATAGCGCTGGTAGTCTCTCTATGGTGGGGGCAATGGACAATGGGGCGTTACTGGCTAGACCACCCTGGCCAGAAAGCATTGTTAGCTTTGGCATTGGGAGTGCTGGCCTGGCAGGTCAAGGTGTGGCCGGAAGGCCGCAGGTAATCCATGGCCCGCATGAGCCAGCGAAATTCAGTACATCACAGTTTTGCTCTCAAGCCCGTCCCTTCGGGCAGAGCCTCAGGGCGAAGCCTCGGGCGCTCGATGGACGCCCCGGGGACGGGGCTTTGAGCCGAAATCGTGATGTACTGAAATTCGTTAGTTTCTCAATTCGTTGTAGTGTTGTGGGAGATGAGAGGACTTACCGAGAGAACTCGAGAGGCAAAGGGGGTGAACGCGTGTCTTCCTGGGAGCGGATCATTACCATCGGTGTCGCCGGCGGGACCGGCTCCGGTAAGACTACGGTCGCTCACACTATCCTGGAGCGCGTGGGATGGCATCGCATCGCCTACCTGCAGCACGACGCGTATTATCATGATGCCAGTAACTTGCCTCCGGAGGAACGGGCTCACCTCAATTTCGACCATCCTGATGCGCTGGACAACGCACTGTTGGCACAACACATTCGGGAGCTGCAGGCCGGACGAGCGGTGGACGTGCCCATCTACGATTTTACGACCCACACCCGCCGCCCGGAGACCCGTCGTGTCATGCCCGAACCGGTGATCCTGGTGGAGGGCATCCTGATCTTCGCCGAGCCGATGTTGCGGGAGCTGATGGACATCAAGATCTTTGTGGACACCGACGCCGACCTGCGTTTTATCCGTCGCCTGCGGCGGGACATCAGTGAACGGGGACGAACCGTCGAGTCGGTGATCGAACAGTATCTGAGCACAGTTCGCCCGATGCACCTGGAGTTTGTCGAGCCCAGCAAGCGGTACGCGGATGTGATCATCCCTGAGGGTGGGTTCAACACAGTGGCGTTGGACATGGTTGTGGCCCGCATCGAAACCATGTTACGTGATGTGGGTTACTCCTCCGGCCGGGACATGGTTGACAAAGGTCAGACTCGATGATAAGATCCAATCACTGAATATTGATTCCACTGAAAGAACTGCTCTGAGGCCTGTCTGCGGGCCGTTTCTTGGCGCCTGAAGACGGGCTTGGGAGCCTTTTTTCAGGGGAATTCTCCATGAACTTGCGTTCACCAACGTTCGGATGAAAATGCTGGTGAACGTAGGACAAATTTCAAATTTGTCCTACATTTTCAGAATAGTGCGCTCAGGCCCCCTCTGCATTCGAACCGGGTTTTACCCCCGCCTATGTAGCCAGCTCGGCGCGCGTGCGCAAGAAAGATAACACGTGATCTCGGGCCACCAAGCCGATCATACGCCCCTGTTCGTTCATCACCGGCAACTGGTTCACCCCATCACTGGTCATGCGTTCAAAGACCGTCTCCAGTGGCTCATCCGGCCGCGCCACTTGCATCTCATCGCGAGGGATCATCACATCGCGGACGTGGGTCTCCCACCACTTGTCGCGCGCAGCCGTCTTGATCCGGTGCAGTGTCACCAGCCCGATCAGGTTGTCACCTTCGATGACAGGAAAACAGCGCCGGCCGGTCGGCATGATCATCTGATCCACCAACACATCCAGGGTCAGTTGCGGCGGCACCGCCGGGCAATCCGTCGTCATCACGTCACGCGCGGTGAAACCGGCCAGGAGTTGTCGCAACGCGACCTGCTGCACGTTCTGGACCGCTGCGCTCATCAGAAACCAGCCGATGAAGGCGACCCACAGCCCCCCGAGCCAATCACCGCGATAGACGCGCCACACCCCCCAGAAGATGAAAAGGTAAGCCACCCCCTGGCCCAGGCGGGCGGCGACGCGCGTCGCTCGATCCAGGCTGTTAGTGAACCCCCAGACCAGGGCGCGGAACATGCGCCCCCCGTCCAGCGGAAAACCGGGAATGAGATTAAACAACGCCAGGGTGAGATTGATGCCTCCCAACCATTGCCCCAGGGCCATTAACGAGCGTATGCCCAAAAAGTGCCCAATCGCCCACACCGTGCCAAAGCCGGCAGCCAGGATCAAGGAAACCAGCGGGCCGGCCGCGGCGATCAGGAACTCGTCGAGGGCTCGTCGCGGCTCGCGGCCAATCTGCGCCACGCCACCGAAGATGAAGAGCGTGATATACCGCACCGGTACGCCGGTGGCAAGGGCCACCACGCTGTGACCAAATTCGTGAGCCAGAACCGAAGCGAAAAAGAGCACGCTGGTCAGGAAGGCCAACGCCCAGGTGAACGTGGGTGGCCAGCGCCAGTTGGCCCGCGGGTAAATCTCAGAAGCCAACGTCCAGGTCAGGAGGGCGAAGACCAAGAACCAGGAGTAGTCCAGTCCCACCTCGATGCCCAGCACGCGAAACAGCTTAATCGAATTTCTCATTTTTATGCCAACAAAAGATGGGGGCGCTCTACCAGCCGCTTCACCTGCTGCAGGAAGCGCGCCGCCGGCGCGCCGTCCACCAGGCGATGATCGAACGACAGGCTGAGCACTGCCATCTTGCGCACAACCACCTGGCCGTCCCTGACCACCGGCTTCTCGATGATCCGTCCCACGCCCAAGATCGCGCATTGAGGCGGGTTGATGATGGGCGTAAACCCGTCAATCTCGTACATGCCCAGGTTGGTGATGGTGAACGTGCCGCCCACCAGGTCGTCGGGTTGGCTACGCCCCTCCTTGGCCGCCTGGCTCTTCTCTGCGAATTCTTGAGCGATCTGGGCCAGTCCCTTCTTGTCCGCGTCACGGATCACGGGCACCAGCAGACCGCGTTCCGTGTCCACGGCTACGGCGATGTGAATCGGCTCCAGGTAATGGATCTCCTCCCCTACCTGCGTGGCGTTGAGCGCTGGATGATCGTGCAACGCCCGCGCCACGATGAATACCATCAGGTCATTATAAGAGACCGTGATCCCATCCTCCTTCAGCCGTGTTCGCAGCGCCACCAGCTCGGTAGCATCCGCTTCGGTGAAGATGGTGACGTGCGCTGCCGTCTGAATAGACTGGCGCATGCGCTCGGCGATGCGAGCGCGCACACCCCGTATCGGCACCACCTGACGCACACCCGCCGGGGCAGCCGCTGGTGCCCTCACCGGAATAGAAGGCGTGGGAGGCATAGGAGTCGGTGCCGGAGCTGCCTTCGCCGCCTGGGCCGCGCGCTCCACATCCGTCTTCGTAATGCGCCCGCCCGGCCCCGTGCCGACCACGCGGCTGAGGTCCACTCCCAGCTCGGCCGCTACCCGTTGCGCCAACGGGCTGATCGGCGCGGCCGGCGCCAGCTCTATGATCGGGATCGTTGGCGTCGGAGCCATGTAGGCTGGCGCTAACTCCGGCACCACCGGTGCCGGCTTCTGACTCAGGTAGGCCAGCACATCTGCCTCAACTACACGCCCGCCCGGTCCTGAGCCTCGAATCATGGACAGATCGCTTAACCCGGCCTCGCGTGCCGCTTTGCGTTCCCGCGGCGATGCAAACA
>DAOUAJ010000022.1:0-7947 GCA_034433615.1 Anaerolineae bacterium | reverse complement strand
ACGCGATCGCCTTGGGTCCTGACCAGGCGCTGTGGCTAGGCACAGAGAGGGGAGTCACGCGGTACGATCCCGTCAGGAACCGTTGGTCACAATTTGGTACCAAGGATGGCCTCGTTGGTGATCGTGTATTTGACGTGCAGGCAGGCAGTGCAGGTGAATTGTGGTTTGCTACGTCAGATGGTGTCAGCCGTTATTACCCATTTACAGGGCGGTGGCAGACGTTCACAGTGGCTGATGGCCTGGGCGCCAATTTCGTTTGGACCATTCTACGGGATAGGCAAGGGCACCTCTGGTTTGGCACTAACTCCGGCGGTGTCTCGCACTTTGATCCGGTCAGTGAACGATGGGAGACTTTTACCACCAACGATGGCCTCATCGCTAACTTCGTTCGAGACATCTGGGAAGACACGGACGGTGGCTTGTGGTTTGCGACCCTTGGTGGAGTCAGCCTCTACACCGGGCGCGCGTGGCGTCTCGTGCCCGTGGGCAACCTGGATGCAATAGGAATCAACGCGCTGATGATAGATCGCCACCAATATTTGTGGGTAGGCACCGACGGCCAGGGGGTGTGGCGTTATGACAAAGCAGATTGGACCCAGTTCTCGGCTCAGGAAGGAACGATCGGCTCTGACGCCGTCTGGTCCCTGTACGAGGACAGGGATGGCAATATCTGGGTAGGTACAGGGGGGGGCGGCGTTAGCCGCTGGGATGGCCAGCAGTGGAGAACCTTCACGAAGAAAGACGGACTGGCTGACGACTACGTGACGACCATCCGTCAGGCACCCGATGGGGCGATGTGGTTCGGCACGACCCAGGGGGCTAGCCGCCTGGACGTAACCACCGGGCAGTGGTGGACATTAGATACGGAAGAAGGGTTACCTGAGCCGCGTGTTAATGCCATCGCCATCATGCAGAGCGGGGAGGTCTGGTTAGGCACGGATACTCATGGGATCTGCCGCTATAACGGCTCACGGTGTGAGATCTTCACTGAGCAGGATGGTTTAAGTAACGATGGCGTCGCTACCGGTGCCGTTGTTTCGGACGGTGCAGGCGGGTTGTGGTTTGGTCACTGGCGTGGCGGCCTGAGTCATTGGACCGGCAAAGAGTGGATACGGGTCGGGACGGCGGACGGGTTGGCGGCAGATCGGGTGTATAGCCTGTATCGAGCCAGTGACGGCAGTCTGTGGGCGGGCACTTTGGGTGGATTGAGTCGGTATGATGGACGCAGTTGGCAGACGTACACACGGTTGAACGGCCTGGCCAGCAATGAGGTCACAGCGATCGTAGAAACCCAGGATGGGGCTTTTTGGTTAGGAACAGTTTCAGGACTGTCATGGCATCGGCCTGAGCACTCTCCTCCCTGGGTGAGGCTTCAGACGGTCAACGGGAGGATTACAGAAGGTGAGTCCACTGTAGCACCGGATAGCAGTGTGACCATCAGTCCGCCGGCTAGCCGTCGTGTGAGTGTCGTTGACGGCAACATCGCGATCACATACCGTGGCGGCGATCTGTGGACAGATTCCAATGACCTATTGTATCTGTATCGTCTGAGGAGTGAAGATGCTGGTGCTCAGAATACCCGTTGGGTGACCACGCGTGATCCGGTGCAGATTTACAAGGATCTCAAGCCAGGCATCTATGTGTTTGAAGTAATGGCACGGGATCTCGACTTTAATTACTCACTGCCAGACATGCTCTCCATTCATGTCCCCAAGCCAGGTTCCGTGATCATGGTTCCTCTTCTGGGGCCTGTCCAGCCCCTGGGATTTGCTCTTGTGATGATGGTGGTGATGTTAGCGGTGGTCGGTTTAGGATATGGAGGCATCAGCTATTATAACACTCGTGGCCGACCGCGTCAGGCTGTTGAACGGAAGTTCAATCCCTACATCTCGGGTGAGCCGATCCGCAGGGCTGACATGTTCTTCGGGCGCGAGGAAATTCTACGGCGCATCCTGCAGGTGCTCCACTCCAATAGTGTCATGATTCATGGGGAGCGACGCATCGGGAAGACCACCATGCTCCATCAGATCGCCAATCAACTCAAAGAGCAGAACGACCCCGAGTACCGGTTCATCCCGATCTACATAGACCTGGAGGGTACACCACAAGATGCTTTCTTCCATGTTTTAATGGAGGAAATTATCCTCGGGACCCAGGCATACTTGCGCGAGCGGCCACAACTCAACTTTGATCAGGTGCCGGCTGAAAGTTACGGAGATCGAGAGTTCAACGTTGATCTGCGCACACTGTTGACTGCCCTCCATCAGGGTGACGATGCGCGAGAGGTTCGCCTGGTCTTGTTGATGGACGAGATGGACATCATGAACACTTATGATTCACTCGTCCAGCAACAACTACGCCGGATCTTTATGCAGACCTTTGCCCGTAATGTGGGAGCTGTGGTGGCCGGTATCCAGATCAGCAAAACATGGGATCGCATCGAAAGCCCCTGGTACAATCTCTTCAACGAGATCCGCCTGCCATTGTTCACTCCTAAGGAGGCCCGCGAGCTCATTGAAGAGCCGGTCCGAGGCGTCTATAAATGGGATAAAGATGCGGTCCAGTTTGTCATTGAAAAGGGTGAAGGACGGCCACACCGTATTCAGCAGCATTGTCTGGAAGCGATCAATCAAATGATAGAATCTGGCCGAAGTCGCGTGACCTTAGAGGACGCCCAACGGGCATATGAGATCATTCAACGTGACCGGTCGGAGTGAAGGCCTTGACGGAAGAGTGTAACTGTGCATAATCCTTACGTTGTCGGTAGCTATGTAACCGGTCGGCGCCACTATGGTCGCCAGGGGCTGATTGACTATCTGCTGCATGGCCCGGACGACGCGGCGTGGGTCATAGGCAACCGCCGCATGGGCAAGACTTCGCTGCTGCGTCAGATCGAATTCTTGACTTCTGCCCAAGATGGTTTCTATGTGCCGATCTTTTGGGACATGCAAGGGTGCGAGACTGGCGCAGACCTGGCGCGTGAGTTATCCTATGCTTTTGAGGATGCAGGCGATCGCCTGAGCGCATTGGAGCTGGACCTGGCATCGCTGAAACAGGCGGATGTCACCAGTCTGTTGCGCGCGGCGCGGCAGGCGGCTCAACGCGCGGAGCGTAAGGTGCTGCTGTTGGTGGATGAAGCCGAAGCCCTCATTAACGTTGGCCTCCAGGACATCCAGGAGCTCCAGCGTCTGCACAAAGGGCTTCTGGCCGGGCAGGGGCTGCGCGTGATCATGACCAGCACCAAGGTGTTGACGAAACTCAACGACTTAAGCCCCGATTGGATGACCTCGCCCTTCCTGTTCGGCTTCGGGTTGCGCAATCTATGGGAATTGGACTGGCGTTCGGCAGAAGCGTTAGTTCGGCAAACCCAAAGCGATACGCCTGTGCAGGCCAGTGATGAAGTGGTGGCGGCTGTTTGCGAATATACTAACCGCCACCCATACCTGATACAAGTACTGTGCCAGCGGTTGTGGCAGGAAGATAACACCCTGCGGCCACCTACGGAAGCGGACCTGACGGTAGATGAGATGCTGGCCAGCTTCTGCATGATTGATTTCCGCTATCTGGCACCCACGGAGCGTAAGATCCTTTTGGCCGTGTCGGAGCGTGGTTTGATGCCTGAGGCCAATCTGCATGCCACTGTTGACCAACCTGAGAGCAGTGTGCGTGCATTTGTGTACGGTCTCATCAAGTTGGGGTATTTGCGTCAAGTCTACGGGCAACTTGCCGTGGGCAACCAGTTCCTGAGCGCCTGGCTGCGCGATCATCACGATGAACTGAAAGCGGAGACCCGGAGCGAGATCTCAGATTACGGAACCCAGATGTTGGCGATGCGCGGCCGTCGCGAGGAGTTGGCCTACTTGCAGGAGCAGTTGCGCATCCAAGAGGCCAATCTACAAGAATTGGAGCGCCAACGAAGCCAGTTTGGCCTGCGTGTGCCATTGGACCTGGTGAACGAGATCAATCTCACCCGCCAGGAGATCGAGCGGCTGCGTCGGGAGATGGAGCCGCTACTGGAAGTTAGCTCGTCTCACGTGCCAGTGTGAGACAAGATCAATTCGTGCAGTCTTCCCCGGCCTGTCGGCCAGCCTGCCCTCTTGTGCAGGGGAGCGGGGGAGCACAGGAGACAGGGAGACACGGGGAGAGGGAGACGCGGAGACTGTCTCCCCCTCTCCCTCTCTTCTTTAGCCTTCTGAGAGGCGAAGGCTACAAGGTCTCCTCGTCTCCTCGGCGCCCCAGCACCCCAGCGCAAGGGAGGGCCAGGGGACTACAAGTTACATTCACTTCGCGAGAAAATCCCATGTCCATCCCTCTGGTTGACCTGAAAGCCCAATATCAACACATCAAAGATGAGATTGATGCAGCCATCTGGCGCGTCGTCGAGTCTGCTACCTTTATCATGGGGCCGGAGGTACGCGCCTTTGAAGAGGCGTTCGCAGCCTATTGCGAGGTAGACCACGCGGTAGGAGTAGATTCAGGGACCGCTGCTCTCTTCCTGGCACTGAAAGCTTGTGGAGTGGGCCCAGGTGACGAGGTTATCACTACTCCCTTCACTTTCATGTCCACGGCTGAGACTATCTCGCAAGCGGGGGCGCTACCAGTATTTGTGGACATTGATCCGGCCACCTACAATCTGAACCCAGCGCTAATCGAAGCCGCCATCACGCCGCGCACCCGTGCGATCATCCCGGTGCACCTCTACGGCCATCCGGCCGAGATGGACGAGATCAAAGCCATTGCTAAGGCCCACCACCTTTGGGTGATTGAAGACGCGGCGCAGGCTCACGGCGCACGCTACAGGGGGCAACGCGTCGGCAGCCTGGGTGACATTGCCTGCTTCAGCTTTTATCCCAGTAAGAACCTGGGAGCTTATGGTGACAGCGGCGCTGTGGTGACCGACAACCCCGACCTGGCGGCCCGCGTCCGTTCTCTGCGCGATCATGGTCGCAATAGCAAGTATCTCCATAACGAGCTGGGGTGGGGATTCCGTCTGGATGCCTTGCAGGCGGCGATCCTGGGGGCCAAACTGCCCCATCTGGATGCCTGGAATACGGCCCGCCGTGAGCGCGCCCAACGCTATGCAGAGCTACTGGATGGCACAGAGATCGTTACCCCCACGGCGCTGCCACACGTGGAGCATGTTTATCACTGTTACGTTGTACGTACGCCATGGCGCGATAAAGTGTTGAAGGCGTTACAGGCGCGCGGCATCGGCGTGGGCATCCACTACCCGGTCCCACTGCATCAACAACCGGCCTACAAAGGCCTGGGATACCAGGAAGGAGCATTCCCCGTCAGCGAGCAGTGCAGCCGGGAAGTCCTGTCGTTGCCCATGTACGCGGAATTAACCGAGCATCAACAGCAAGAGGTGGTGGCAGCGATTCGAGAGGTCGTGGAGTAAGATACATCCGCCATGAAAATACCTACCAGTCTGTTCGACGCGCGCCGTGAGGAGCTCACCGAAAAAGAAGCCCCCCTGGCCGCCCGCATGCGGCCGCGCACCCTGGACGAATTCGTCGGCCAGGAGCACATCGTCGGTCCCGGTCGGCTGCTCCGCCGTGCCATCCAGGCCGATCAGCTCTCCTCCCTCATCTTCTACGGGCCGCCAGGGACCGGCAAAACCACCCTCGCCCGCATTATCGCCAACACCACCCGCGCCCACTTCATCGCCATCAACGCCGTGCTCGCCGGCGTAGCCGACATCCGAGCGGCCATCCAGGAGGCGCAGGAGTATCGCGGCCAGTTCGGCCGGCGCACCATCCTCTTCGTGGATGAGGTGCACCGCTTCAACAAGGCTCAGCAGGACGCCCTCCTGCCCTGGGTGGAAAACGGGACGGTCATCCTCATCGGCGCTACCACCGAAAACCCGTACTTCGAGGTCAACAAGCCGCTGGTCTCCCGCTCCCGCATCTTCCAGCTCAAGCCGCTGACCAACGACGACCTGCGCCGCATCGCCCTGCAGGCGCTGCGAGACCCCGAGCGCGGGTACGGCAAGCTCAATGTCCAGGTGGACGAGGACGCGTTAGATCACCTGGTGAACGTGGCCAACGGCGACGCCCGTGGCGTCCTCAACGCACTGGAGCTGGCGGTGGAGACCACCCCGCTAGGCCCCGACGGCGTCATCCACGTGGACATGGCCGTGGCCGAGGAGTCCATCCAACGCCGAGCCGTCCTCTACGACAAGGAGGGGGACGTCCACTTCGACACCATCAGCGCCTTCATCAAGTCGCTGCGCGGCTCCGACCCCGACGCCGCGCTCTACTGGCTGGCGCGCATGGTCTACGCCGGCGAGGACCCTCGCTTCATCTTCCGACGCATGTTGATCTTCGCCGGCGAGGACGTGGGCCTGGCTGATCCCAACGCCATCCGGGTGGTGACGGCCTGCGCCCAGGCCTTCGACTACGTCGGCCTGCCCGAGGGGCGCTTCCACCTGGCCGAGGCGGCCATCTACCTGGCCACCGCGCCCAAATCCAACAGCACGATGGGCTTCTTCGACGCCCTGGCGACGGTGGAGAGGGAGCGGGAGGCGGAGGTGCCGGCGCACCTGCGCGATGCCTCGCGCGATGCCGAGGGGTTCGGCCACGGCCAGGGCTATCTCTACCCCCACGCCTACCGCGATCACTGGGTGGCCCAGCAGTACCTGCCCGACGCGCTGCAGGGCCGCGTCTTTTACCAGCCATCCGATCAGGGCCACGAGGCCAGAATTCGAGCAGAGGTGGCGCGGCGGCGCGAGGCGCAACTAGCCGCGATGGTCGAGGGGGACGCGCTGGGGCCACCGGAGATCCTGACTTTCACCGGCGAGCGGGCCGGCCGTGAGCGCGATCGCTGGCTGCAGCGGACGATCAGCAACGCCGGCGCGCACCTGGCCGCGCTGCGCGATCGGGTGTTGGACGCGGCGAGATTACAGCGTCATCACCTGGTGCTGGACCTCAACGCCGCCAGTGGCCTGCTCACCTGGGAGGCGCTGCGGCGCGTGCCCGAGGGGGGTGTGTGGGCGCTGGCCCGCACGGCCAGGGAGGCCGACGCGCTGCGCGAGATCGCTGCCCGGTTGCCGGAGCTGGAACGGCCCATCGTGCTGTTGGGCGACCTGGATGAGCTGCCGGAGTTGCTGGCCATTCGCGGCGAGGGCGACGTGCGCTTTGACGCCATCGTGGGGCGCAACGCGCTCGCCCGGCATCCCGACAAGGCGGCTACCCTTCGGCAGGTGGTCTCGTGGCTGCGGGCGGACGGCGTCCTCAGTCTCGCCGAGGCCATCCCGCACCGCACACAACGGCTGCATCGGCTGGTGCCGTTAGAATGGCTGGAACGCGCGGTGGCGGAGCAGGTGATCGAAGCTGAAGAGGCGATCTACGCCAACCCGACCGATCCGATGATAAACTGGGACGTGGCCGACCTGGAGGCGGCGCTGGCGGCAGCCGGCCTGACCGATATCCACGTAGAAGTCGAAGAGCAGGCTACCGAAGTGCAGGTGACGCCCGCCTTGATCGCCCGCTGGTTCGAGGCAGCCCCGGCCGACCGTCCCAGCTACGGCCAGCGGCTGGCGGCCCGGCTCCCGGCTGAACAGCTCGACCAGGCGCGTGAGCTGTTCGAGCGGACGTTACTGGGGCAGACTGTGACGTGGACATCAACCGTTGCTTATGTCACTGGCATAAAGGGGTAGAGACGCCCTGAAAGGGTGGGGGGTTGCCTTCCTGATGGGGGCTGTAGCCCAATGTCACTAACATTTGATGGGCTCTCGTAACTGATCAAGCAGGCTTTGGCGGGCATCAGCCCGAGAACCTTTCAAAGCGGGATAGACCGCTGGGCGGCAGCGTACGGCGCGCGGTTCAATGCGGAAGCGGTGCCGCCGAGGCAGCTTGCACTGGGCCAGGCGATCCAGCAGGCGGTGAACGATCCTTGCGATTCGCTGAGCCGAGTTGGCAGAGTGCCAAGTGAGCAGGACGTCTC
>DAOUAJ010000021.1:0-7014 GCA_034433615.1 Anaerolineae bacterium | reverse complement strand
CCACCGATGCCTCCTTTAGCGTCAACGGCCTCTCTGTGACCCGCAGCCGCAACACAGGTTTGACGGATGTGATCAGCGGCGTCACCCTGAACCTGTTGATGGAAGGAGCCAGTGCCACGGCCGATCTCACGGTAATCGCCGATACGGCAACCGTGACCACCAAAATTAACGAGTTCCTGACGGCCTTCAACACCCTGGTCAATTACCTGCAGTCGAACAGTAACACGACCCAGAATGCGGACGGCATTACATATACCCGGGGGGGCCTGTCCAATGAGCCGATCCTCTACCGCCTGCGGTTCAGCCTCCTCAGCGACCTGAACCGTTCCGTTCCCCAGGCAGGAGAATCCGCTCTGCCGGCTGGCGATCCGACCTCCCTGAGCGAGATCGGCATCACCATGGACGACAACCTCAACCTGATCGTCAGCGACAGTGGTAAGCTGAGCGCTGCTTTAACGTCCAACTTCCAGGGGGTGGCTCGCCTGTTCGACGTGCTAATGGATCGGCTCACGGCCCGGCTGGATCCGTACACCCGCACAGTGGATAGCTTGATGGACCAATTGATCGAGAGCGTAGACGATCAAATCGAGGAAGCCAATGACACCCTGAATAATCTACAAGAGCGGATGCAATGGCAGGAGGTGTCGCTCCGACAGCAGTATGCGGTGCTGTTTAACCAGATTTACGCAATGAATGGTAATCAGTCGTTGGTCAGTGTACTCTTTAATACGAGCATCTGACGAGTGCTTCTAAGATCAACGCTAACTCGGGAACAAACATGCCCTCTTTACCGCCAACAACGCCCCAGGGACGGCCATGGCTGCGGAGCAACGCGCTGCGCCTGGCCGTGTTGGCTTTGTTGCTGGGGATAACGGCTTTGTGGCTGCAAGGGTGTGGAGGGGTTCATCTGGCCGTGACCATAGGTCCCGCGGTCGAGAAGCCACCAATGACGGATGCCGGCGAAGTGGTGCAAGCCGTTCCGACAGTGCACCCCCGGCCGACCCTGCGACCCTCTGTGACTCGTGAGCGCCCCACCCCGACACCGTCGCCAGAACCCCGGCCACCCGCCCGGTCGGCGCCTGACCGAATCGTCGCCCCCAGCATCAATCTGGACGCACCGGTTGTTACCGTCGGGTGGTCAGTCAAAGAAAAAGACGGGAACTGGTTCTCCGAGTGGCAGACAGCTTCTTACGCAGCAGGATTTCACAAAGACTCGGCTCTCCCCGGGCACGTCGGGAATACCGTGATTTCCGGGCACCACAACATCGAAGGAAAGGTCTTTGAGCACCTGGTTGATCTTGAGGTGGGAGATATCGTCACTCTGTATGCCGATGGCAGGCCCTACCGCTACCAGGTAAAAGATAAGTTCATACTGAAAGAGGCCGGAACGTCCATCGAACAACGGCGGCAAAATGCCCAATGGATCGCGCCCACCAGGGATGAACGACTGACTCTCGTCACATGCTGGCCGCCCGAAGGAAATACGTACCGGGTGATCGTGATCGCGCGACCTATTGATGAGCTTGAGCCTCCATGAGCCTGGCGAGCTCAGGCAGAGCTTTTGGGTGATCGTGATTGCGCGACCTATTATGAGTTTGAGCGTCATGATTTACAGGCGTATCGCGTATCGCCTGATCGCGCGTGGGAACCCTTACGCGATACGCCATAAGCGATACGCCAATGGGAGGGATAGATGACTGCTCCTCCGATTTTGATCATCAGCCCCTATGCCTACGTCGGACGGGCGATCAGTGCTAACCTGCACGCTCTGGGGGTGGACGCTCGGCCTGCGCCGGTTGACCCACAGACGCGGCAGGCGCCTTCGTCTCCAGACGCTCTCCGCTGGGTCTGGCGCGCTAACTCGCACAAGACAGAATTCGTGCCTTACGAAGAGGCTGCTATCAGCCAACGCGATCTTGAGGTTCGGGTGGTAACCCTGGCTGAGCCGCAGCGCGAGTGGTTATACTACCTGGAACCTGAAATGGATGTTCTCATGCTGGTGGGCTTTGAGAAGCTGGCCCAACACATTCGCGAGCGACTTCTGCAAAATGAAGAGGCCGATCAAATCGGCTGCAAAGAAAGGAACGTAAAACGCAAAGCGTCAGATGCATCAACGGAGGTAGTCAAACAAAGATGACCCCAACAGCCGGGCACTGGCTGCCAAGACAGCCCGATAAGACTGCTCTTCCATGTTCAGATTGAGCACTGCCTCCGCCATGTCCGCGTCTTCTGTCCGGCTTAACAGGCTTCGCAGGTTTACCTCCAGCGTTTCCAGCCGGGATGCCGTCGCATCAACCCGGCCGACCCGGGTGCCAACCTCAGCCAGCGCCCCCAGCGTAGCATCCATCGCCTGATCAAGCTCCTCCATCGAGCTGCGCAGGGCTGCGCTGTCATGAGCCCGAAGACGATCACGTAGCACCGCCAAAGACTCGAACACTTGCTGAAATAACGGGTGGCTGCCAGGCACGTTAACCTGGATCCGGCTCCCCTCTTCTATTTGATGCTCTATGACGCCGTCATCGCCCCGGTAGGTGACGGTGGAGGAGACGCGCTCGAAAGGAGCTGTGGTCGTCTTGCGACCGCTGAACAGATATACGCCCCGATGAGAGGTGTTGCTAATCTGGATCGCCTGATCCAAAAGCTGATCCACCTCAGCCGCAAACGCTTCATACGATTCCGGCGACTGCGGATCATTCGCCGAGCGCAGGGCGATGGCGTGGGCGCGCTCCGACACCTGGTTCAGGCTCTTGAGAGCAGCTTCCGTAGCACTGAGCCAATCGCGGCTCAGGTCCAGGTTGCGTCGGGTGGCCTCTAATGCCCGCAAACGTGAGCGTATCCCCAACGCTCGTTCAGCACCCAGAGGGTCGTCCTCTGGTCGTTGAATTCGCTTGCCCGAGGCCACCTCGGTCTGCAACCGCTGTAGCTTTTCCTGGTGCTCAACGATATTCCGGCTCGCCTGCTCAATCAGATGCCTTTGTGTGACCCGCATGGCTCACCCCACTAGCGCCCAACGACTCCGGTTCCCCCGATCAGTTGAGCTAACATCTCATCCATGGCCGTGATGACCCTGGCCGCGGCCTCGTAAGCCCTCTGCGAACTGATCAATTTGACGGCCTCTTCGTCTAGCGAGACACCCGACAGGGCATCACGGCGTTCCTGCAAATGATTCAACAGAACGGTCTGGTTGCGGTTGGCTGCATCCTCCCGCTGTACTCTCAGACCAATCACAGCCACCATCGCATTGTAAAAACCGCCCAGAGTACTCCCCTGAGACGTCAAAGGTTGATTGGCCAACTGGGCAATGGTCAGAGCCTGGCTGCCATCGCCAGGGGCATCTGGGACAGAAGCCGCAGCGATGTTGTTCGGATCGGCCTGGATCTGGGCGGCAACCGCAATATTGCTGGCATTCGTGCCTGTGAAAAAGTCGAGCCCGGTGGCATTGTTAAGGCCATAACCTCTCTGATGCGTGGTGTTGACTGCGGTAATCAAGGTACCGGTCAGTTCGTGCAGGCGGTCGGTGTAAGTTTGGATCTCGGTATCGCGAGCCTCGAGCAAGCCGGCCAGCTCTCCCCCTAGCACACGGACCGGAGTGCCATCATCCACCCAACGAGGCATAATAGCTCCTCCCAGGTCTGGATCAGGCACCGCCTCGATCTGGCTCACGCCTTGCTCACCGACCAGCAAGTGCCCTCCCAGGGTAACCGTCACCCCTCCATTCTCGCCCACCGCGGCGGAGATTCTGACGATGCGTCCCAGCTCGCCAAGAAGCTGGTCTCTCTGATCCAGGAGATCATTCGGAGCACTGCCCGTCGTCATTCCACGACGCACCTGGAGATCTACCTCAGCGATGCGGGCGGCCAACTCGTTAATCTTGGTGATGATGGCCTGGATCCGGCGGGTGATCTCAGCCCCCAGTTCCAACAGTTCCTGATACTTTTGTCGAACGAGCGCCACCAGTTGCTCCGCAATCTCCTGGACCTGGGCACGCGCGGCGAAGCTGGTCGGATCGGTCCCCAGGTCCTTCCAGCTTGCCCAAAAGCGGTCCAACGTCGCGCCCAGGTTCTCATCAGCCGGCTCGTGAAAGATGGCCTGGACCTGGCCCAGAATGTCGCCTAACACCTCCGATTGAGCCTGCTTACCCGCTTCGCGACGGATTTGCTCGGTCAGAAATGCAGATGCATACCGCTGGACGTTTACGACATCTACGCCGGCACCGATGAAACCATTGCCCTCCTGCTCCTCGGTAGATAACCAGCGCGAAGCAAGTACAACTTCCTGCCGCGAGTAGCCCTCGGTATTGATATTGGCGATGTTATGGCTGATCGTTTCGAGCGAGCGTTGATGCGCTCGCAGGGCACTGAGCCCGATCTGAAGGCCAAAGAAAGAAGAGCTCATAAGTCACGATCTTGCTCCGATATCTATCATCACCGGGATTATGCCCGCCGTTCCACCAGATAGCCGCTGCTCTGCTCGCCGCTGAAATGCCCAACCGGCCCATACAGCGCCCCTGGTGTCTGATCGCTCATTAGACGCTGCCACAACGCTCGATGCAATTCCAGATCAGATCTCACCAGCGCTCTATTGCATTCATTGACCAAAGACAGTTCCACCAGTTGCTCAATCACCGATTGGGTCAGGCATAATAGCGTATCCGCAAGAGGTGATTCAACACGGCCCGCCACGTCTGTCACAGTGACCGTAGAGTAAGCCATTTTATGAGAGTCAGCCCATGTCATGAGGAGTGCCTTGCGGTTTAGCTCAATGCGATGCAGGGTGGCCAAAGCTTTCAATTGCTGCCGACTAGCCTGCGCCAACTGATCAGGGTCCATTGCCAGAAGAGCTCGCTGTGCCTCCCGCGCCCACGCCAGGAGGGAAGCGCAGGCATCTGCCTCTTGTCTCAAGATTTCCAGGAGCCGGTCCTCAATGTTTGTTTCTGGTGATGTCATCGGCAGACATGCAGCCACTTATCCTCGCTCCCTATTCTCATCAACAGGGTCTCCTTTGAGTAGCCGCTCCACCAGAGCGTCCAGGGGCACTTCGTAAAGGCCTTCCGCAATCAAGCGTTTCAGCTCTGCCACACGCTCCGCGCACACCTCCGGAGCCGCCATCGCAGCACTCTTTGCCTTCTGCAGGACATGCACCTCTGACGACAGCGAGACCTCGTCTGCTCTGGAGTTACCTGCTTCTTGCACATTGCGCGCGCGTCGCTCCTCAACCTGGCTGACCTGAGAGTGGTAGGCTTGTGAGATTTTAGGTGGAAGTTTGTCTGAGATTATCATCGTGCTCGCCTCTTTTAGTCTTCCCTGGACTGCCCAGGGCAGGCTGAACTGCGAAGACTACAAGGTCCCTGGCATCTACATGCATCTGGAATAGCAAATCCCTAATTTATATATCGGCAGGAAATCGCCATCTGTTCAGTCCTAATGCACGCCAGAGACAAAAAATGATCTGCCTCCATCAGGTACGCAACTCCAGGACCAACTCGTGCATGCGATCAGCCATTTGCAAGGCCCGGAGAGAGAGGCCATAGGCACGCTGGGCAACCATCATGGACATCATCTCGGAGGCCAGGTCCACATTCGATCTTTCGAGGGCCCGCGAGACGATTTCGGCATAGCCAGGAGAGCCGGCCTGAGCAACCTGGGCAGCTCCTGAAGCGGCTGTGGCCACGTAGCGATTAGCTCCAATCGCCCGTAATCCCTCCGGGTTGGGAAAGCGAGCCAGTTGAAGAACGCCGACCTGCTGAGTCTGGCCGTTGACACGGGCCAGAATGACGCCATCGCGATCCACGTAGACTTCCTGGGCATTCACAGGAATGGTGATCGGCGGCAATACGAACAACCCATCGGCCGTCACCAGTCGCCCCGCCTGATCCAGGTGGAATGCGCCGTCGCGAGTGTAGGCGATGGTCCCCGCCGTCTGCTGCACCTGGAAGAAGCCCGGCCCGTCCAATGCCAGGTCCCAGGTCTGCCCGGTTGGCTCGATGGGGCCTTGCTGAACCACGTGACGGGTAGCAACCAGTTCCGTCCCGCCAGGCAACCAGTCTCTCGACGTCCCCTCTGGATCCGGCAACACGACATCTTCCATGATGGCCTGAAAGCGCTTGTAACCCACCGTCTGGAGATTGGCGACATTATGACCGATGATCTCCAGTTCCTGCTCCCGAGCTCGTAATCCACTGTAGACAATCTGAAAGAGAGAAGCTATCGCTGCATTCATGCATCACCCCCTAGGTGCGGCCCAGGTCCATCAGACGGGCCAGCGTATCGTCCTGCATCTTGAGCAGCTTCTGGTTCGACTCGTACATCTTCAGAGCCGTCATCATGGTAATCAGCGTAGCTGCAATGTCCACATTGGCATGCTCCCGATACCCTTGATACACTGTCACCTGTCCAACCGGCACAGGCTGCGGGTTCTGGCCTATAAACAGCCCCTCCCCCGCCCGCTGCAACATCTCAGGACCGGCGAAGCTGGCCAGAGCAAGCCGGGCCGCGCGAGTAGCTCCCACCCAGATCGTGCCATCACGATCCACCGTCACGTCACCCTCAGGAAGTTGGATCGGGCCAGCATCGCCCAACACCCGGTAGCCGTGACTGGTCACCAGATAGCCGGCTGCGTCCCGCCCGAAGCTGCCGTTGCGTGTGAATCGTTCGCCCTCTGGCGTCTGCACTCTGAAGAAAGCATCCCCGCCGATGGCCAGGGACAATGGGTTATCGGTAGGCTCCAGGGGCCCCTGTGACAAATCAAGCAGACGCTCTCCCCGGTAGGTGCCAAAGCCAACAGGCCCTATGACAGGGGAGGCGACTGCGCTTTCCCCTTCCATCCGCACGACTTCACCATCTCCCATCGGGGTCAGGATGGGAATATCCTGCTTGAAGGCAGGGGTGTTGATGTTGGCCAGGTTGTTAGACAGCATCATCTGAAGATCCAACACGGTCTTCATCCCCATCGCCACAGCATATACCCCTCGATTCATCAGGCCTCCTTGCGATGTCCTAACCAAACTGCGGTAAC
>DAOUAJ010000020.1:0-5904 GCA_034433615.1 Anaerolineae bacterium | reverse complement strand
CCACTTCCTCTGGCGTCAGGAATTTAGCCACAGATGACCGCACCCCGTCGCTCGTGCGAGCCAGCCACACCAGCCCCCTGGCCCCCTGCTGCTGAACAAAGGTGTTCAGCTCGTCCAGTTGGCTGCGCGAGTAGTTGCTACAGCCAGGAACGCGTATCCCTTTGATCTGCCCGCCGCCGGCCGCCACCTCTGAGAACACCCGGAATTGGCTTGGGCTCAGCAGATCGGTCAGGTCTACCAGCTCCATGCCGAAACGCAGGTCCGGCTTGTCGGAGCCATAGCGCGCCATTGCCTCCTCGTAGGTCAGGCGGGGAAACGGCTTGAACTTCAGGCGCTTGCCCGTCTCCGGCTGCAACGTTTCCACCAGCCCGATGAACAGCCCCTCGATCAGATCGAGGATGTCGTCCCGGTCCACAAAGGACATCTCCAGGTCGAGCTGGGTAAATTCCGGCTGACGGTCGGCGCGCAGGTCCTCGTCCCGAAAGCAACGGGCGATCTGGAAGTAGCGTTCGATGCCGGCCACCATCATCAGTTGTTTGAGCTGCTGGGGTGATTGCGGCAGCGCATAGAAGCGGCCGGGGTGAACACGGCTGGGCACGATGTAGTCGCGCGCGCCCTCGGGCGTGCTCTTGATCAAGATGGGGGTCTCGATCTCGACGAAGTCGCGGGCATGCAGGTATTCTCGAATGTAGGTGATGATGCGGTCCCGTAGCATCAGATTGCGTTGCAAGCGCGGCCGCCGCAGGTCCAGGTAGCGATAACGCAGGCGCAACGCCTCGTCCACCGGCTGCTCGTCGCTGATGTAGAAAGGAGGCGTACGGGCCGGGTTGAGGATGGTCAAGGCATGGACTGCCACCTCCACGTCTCCCGTGGGCAAGGCCGGGTTAGTCAGACCCGCTGGGCGAGCACGGACCTGCCCGACCACCTGGACAACGTACTCGCTGCGTACCTCCTGGGCCGCCCTGTGCGCCTCGGCCGAAAGCTTGGCGTCACACACCACCTGGACCACCCCCCAGCGGTCGCGCAGGTCCAGGAAGATGAGGCCGCCGTGGTCGCGGCGGCGATGCACCCAGCCGGCCAGGGTGACGGTTTGCCCGACGTGTTGGGCGCGTAGTTCACCACACCTGTGAGTCTTCAACATGGCTTCTCTCCAAAAGGGTCGCCCCGCTCGTAGGAACTGGAAAGCCCGGTGCAACAGGGGCACGGCAAGATCAGCAAAATGCGTTATCAAATTATACTTCCAGCGTCAGCAAAGCACAAAGCGCGTTCACTCGTCGTTGTCGGCGGAGATGAAATGTAGTAGAATCTCGTGCAGAGAAGTCTCGCGAACCGCCGTTCTGTGCGAAGAAAGACTCCCGATGCCCTTCCGAAGGCGTCTCTGCTCAAAAAACTGAGAGGTGTGCAATGAGCAAGGCAAAAGTTAAGAACGCAGCCGTTACCTATGAACTCGTGCCGTTACGCATGGAGGTGATCAAGTTGCCACCGGAGCTTGATTGGCTCTACCGGCTGACGCCGGATGAACAGCGGGCCTTTTTGCAGGCGATGCTTGAGGCGCTGGTCGGAACCTGGCAAAGCTCAGATGTAGCTCCACTGCAGCGAGTTATGGAGCAGTGGAGGCAACAGGCTCAAGAACGCCAGGCGGCCACAGTTCAGGTAGAGCGCCAAACTCTCTGGGCCAGACACGAATCGCAGCTAAGCCAGCAACGCGCATTGATTAACGAGTTACTCCGGGCTGCGACCAGCAGCATAGATACCGTTCCCGTTATAACTGAGATCCGTGCGATGTTGGGGCAATATATTCCCTTCACTGATAAACTATCCGACGAAATTATCACCACGCGTTACGAAGAACACAGTACAATCTCAATCAGCCCCTCAGGAGGCAAACGATGAATAAATTAGGCTTCTACATCCACGTCCCTACCATCCCAGGCCTGGTAGAGGCGATCCAGGCGGTGCAGCCGCCCGTGATCGTCACCCACGCTGACAGCCGCGGCCTCCTGCGCGACCTCCGCCGCGGCCTGTCGCCCGACTCGTTCGTGATCGGCCGGCTCTTCCTTACCCCGTCTCAGCAGGACGCTTTCCTGAACGCGCCCGATGTCGAGGATCAGGGCCGCCAGTTCGCCGAACGTGTCCTTCGCCACGACTTCGAGATGGCCCGCGAGCGGACCTCCGGCGGCCGCCTGCTGATTGACGCCTGGATGTCCCTCAATGAGGCGGTGCCGGGGCCGGCCTCCCTCAAAGGCTATCAGATCGGCCAGCCGCTGGAGCCATTACCCGGCTTTCCGGAGATGGCGCGCCGGGCCGATGCCTTCGACCGCTTCCAGGCCGCGTTCCTCAAGCGCCTGCACCAGGAGGGGCTGGAGGGGGTAGCTTTCAACTTCGCCACGCTCAACTGGCTGGAAGGGGAGCACTACGTCCGCTTCTTCCCGCGCACCCTGGCCGAGGCAAAGTATCTGGGCTTCCATGAGTACGGCTGGCCGACGATGATGGAAGACACTCAGCGCGGAACAGTCACCGGTTGCCTGGTCTATCGCCGCGTCATGACAGCCATCCGCCGCCAGTACGGCGATCAGCATCGGGTGATCATCACAGAGTGTGGGCTGGCGCGCGCGGTCAAGCATGGGATGCCGGACGTGGGTTGGTTGTATGAGCCAGATCCCATACCGGAAGAGCAGTATGCGGATTCATTGCGCTGGTACAACCAGGAGCTGTGCCGAGACAGCTACGTGCTCGGTGGCTGCCTCTATGAGGTAGGCCATGCCGGCGACTGGTACTCCTTTCGCCACCTGGGGAGTGACAACCGCGGCCAGCCCATCCGCATCATCGAGAAGATCGCCCGGCTGCGTGAGGAACCGGTGCCGGTCATCCCCCCGCCGGAGCCCCCTCCACCTGGTGAGGAAGTGCCTGAACCGCGCCCAAAGCCCCAGCCTGAACCCACGCCTCACGTGCCCGCTCCGGCTATCGAGGATGTGTCGGCGCAATTGCCTGTCCACCCGCAGCGTCGCTACCCGCAACGGGCTGTGAGTGACGTCCGTCGGTTGATCATCCATCACACGGGCGTCGGCACTGATCCCAACCCGGACGCCATCGCCCGCTATCAGGTAAGCCAGCGCGGCATGCCCGGCATCGGCTACCACTTCCTGATCCGCTTCGACGGTCGCATCCAACAGACGCAGCCGTTGACGGTGGCTTCGGCACATACGACGCGCAACAACGATGACAGCGTCGGCATCGCCTTCGCCGGCAGTTTCATGCAGGGGATTCCCACGCCGGCACAGCTCGCCAGCGGCGCTCACCTGTGCGCGTATCTGTTGGACCAGCTCGGCTTGCCGATCGGCGCGATCGTGGGACGGCGGGAGGTGGAGGGGGGGACGGCCTCGCCGGGCTCTCAGTGGAACGAAGGGTTGCGCTGGCGGGAGGCATTGCTGGCCGGGGTAACGCAGCGGCTGGAAGCGGCGGGTGTGTCCGCCACGGCCACCCGTCGAGCTGTAGCTATCCCCGGCGAGGAGGCGGCAGCGGAGCGATCGCCGCAGGAGGAGCTGACGGAGCTACAACGCCTGGCCGAGCGCTTGCGGGCAGAGATGGCGGAGCTGGCGGATCGGCTGGCCGCGCTCGCCGAGGAGATGGCGATGAAGGGATAAGGTAACGAAGTAACAAGGCAACGAGGCAATAAAGCACCGAGCCTTGAAATCCCACGGCCCTCGTTGCCTTATCCCTCGTTGCTTTACCCCTTAACCACTTCACTCCGCCAGCGCGGCGATGATCGTCTGGCAGAACTCGGGCAGGTCGTCGGGCACGCGGCCGGTGATGATGTTGCCATCTCGGACGGCCGGCACGTCCACCCACTGGGCCCCCGCGTGGATCAGGTCATCGCGCACGGCCGCGTAACCGGTCACCCGTCGGCCCCTGGCGATCCCCGCTGAAGCCAGCACCCAGGGGCCGTGACAGATGGCGGCGATGAACTTGCCCCGCTGGTGGTAGTCGCAGATGAGCTTGAGGGTTGGCTCGTGGATGCGCAGGGCATCGGGTGAGTAGCCGCCGGGGAAGAGCAGGCAATCCACCTCCTCGCGGTGGAGATCCTCCAGGCTGGCCACGCGGTAGCGCCTTCCCTCCGCCATCACCGGGATGGGGACGGTGTGCCCAAAGCGCCCCGTGACGGGCTTGCCGTCCAGGTAAGGGCGAGGATGCAGCCCGGTAGGCACGGGCACGACGAGGATCTCGGCCCCCTCCTCGTTCAACCTCAAGACCGGGTAGAGCAGCTCGATGTCCTCGAACTCATGAGCGACGATGATGGCGATCTTTTTGCCGTTCAGTCTTCCAGTCATATGCCACCTCCTCTCAAAAGGCAACGAGGCATTGAGTAACGGGTGATGAGTAACGAGTAAGTTCAACGAAACTGTGGCAACCACTGCGCCTGCGCCTCGAACATCCCGTTCACCATCGCCCGGATCTGTGGCAGCGTACCCACGGCCGCGGTCAGCGGATCCAGCATCACGGCATGCACGATCGCCTCCCGGTCACCGGTGAGTGAGCCCTGTACCGCTAACCCTTGAACGTTGATCATGTTCCGGTTCAGCCCGGCCAGTTGCAACGGCAGATCGCCGACGTAACACGGCCGGATGCCGTTGCCGTCCACCAGGCAGGGCACCTCTACGCAGCATCCCTCCGGCAGGTTGGTGATCAGCCCCGTGTTGGGCACGTTGCCGTGGATCACCGTCGGCTTGTTCGTCACCATCGCCTCGATGATATACGAGCCGTACTCGTGCGTGCGTTGCGTGGGCAGCGGCCGCGTGCCAGCGATCTGCTCCTTCACTTCATCCAGGTAGGTGGGAAGCAGCTCGACGCAGTGTTCGTAGTAGCCGCCCGTGCGCCCCCAGCGGAACCAGTGGTCGTGCGGCGACTGGAAACGCGGCACCAGCTCCTCCTCGATCATCCTGGCGCTCTTACGCAGATACGGCACATACTCCGAGGCATGGCCGCTCGATTCGGTGACGAAATAGCCAAACTGCTCCATCAGCTCGATGCGCACTGGCTCAGTCCCACGAATCTCCGGGTCCTGAGCCGCTTGGCGGATCAGGGGGTAAGCATCCTCGCCCTTCCACTTAAACTCCAGCATCCACGCCTGGTGGTTGATGCCGGCGCACTTGTAAGTGACCTCCTCATAGGGCGCGCCGATCCAGCGGGCCAGCATCTCGCTGGTCCCCTGCACGCTGTGACACAGCCCCACGTGCGGTCGGCCGCTATCGGCGGCGATCGCCCAGCAGTTGATGGACATCGGGTTGGAGTAGTTGATGAGCAGCGCCTCCGGCTTACACAGCTCGTCCATCTCCCGTGTGATCTCCTGCAGGATGGGGATGGTACGCAGGCCGCGGAAGACGCCGCCCGGCCCCAGCGTGTCGCCCACGCATTGGCCCACGCCGTACTTGAGCGGGATCTCGATGTCCAGCTTGTAGGCGTCGAGCCCGCCCACCTGGATGGTGATGATCACAAAGTCAGCGCCCCGGATCGCCTCTCGCCGGTCGAGGGTGGCCTCCACTCGCGCCGGCAGCTTGCGCTCGTCAATCATCCGTTGCACCAGGTCCCGCGCCAGCCTCAGCCGCACGGGATCAATGTCCATCAGGCTGATGACGCTGTCTTGCAAAGCAGGCACGGTCAGGATGTCGCTGGTCAGATTGCGGGTGAATACCACACTCCCCGCGCCGATAAAGGTGATTTTGGCCATAGGTCTGGTACTCCTCTTCAGATGGAGCGAGTAGAGGCGAGGCATGCCTCGCCCCATACGCTTCAGGGGAGGCCTGGAGGGGTGGAACGCCTTTGTGGAGGGAGTTCCCTCCACGCCACCCCGTTCAGGCAGGAGGGGTGGCTCCCACCCCAGGGGAGGCCTGGAGGGGCGAAACGCCC
>DAOUAJ010000019.1:0-15702 GCA_034433615.1 Anaerolineae bacterium | reverse complement strand
CTGCCCAGTTGAGCTTGAATTTTAACAATTAGGCCAATCTGTGGCATAGTTGGGGTATGAACACACAAGAGACCATATCCCAACTGCAAGGGTTTCGCCAGGAGTTGTACCAACTCCTGCCCGCGCGCCGTGATGCGCTATTGGATTTGTTGGATGCCCTATCCAGCAGCCTCCAGGCCCACTCCGTGGTGGAACTGAGCCTGAGCCCTCTGTTCCGTCGGGGGTATAGCGGCATCCAGGACGCTGCCCAGGCGAACGCATGGCGACTGCAAGGCCTGGCTACCCCCCGGTATGTGGATGAAACTGGCGAAGTAGTTTTACTGGAGGATCAATGAAACGATTGACGCGTCGTGAGTGGTTAGGGGTGATGGGAGGCGGGGCAATGGGGCTGTGGCTGGCGGCCTGTCAGCCGGCCGTGGCTCCCCCGCCGACGATCCCGGCTGAGCCCGCCTCTGCCGCGCCAGAGCCAACGGCCCCAACACCGCCGGTCGAGGGGGGCTCTATCGAGGCCGGGCCGATCGTAGATGGGATTCGGGTCACCACCAATGAAGACTTTTACTCGGTGTTCGCCTTTGTCCCTGAGGTAACCGTTGACCAGGAGACGTGGCGGCTCAGGGTCTTCGGGAACATCCAGAAAGAGCTGAACCTGTCGCTGGCTGAGATCAAAGCCATGCCCGCAGTGACCGAGATGCGGACGCTGGAGTGCATCTCCAACCCGGTAGGCGGCGACCTGATCAGCAACGCTGTGTGGGAGGGGATTCGCCTGGCCGATTTGCTCAAACAGGCAGGCGTCAGACCGGATACGACGGAGATTGTCATCCACAGCGCCGACAATTTTCATACCGCCATCCCGCTCGATCTGGCCCAGGACAAACGCTCACTGTTGGTGTATACTATGAATGGCGAGCCGTTGCCGGTCAAGCACGGAGCGCCTCTGCGGGCGCTGTGGCCTGGCCGCTACGGCATGAAACAACCCAAGTGGATTGCCAGCATCGAGGCGATCACTGGCCATCATCTGGGCTACTGGGAGCGTCAGGGGTGGAACAACGACGCGTTCATCAAACCCAACTCCCAGATCGAGCGGCCCAGGTCGGGGGAGGAGATCACCGCCAAACCATACCGCATCAGCGGGCGGGCCTTTGCCGGGCGCTCCGGCGTGGCGAAGGTCGAGGTCAGCGTGAACGATGGCCAGACCTGGCACGAAGCGACGTTAACGCGCGTGCAGACCAGGGAGTTTCAGCCCTACGTCTGGACTTTGTGGCATTGGGACTGGGAAAACCCCTGGGGCGACCAGGCGACGATCCAGGCGCGCGTGACGGATGGGGCCGGGATCACACAAACGGACTCCGGCGGGCGATTCCTGAGCAACGTTTTCCCTGATGGGACGGACGCGATCCACAAAGTGATCGTGAAGGTGAAAATATAGAGCAAGCGTTCCCGTAAATTTAAGGCTCTAAGGCCCGTCCTCGGGCTGCCCCGGGGACGGGGCTCAGAGCTTAAGTTTACACTGATGATAAAGCAAGGAGGCGCAACCATGTCAACCCCTGCTGGTATCTATGATGTCGTGGTCATCGGTGGCGGGCCGGGCGGCTATGTGGCCGCCATTCGCGCTGCACAGTTGGGTCTGAAAGTCGCATTGACAGACCGCGAGCACCTGGGGGGCACCTGCCTCAACTGGGGGTGCATCCCCACAAAGGCGCTCCTGCGCAACGCCGAGATTGTAGACCTGCTAGGGCGAGGGAAAGAGTTCGGCTTCAGCTTTGACAATCTCAAAGTGGATTACAGCCAGGCTCAAAAGCGCAGCCGCCAGGTCAGCGACAGGCTGGTCAAGGGCGTTCAGTTCCTTATGAAGAAGAATAAGATTGACGTGTTCCAGGGGGTGGCCCGACTGCGCTCTGCAACCCAGGTGGATGTGACCGCCGTGCCGGACGCGCCCGCCGTCGGTGGCCAAAAGTTCGACGGCACGCTGAACACCAGGAACATCATCCTGGCCACCGGCGCCCGGCCTCGCTCCATTCCCGGCGTGACCATTGACGGCCAGCGGGTGATTAGCAGCCGGGAAGCGCTGGCGCTCACCGCGGTGCCCGCCCGCATTATCGTGGTGGGGGCCGGCCCCATCGGCCTGGAGTTCGCACACATCTTCCGCTCGTACGGGGCCGAGGTAACCCTCGTGGAGATGCTACCCCGCATCGCGCCGCTGGAAGACGAGGAGATCAGCAAGGAACTGGCGCGAGCATTTGGACATCGCGACATCAAAATCCACACCGATACCCGGGTTGAGAAAGTGGAAACGGGGGAGCAGGGTGTGCGCGTGACTGTTTCCTCCCCCGGCGGACCACAAACGCTGGAAGGGGACGTGGCTCTGATCGCTATCGGCGTGCAGCCTAACTCCGAGAATCTGGGACTGGAAAAAGTAGGGGTCAGAGTGGAGCGCGGGGCCGTGGTCGTGGACGGCTACATGCGCACCAACGTGCCTGGCATCTACGCCATCGGTGACCTGACGGGCAAGATGCCGCTGGCGCACGTAGCGTCCGCGCAGGGGATTGTGGCCGCCGAGCACATCGCTGGCCATGAGACGAAGCCTATCGAGGACTACGCCTGGATGCCGCGCTGCATCTATTGCCAGCCGCAGGTGGCCTCTTTGGGATTGACCGAGGCGCAGGCTCGTGAGCGCGGCCACGAGGTCAAAGTCGGTAAATTTAACTTCATAGCTAACGGCAAGGCGCTGGGGCTGGGCGAGCGCGAGGGATTCGTCAAGATCATCGCCGACGCCAAATACGGCGAGATCCTGGGCGCTCATCTGATCGGCCCTGAGGTGACAGAACTGTTGCCGGAACTGGTGCTGGCGCGCACCTGGGAGCTGACGGTTGAAGAGATCGCCCGCAGCGTCTATGCGCATCCTACGCTGTCGGAAGTTTTGATGGAGGCTGCCCATGCGACGCTGGGGCAGGCGATCCATATGTAGCGTAACGAAAGTGAAAGGGTATGGCCGCTCAACTCACTCCGTTTGATCGAGTGCTCAAGGTGATGGCGCGAGAGTACGCCTCGCGTCTCCTGGAGCTGGCGTTGCCCAATGCCCCGTTGCAGGTGGTGGGCACACTGGAAAATGTGGAACTGGTCATTCCCGAAGAGCGGGTGGACTTTGTGCACCGCGTGACCGATGGGACCCAGGAGTACGCGCTGCACATCGAGTTTCAGACGGAGCATCGGACCGATGTGCCGCAGCGGCTCTTTGTGTACTCAGCGCTGCTGACCCGACAACTGAATCTGCCTGTGCTGACAGTGGTCTTTTACCTGGCGCGGCGCAGCGACCCCTTACCAAATGCTTACCAGGTAGAAGTGGGGGGAGTGGTCGTCAACCGCTTTGAGTATCCGGTGGTCAAGCTGTGGGAGTACGCCGACGAGATCGCGCAAGGGCGTTGGCCGGAGCTGGCGCCCCTGTTGATCATGCTGGCGCCGGGCAAACCGGAGGCCCGCGTGCTGGCGCAGGAGCGGGATCTGATCCTGCGCGAGACGGACCAACGCAAGCGAGCGAATCTCTTATCGTGTGCTGTGACGATCGGAGCGCGCTACTTTGACAAGGAGTTTCTCTGGCATTTCTTCCGCGAGGAGGTAGAGATGATGCGCGAGGCTACGTTTATCGAAGATTGGCTAGATGAGAAACTGCAAGAAGGGTTGCAGCAGGGGTTGCAGCAGGGGTTGCAACAGGGGCTGCAACAAGGATTTCAGCAAGGGATCCAGCAAGGAACCCTCCAGACACGCCTGGCGGACGTGCTACGGATTCTCCAGTGGCGCTTTGGGGAAGTGCCGTTCAGTCTGCTGGTGCAGTTGCAGCGGTTGACGGTGGAGCAACTGGATCCGCTGGTGGATGAGGCGTTGCAAGCGCCCGACCTGGCAGCGTTTCAGAAGGTTGTAGCAGGCCAGGATTAGAAAGCGGATATTTCCGATGTCTGACCGAGCGAACTCGCTTTGTCCTGAGACGGCAACCACGGGCGGCGCCGGGCAATTGACGCGCGGCCGGCGCCCGCCCTGGCTGCGAGTGCGCGCCCAGGATACGCCCAATTATCGCCGCATCCAGGGGTTGATGCGCGGACAATCGCTGCACACAGTATGCGAGGAGGCCGGCTGCCCCAACATCAGTGAGTGCTGGGGGCGGGGGACCGCCACCTTCCTCCTGATGGGCGACACCTGCACGCGCTCCTGCGGCTTCTGCAAGATCAAGACGGGACGCCCGGCCCCCCTTGACCCCGACGAGCCACGCCGGGTGGCCGAGACGGTGCAGGCGATGCACCTGCGCCACGCCGTGCTCACCTCGGTCAACCGGGATGAGCAGCCAGACGGCGGCGCCTGGGTCTTCGCGGAGACGATCCGCCGGATTCGCGAGCTGGTCCCCGGCTGCTCGGTAGAGGTGCTCATCCCCGACTTCAAGGGGAACTGGGAAGCCCTGCGGACTGTGATGGACGCCCGCCCGGAGATCTTGAACCACAATATAGAGACCGTGCCCCGCCTCTACCGGACTGTCCGCCCCCAGGCCAGGTACGAGCGCTCGTTGGAATTGCTGCGCCGGGCCAAAGAGATGGTGCCCGACGGCCTCACCAAGTCGGGCATCATGGTGGGATTGGGCGAGGAATGGGACGAACTGCTCCAGGTGATGGACGATCTGCGTGCCCAGCGCGTGGACATCCTGACCGTGGGCCAGTACCTGCAGCCATCGCGGTTCCATCTCCCCATCGTGCGATACTACACGCCAGAGGAGTTCGAGCGGCTGCGCGAAGAAGGGCTGGCCCGGGGGTTCCGCTGGGTGGAGTCGGGGCCGCTGGTGCGCTCCAGCTATCACGCCGAGCAGGCGGCCGGACACACGGAGCCACTCCAAGCTCCAGGCAACGGGGGTTGAGCTTCTCCAGGTCAGGTTTGGAGGGAAATTGGAAGCGTTGGAAAGATGAGATGATCGTTTTGAAGCACTTGAGGCGGACTGATGCAGATTCTGGCTGTGGATGTAGGGACCGGGACTCAGGACATTCTGTTGTTCGATAGCGAGCGTGACCCCGAGAATTGCCTGAAGATGGTCATGCCGTCGCCGACGCTGCTGGTGGCTGGACGAATCCGCCAGGCGACCGCCCAACGCCGCGGTGTCGTGCTCACCGGCGTCATCATGGGCGGCGGCCCTAATGCCTGGGCCGCGGCCGATCATCGCAAGGCTGGCCTGCCGATCTATGCCACGCCGGACGCCGCCCGCTCCTTCAATGATGACCTGGACGTCGTGCAGCGCGATCTAGGTGTGCAGATTGTGTCGGAGGACGAGGCGATGGCGCTGACGCGGCGGAACAGGTTTGTCCATGTGGAGATGCGTGACCTGGATTACCAGGCCATTCGCAGCGCCTTTGCCGTTTTCGGCGTAAACCTGCGCCCGGACGCACTGGCCGTCGCCGTGTTCGATCACGGCAACGCGCCCCCCCACGTCAGCGACCGCCAGTTCCGGCTGGATTATCTGGCCGAACGGCTGAGGATGAACCCACGGCTGTCCACTTTCGCCTTTCGCGCCGATGCCATCCCCAAGATCATGACCCGGCTGCGAGCGGTGGCGGACACGGCCGTCCAGCAGAGCGGCCTGCCCGTCTACGTGATGGACACCGCGCCCGCGGCCGTCCTGGGCGCCCTCGACGATCCGGCCGTCCGCGCGCGGCCGGACGCGCAGATCGCTAATGTGGGAAACTTTCACTGCCTGGCGTTTCAATACCGGGACGGCCAGATCACCCGGCTGTTCGAGCACCACACCGGCCTGCTGGATCGAGCGAACCTAGAACGCTGGCTGCTGGCCCTGGCCGATGGCAGCATCACTCATGAGCAGGTGTTTGCTGAACACGGGCACGGCGCGCTGGCTCTGGACCTGGCCCCCGTGCCGCTCGAATTCCTGGCTGTCACCGGGCCGCGCCGGGGCCTGTTAGCCGACAGCCGGCTGCCCATCTACTTCGCCGTGCCTCACGGCGATCAGATGACGGCCGGCTGCTTCGGGCTGATCCGGGCGGTGGCCGACCTGGAGCCAAACTGGGCCGATCCCATCAGATCGGCCCTGGATCGCAGCTACGGGCGCAGCTTGTGGTAAAATGCTGAAACTATAATCTAAGGACAAGGAGAAACCCATGACACCTGAGATGACCGCACCCATTGCCGACGTGCGCAAAGCCATGCGCACCATCACCTACGGCCTGTACGTGCTGACCGCGGCCACCGACGGCGAAGTGCACGCCGCGACGGTCAGTTGGGTCACCCAGGCATCGTTCAAGCCGCGCCTGCTCGCCGTGGGCCTCAAGCGCGACACCCGCATCTACGAAGTCGTCAAGAAAGCGGGAGCCTTTTGCGTCAACGTAGTCGGCGAGGGGCAGGACGAGATGGCCTCTACGTTCTTCAAGTTCGTGGAGGCAGACACGGAGGCCAGGACCCTCGGCGGCTACCCGTATGAGATCGGTGAGACGGGTGTCCCGGTCTTGAAGGATGCGGCCGCCTGGATCGAGTGTCGGGTGGTAGAGGAAGCGTGCCAGACGGGCGACCACGCCATCGTCGTTGGAGAGGTTGGGGCAGGCAGAGTGAACCCTGCCCGGAAACCCCTCGCCTTGCGGGACACCCCCTGGTCCTACGGCGGCTGATCGCTGGCCTTCTGGCTAAGGCCGAGCAGTGCCTTCACGCCAGGCGGAGGTGGTTTGGAGGAGGATTGCATTGGCAGGCTCGCTTGACATCTTCCGGCTGGACGGGCGTGTCGCCCTGGTCACGGGTGGCAGCAAGGGGTTGGGCAAAGCGATGGCTGCCGCGCTGGCGGGCGCCGGCGCGGACGTCGCCATCAGCAGCCGCCGCCTGGAGGACGCGGCGGCCGCGGCCGATGAGATCGCCCAGGCCACGGGACGGCGCGTGATCCCGGTCCAGGCGGACGTCACCCGCGCCAGCGATGTGGCTGCCATGGTGGACGAGGTGGCGCGCACGCTGGGCCGGGTGGACATCCTAGTCAATAATGCCGGCGTCAACCTCCGCGGCCCTATCGTGGAACTGGAAGAAGATGCCTGGCACCAGGTGATCGAGACGAACCTCACTGGCCCCTGGCTGTGCGCCCGCGCCGTCGGGCCACACCTGATCGCCCAGCGCTGGGGCCGCGTCATCAATGTTAGCTCGACGATGGGATTGGTGGCCCTGCCGGAGCGCACGCCCTACGCGGCCAGCAAGGGGGGCCTCATCCAGATGACCAAGTCGCTGGCGCTGGAGTGGGCACCCTACGGCATCACCGTCAACGCCCTCTGCCCCGGCCCGATCATGACCGCCCTCAACGAGGTCTTCCGGCAGGACCCGCAGGCGTATGAATCATTTCAGCAGAGGATCCCGCTGGGGCGCTGGGGCGAGCCGAAGGATCTGGATGGAGCCATCATCTTCATGGCCTCGGAGGCCTCCCGCTTCATGACCGGCACCCTGGTGGTGGTAGACGGCGGCTGGACGGCGCAGTAGGCTTCAGTCGAGAGTTTTCACCGGCTATCCGGATCATGGTCCAGGGCAACGCCATGATCTTCTCACCCATTCTGCGGATTTCCCGACCGCCGTGCAGCAACAGTTCTCCCACCGCCTGTGGGTGCCCGGCCAGGAATTATACCAGGCCGGCGCAATCGTCATACCCAGGATGCTGCGTCCGTTTGACTTCAATGCCCAGTAGCCGGCCTCCGTGCTCGAGGACGAAATCCCCTTCGGTCCCACTGCGCGTACGCCAGTAGTAAAGACGGGCAGAGGGGGGGCAGCAGGCCCGCGAGCACCTGCAGATGGTGATAGATCGGCATCTCGAAGAAGGCGCCCCCTTCGCGCGCTCCACGGAGTTCGTCACCAGAAAAGTGGCCAGCCAGAAATACCGCCAGCCCTGGATCATTCCAGAACGCTTTGGGCGCCTTTACCAGCCGGGCAGTACGGCTGACAGTGTAAGCTGGCAACCGCTCAAATAAGTGAGTCGCCTCTAGCAGATTAAGATGTTGTATAATGTCTGGTGGAGATACTTGGTGAATTTCCCTTGCGATTTCGCTGACAAGCGCGTAGCAGCATAGGGACGTGCAGAGTTGCTGATTCGCTGGCTCGTGGGGTAAAACTATGCCAGATTTTCACTCAGAAGCGCAGGCGCTGATGGATCAGCTTGCGGCCTGGCGACGGGATTTGCATCGCCACCCGGAGCTGGCCTTTGAGGAGAGGCGGACGGCAGCCCTCGTGGCCGATCATCTGGGACGGCTGGGGTACCAGGTGCGGACCGGAGTGGGCAAGACCGGCGTTGTTGGCCTTCTGGAGGGGGCACGGCCGGGCAAAACGGTGTTGCTGCGCTTCGACATGGACGCGCTGCCCATCGAAGAGGCCAATGAGATGGAGTACGTCTCTCAGGTCCCGGGGAAGATGCACGCCTGTGGCCACGACGGCCATACGGCGATCGGCCTGGGGGTAGCCGCGTTGCTGGCCCGGCATCGAGATGCGTTGAGTGGGCGGGTCAAGTTAGTCTTTCAGCCAGCGGAGGAGATGACAGGCGGCGCGCGGGCCATGGTCGCCGATGGCGTACTGGAGAATCCAGCTCCCGACGTAGCTCTGGGCTTACACCTGTGGAACTCACTGCCGGTGGGGCGGGCCATCGTCCAGGCGGGGCCGTTGATGGCGGCGGCCACTCACTTCAAGCTCACGATTCACGGTCGCGGCGGCCATGGGGCTATGCCCCATGAGACGGTGGACGCGCTGGTGACGGCGGCCCATGCGGTCACCGCGCTCCAGACTATCGTCAGCCGCAACGTCAATCCCACTGAGACCGCTGTGTTGAGTGTGGGCACGTTCCACGCTGGTCATGCCTTCAATGTCATCGCCGACCGGGCTGAGTTGAGCGGCACCATTCGGGCATTTGACAATCAGATCATGGCCCAGGTGAAGGAACGCCTGCACCAGGTGACGATAGGTGTGGCCCAGGCGTTTGGCGCAACGTTCAAGCTGGAATTGGAGCAAGCAGCTCCGGCCGTGGTGAACGATCCGGTCGTTGCCTCGCTGGTGGCCAGAGCAGCTCGCCGGATGTTGGGAGATGCGTCAGTAAGCTCGACGACACCGGTGATGGTCTCTGAGGACATGGCGGAGTTCCTGAACCGCGTCCCCGGCTGCTTTTTCTTCCTGGGCTCGATGAATCCTGAGCGCGGTCTGGACCATCCCCATCACCATCCGCGCTTCGATTTCGACGAAGCGGCGCTACCACTGGGCGTCGCTATCTTAGTGGAAGCCACGACGACGTACTTGAGCGGCCAAGGTGAGCAAAGGTGATATTGCAACCTCATCCCGTGTCTGAACAACCGACTATCATAATTGAAGGTGAACTGGTTGACAAGAATGGACGTCCTATCCCCCGCTGCACCATCCAGATCGTGGAGTGGGAAGGAGATGTATTGGATGCCACAGTGGGTTGGAGTTCTCGCTTCCGCTTGTATGTTCCCCGGCCGGAACATCCGTTGGTCATCTTCTTCCGCATCACTGTGCTAGACGACAAGGCTGTCAGCACCCATGACGAGCGGGATGCGCCCTGGATGGTCGTCAATCCGTCCGATCACCGGGTGCGGGTTCGATTGATCGCGTTGCGGTCAGCCCACGAGCCTGTCAGCCGCCAGTGGCAGCCGGGATGGCGCATCGAGCGCTTAGAGTGAATAGCCAACGTGGATGGTGTCATTTGGGAGGATAGCGACTTGGAGATCATCGCGATTGCCGCTGCTTTTTGGGTCATCAGCCTCTCAGGGGCCTTATCCCCAGGGCCGCTGACTGCCCTGGCTATCAGTGAGGGGGCGCGCGCTGGCTTCTGGAGTGGCCCCAAGCTGGCCTTGGGCCACGGGCTGATCGAAGGGCTTCTGGTGCTGGCCATCGCTTATGGGCTGGGCGGCTGGCTCCAGCAGCCAACAGTGGCCGGGCTGATCGGCGTGGCAGGTGGGCTGTTGTTGCTATGGATGGGCTACGGACTGGTCACGGGTGCCTGGCGTGGGCGCATGTCCCTGCAAAGCGCTCGCACAGATCCGCCGCCCGGAGTAACGCGCCTGGGACAGGTCGCGGCCGGTGTGCTGCTCAGCGTGGGCAATCCCTACTGGTCATTGTGGTGGGCCACCTTCGGTGCCAGCCAGATCCTGCGGGTCGCCCCTTACGGCCTGCTGGGGCTGGCCTTCTTTTACATTATCGGTCACTGGACGACCGATTTGGGCTGGCTGAGCCTGTTGAGCCTGGCTACCGCCTCAGGGCGGAGCGTGGTCAGCGAACGCGTTTACCGGATCGCGCTGATGATCTGTGGGGTGTTCCTGATCGTCTTCGCCGGCTACTTTGGCTGGTCGGGGTGGCGTTTCCTCATGCAATAAGATGAGGGGAGGTATGGAGGAATGGACGGAAGGAGCGATTGATGGCAATGAATCGGAGCGAGTCTTCTAGCTTTGGAATGATACCACGGGCATGCGGTGGCCATGCTTATTTGCATGCCGTGATCGCTGCATGGTATAATTTGGTGAACTGATCGAGCCTGTACCCGTAAGGGTGCCTGTGCCCGTCAGGGCATAAGAAAACGGGGAGAACATGATTACTTATTTATACATCGTTCAGATCATTTTAGCGATCGCTTTGATTATTGCAGTGATCCTGCAGACGCGGGGAAGTGAACTGGGCGGAGTGTTCGGCGGCGGCGGTGGCGGTGTCTTCAAAACCCGACGAGGCGTGGAGAAGACCCTTTTCAATGTTACGATTGTTCTCAGTGCTCTTTTCTTCCTTGTGTCTTTACTGACCGTTATTATCCAGGGTTAGGAAGAGACGGAACCGGCGGTCCGTTGTTAGACCGCCTGGTTTTCCTGATTTGATCAACTTACCGGAGCACATGGATCCCCGTGGGACGTTACGTCCGTTGGCAGATTGCCATTGCCCTCTTGGGTATTGCCCTGTTGTCGGTCTTGCTCTCTTTCTCTGCCTATAGTTTCACCAGCGTGATCGTGCCCGACCGGGGGGGAACCTTTCGCGAGGGTGTGGCAGGCAGTGCCCAGTACATCAATCCTCTGCTCTGCAATTACAACGAAGCTGACCAAGACATCTGCGCGCTGGTGTTCAACGGGCTGACTCGCCTCGATGAACGCGGCCGCGTGGTTCCTGACCTGGCTGATGCCCCGCCGCAGATCTCTCCTGATGGATTAACTTATACATTCCACCTGCGCCCCAACCTGCGATGGCAGGATGGCGTTCCCATCACCGCTGATGACGTCCTGTTCACGGTTCGCTTGATCCAGGACCCGGACTTCCCCGGCGTCCCCTTCCTGGGGGAGCTATGGCGTACCGTCCAGGCTGAGAAGCTGGACGATCTCACCGTCCGCTTCACTCTGGCGCAGCCATTTATGCCTTTCCTGGACTATACGACAATCGGCCTGTTGCCTCGCCATCTATGGGACGGCGTTCCGGCTGCTCAGATCTTGCAATCTCACCTCAATATCCGTCCCGTCGGCAGCGGGCCCTTCCAGGTGACAGAAGTCAGCGCCAACCATGTGCGGCTGGAGCCCAATCCCTGGTACCACGGCCCTACCCCTTATCTGGCTGCGATCGAATTCCGGTTCTACCCTGACTATCCCAGCCTGTACGAGGCATTTGATCGCGGTGAGATTGACGGTATCAGCCGCATCCTGCCACAAGACCTGGCGCGGGCTGAAGCGCGCAAAGACTTACAGCTCTTTTCTGCTCCCCTCTCCGGTTACGTGATCGTCCTCTTCAATTTACAGAACCCTAACGTACCCTTCCTGCAAGACAAGGTGGTGCGTCAGGCTATGATGTATAGTCTGGATCGCCAGAAGCTCGTGGACGAAGAGGTGGCTGGCCAGGGCGTGGTCGCTCACAGCCCCCTCATGCCTTTCAATTGGGCCTACAACCCAGAGGTCAAGAGATATGCTCAGGATCTCGAAAAAGCGCGTCGTCTGCTGGATGAGGCCGGTTACCTGGACAGCAACGGAGACGGCATCCGCGAGAAGGATGGCCTTCCCCTCCGACTGATCTTGCTGAGCGATGATGAGCCAGTGCGTCAGCGATTGGCTCAGGCCATCAGCCAGGCCTGGCGCGAGATCGGCATAGAGGCTGTGCCGCAAGCGGTCACCTTCACCGGCCTGATCAGCGATTTCGTTTTCCCCCGGCAATTCGATGCAGCCATCTTGAGTTGGGAGCTAACCGGCGATCCTGATCCATATCCTCTCTGGCACTCCACACAGGCGACAAGTGAGGGGCAGAACTATAGCGGTTGGACCAACCAACGGGCAGACGAGCTTATGGAGCAGGCTCGCTCTGTCGCAGACGTGGAGAAACGGAAAGAGTTCTATCAGGAGTTCCAGAGCATCTTTGCCGAGGAGCTTCCAGGCCTCCTGCTTTACCATCCGGTCTATGCCTACGGTGTCAGCAACAAAGTACATAATATCGAGATTGGCCCCCTCAACAAGCCTAGCGATCGTTTGCGCACGGTCGCTCAGTGGTACATCATGACCCGGCGCGTCACCTTACCCGAGGCTGATATGAGCAGAGGTCCGACGCGCCGGTAGGCGTATCGTGGGAACGATGTTATGTTATAATGTAACCGCTTGTTTACCGTAGATATGACAACGAGTTCGATTTGTGAACTAAATGCTCATGTTATGTGAGGGAGGGTACGTTGGACACAGCGCAACTGACCCAAATGGTCACTTGGCTAGACGAAGAGCATCGCAAGGACCGGGCGGAAATCGCCAAACTCCAGCAACAATTGGAAACGCAGGCTACAACGATGCAAGAGCAGGCGCGTCGCATCCAGGAGCTGGAAGGGCGGCTGGCCAGCACTCAGGCGCAGCTTACAGGCTTCGGACAGTTAGAGCAGTCCATTGAGCAGTTAAAGAACGAAGTAATTTTAATGATTGACAGCATCAAGGAGGACCTCTTACGATCCGAGCGAGAATCCGAGCGCGCGCGCCTGTCCGACCGCGAGGCAACCGCCCGCGCAATCGGCGAGATCCGCAAGGAGCTGCCGCGCTTCGGCCGCATCGAAGAGGAACTGGGCACACGTAAGGCAGAAGACCAACGTCTCAGCGAGCTGGTTATGGATCTGCGTCAGCGGGTAGCCGCGCTCAGCAAGGAGATCGAAGATCGCACGCACGGCATCCCTTACATCTCGGAGCAGCGCAACCAGGATGCCAAACGGATCGCTCAACTGCAGCAGGAGACCATCGAACTCTTTAAACGCGTTGACGCTATTGCCAACCGCATGCCTCTCTTGGAGTCCAGCATCCAGAAAGTCACCAAAGCAGTGGAAGCCATACAACCCGTTCCTGCGGAGTTGAGGCGGGCCCAGGAGACTTTCATGGAACAGGTTAAGCTCGCTCAGGTTGAACAGGCGCGACAACTGCGCGATTTCCAGGACGAGATGTCAGCACACCGCGATGACATCGAGGCTCAACGCAAACAGTTCCAGGAATTAAGAGAAGCTGCCGAAGAGAGTAAGCGCGTGTTGCCGGTGATTGAGCAGTTCCAACAGGCGATCCGGCGTGAGCAAAGTCAGGTCGCGGAATTGCAACGGCTGGCCGAGGAACGCCAGCGCAGGGAGTGGGAATCTTTCCAGGCTGAGTATGAGAAGCGGTGGCAGAGAGAATTACTCAACTGGCAACAACACTGGCAACAGCAGGATCAGTTTAATCAGGACATTGTCAGGCGTTTTCCATCGCTGGAAGCCCAGCTCAAAGAACATGCCACCCAGATCCATCATCTCTGGCATCTCCAGGAAGAGTTTGGGTCTCATCGCCTGCATGAGGCGCAGCGGTGGCTGGACGCACTGGAGATGGCTTTAGAGAAGCGGGATCAGGCAAATGACGGCCGCGAGTCATAAGCGACAGCTCGCGATCAACCAGGAGCAAAGGGGCCACAGGCAGCATGAAAGAGCATCGGTCACGAGGGCGACCTTGTACAAAGGTCGCCCTTTTCGCATTCCGGCGTGAGGAGCGGATGCCATGCAAGTGATCGGTACTGCCGGGCATGTAGATCACGGGAAATCTTCCCTCGTTTTGGCCCTCACCGGCATTGATCCCGACCGTCTCAAGGAAGAAAAGGAACGAGAGATGACCATAGATCTGGGGTTCGCCTGGCTGACACTGGCAGACGGTGAGCCCGTGGGCGTGATTGATGTGCCGGGGCACATTGACTTCATCGAGAACATGCTGGCCGGCGTGGGGGGGATTGATGTGGCCTTGCTGGTCATCGCCGCCGATGAAGGGGTCATGCCTCAGACGCGCGAACATCTGGCCATCCTCGACCTGCTGGCGGTGCCCGGCGGCCTTATCGCCCTGACCAAGGTGGACCTGGTCAACGATCCCGAGTGGCTGGAGTTGGTGCTAGACGACATCAACCGGACGGTGCAGGGGACCTGCCTGGCTCATGCCCCCATCGTCCCTGTGTCGGCACGTACCGGCCAGGGGCTGGATACGCTAAAGGCAACCCTGGCGCAGGTGCTGGCATCGGTGCCCCCGCGGCGTGATCTGGGCCGGCCGCGCCTGCCGATTGATCGGGTGTTCAGCCTGGCCGGCTTTGGCACCGTCGTCACGGGCACCTTGAGCGACGGCACCCTGGAAGTGGGTCAGGAAGTTGCCATCGTCCCCGGTCGCAGCGGCGAACCTTTGAAAGCGCGCATCCGTGGGCTGCAAAGCTATCGCCGGAAGACCGAGCGAGCGTTGCCAGGTAGCCGGGTCGCGATCAATCTGAGCGGCGTCCACACCGACGATCTGGCCCGTGGCATGGTGGTCAGCCGGCCAGACCTCCTTACCTCCAGCACGTTGATGGACGTGCGCCTGCGCGTGCTACCCGACGTGCCCGTTCCGGTGCGCCACAACCAGAACGTTGCTTTCTTCACCGGTGCAGCAGAGGTGCTGGCCCGTACCCGGCTGCTGGACGCTGAGACCATCCCGCCCGGCGGTGAGGGCTGGGTGCAATTGCATCTGCAGCGCCCTGTCGCTGCATTGCCCGGTGACCGCTTCATCCTGCGATTGCCTTCACCCAGTTGCACATTAGGAGGAGGCACCATCGTGGACGTGATGCCGCGCCGCTGGCGCCGCTTCCGGCCCGACGTGATCCAGCGGCTGGAAACGCTGGCCCACGGGTCTCCTGCGCAACAGCTTTTGCACACCCTGGAGAGGATAGAGCCCGCTACGGTGGCCGAGGTCATCGTACGCAGCCAGTTACCCGCCGAGACGGCCGCCGCCGCGCTGGGTGAGCTGGTTCAGCAGAGGGAGGTGGAGGCGCTGAGCGGTGGCCCCCCGCGTATCGAGCAGGGGGACCAGTTGATCGTCTCGGCCAGCGGCTGGCGTGGCCTGCGTCAGCGGCTGGCTCGCATCCTGGATGACTACCACGCCCACTACCCCCTGCGGCCAGGCATCCCCCGGCAGGAGCTGAAGGGGCGGTTGGAGGGAGGCGGGCCGACGTGGAGCGGCCGGGCGTACAACGAGATCATGGCCCGCGCCACCGCAGAGGGGATCGTGGAAGAGGAGAACACTCTGGTCCGCAAAACTGGCTTCCGCGTCGTCTTCACCCCCGAGCAGGAACGCGCGGTGCAAGCCTTGTTGTCCGCCTTTGATCGGCAGCCTCACACACCCCCCTCTGTGGCCGACGCCATCGCCAGCGTGGGGGCCGAGGTCTTTCAGGCGTTGTTAGATCAGG
>DAOUAJ010000018.1:0-4562 GCA_034433615.1 Anaerolineae bacterium | reverse complement strand
TTTTGTCAATGGCACTGCTCAGCACGCAGCCCTCTTCCTGGCGGTAAAAGTCCCGGAAGTCGGTGCCGCCGCCGAAAAAGCTAATACGGAGGGGGGTTTGTACAATCAGCATAGGCGCTCCAAAGCGAGGGGTTATCCAACATTTGCCCGGACCAGTTCCTTGATGGCCAACAGTGCATAGCGGGCCATACGGAAAAGGTGCCCGATCCGGCACCACCCTATCCATCTGGGAACGGGCGGGCCATAGCGCGCCCGGATCCAATCACCGGATGGCCAGAGGGCACGGACCACGGTCTTGACCAGATCACGCATCCGGTCGGTAAGCAACAGGTGCAGGAGCCGCTCCCCCTTTGAGCCAATAGCCCCTGTCCCACTGACGACCTGCCGGGCACCCACCAACCGGGTTAACAGAGCCAGGCGCAGGCAGGAAGGCCGTAGTTCACGGAACAGACTTGGCGGTACCGGTGTGGCAAACAATTGTCTGCACAGCATCAGGGTCATATACACCACATGCCGGACACGCCACTCGGTGGCCCTGGCAACCACTTCCGGCCAGCGGATGGCCGCCGAGGCCCGGATCAACTGGTCCACATCGAGGAACATGCGCAGGTCGCTCAAGCGGTGATGAACTGCCAGGTGTAAGGCCAGGTACAGGAGGGTGTCTTCTACAGACAACTGCCAGGCCGCCCCGGCCAGCGATGGTACCGGGCACGCCCGCAGCCACAGGGCCTGGGAATCAATGGTCAGGATATCGCGAAAGCCCTCGTGATGGATCAACCGCCAGTGGAGGTCCAGGCCGGTGCCTGTACCCTCGTGGCTGTAGAAAGTAAGCTCCCCACCGTAGCACTTGAGAAATGCCCGGCTATGCCCCAGAGAGTCCACCGCCGGCGTTGTGTAGCCGAGCTGCTCCAGGACCGCTTCGGCGACCTCCACCTGAGCAGGCGGGATGAGCAGGTCCAGATCGCCCATAGGACGGGTGCCGACGTCGGGATAGATGGTCTCGGCCAGGATGGCCCCCTTGAGCAAGATGACCGGTACCTGGGCTGCCGCCATCCCTCCGACGATCCGCTGCAACTCGGCTAATCGGCAAGTGTTGGCTACAGCCGTTGCCCAATAAGCCTGTTCCAGGCCAGCCAGTACTGCCGCCGGAAGGTGAGTGCTGTAGGGCTGCAACCGCCTGTACAACAGCGGGGCCATGCCCAGGCGCAGTGCCCTGGCCACCACCTGTCCCCACACCCTCTCGTCGTCAGCCTCCGGCCATGCAGCCACAGGGACATCGCCGGCCAGGCAGCGTAACAGCAGGCGCGAGACTTGGTCCAATGTTCGATCCTGACTCATGGCAGGTTCTTGCCAATCGTCGCCGATCCTGTGGGCGATCACCATCGTGCCGAGCGGACAGTACCGACCTCTTCCATCACGCGCAGGGCATCGGCGGCATAGTCTTTCAGGTCGGGCTGCTGTTGCGCCCAGGCGATATACTCATCGGCGATCTGCTCGAGGGGGGTCGAAGGTTCCCATCCCAGAGCACGAAGCTTACTCACGTCAGAAAAGATGTGGCGAGTATCGCCAAAACGGAACTTGCCCGGCACCTCCGGTTCGATGCTGGCGTCGATCTTGTCCGCCAGCAAATGAGCGTATTCCAACACAGTGACCCGCCGGTTGCCACCCACATTAAACACCTGATAGTCGGCCCGCGCATCTTCCAGCACCAGCAGGTTGGCCCGAGCCACGTCACCCACGTACACATAATCGCGAAGCTGTTGCCCATCTTCATAGATGACAGGCGGCAGGCCGTTCAAGAGGCGCTGGGTAAAGATGCGCAGCACGCCCGAATAAGCGTTGCGCAGCGATTGACGCGCCCCTTGGGTGATGGAATAGCGCATGGCCACCGTAGGAATGCCGTAGCGGCGGCCCAGGATCAGGGCGTACAGCTCCTGGGCCACTTTGGAGATAGCATACTGGTTGGCCGGATTCACCTTCGATTCGTCGGTCCACTGGGGGTCCATCGGTTGTCCGCAGACAGGGCAGGTCGGTTCCCACTGCCGCCGCACAAGCTGCGCCTCGGGCCGCAGGTCGGGATAGTGAATGCCGTGCTCCGGGCAGGCATATTTGCCCTCGCCATAGGTAGCCTGCGAACTGGCGACAACCACCTTTTGGACCGGGTAGCGTTTTTCGACAATGACCTCGTAGAGCAATGCCGTGCCGCCATCGTTGGTGGTAGCAAACCTGCTGAAATCGGGCAGATAGTCCTGGTAGGCAGCCAGGTGAAAGACGACATCTACCCCCTCCAGGGCCCGGATCATCGCCGCTTTGTCACGCACGTCGCCGTGGATAAACTCGACCCCGGCGGGTACATAATCTGGCTTGACACCGGGCAGGTGCACCGGTGGCAACAAGGCGTCCAAGATTTTGACCTCGTAGCCCCGTTGTGACAGCAAATCTACGGTGTGAGAGCCGATAAAGCCGGCTCCTCCAGTTACCAGTGCTTTCATGGGTCACCTTCATCCAGTTTTAGGTTGGACAGCAGATGCGTCCCTTCTCACCGCGCGCCCCTGCCAAGGAGGACAACAGGAATGGTCTTGAGCAGGATCTTGAAATCCAGCGCCAGCGACCAGTGGTCGATATACTCCAGGTCCAGCCGGGCCCATTCGTCGAAATCGGTGATCTCGCTTCGCCCGTTGACTTGCCACAGGCAGGTGAGGCCAGGGCGGATGCTCAACTTGCGCCGCTGCCAGTTCTCGAAGCGGTACACCTCGGTAACCAGCGGCGGCCGGGGGCCGACCAGGCTCATATCGCCCTTGAGCACGCTATAAAGCTGAGGCAGCTCGTCCAGGCTGAACTTGCGCAGGATGCGCCCGATGGGGGTGACGCGCGGGTCGTCCTTCATCTTGAACACCGGGCCTTTCATCTCGTTGTAGGCCAGGAGCTGCTCCTTCAGCCTGTCGGCGTTGGGCACCATGGTGCGGAACTTCCAGCTGGTAAACGGCTGTTTGTTCAGGCCCATCACCCGCCATTCATAGAACACCGGCCCCGGCGAGGTAAGTTTGATGGCCAGGGCAATGACCAAAAACAGCGGCGACAACAACACCAGCAACAGGGCCGAGATGACGATGTCCAGCAACCGCTTGGCCAGGAGTTGCCACTCCTGAGTGGGCACCGTGCTAAAGGTCAGGACAGGAAGGCCACCTACGTGGTCCACCTGCACCCGGGCGCCGTTGGTGCCGAACAGATCGCCCAGCACACGGGCCTGGACACCTTCCTCTTCGCAGATGGCCAATACGTAGCGCACTTTGCTGATAGCATCCACCGGCAAGGCCACCAGGACCTCATCTACCGGGTACCGGTGCAAGACATCGCGCAGGTCATCGTCGGTGCCCAGGAACCTGCTCCGGTCAAAGCCTGGGGCCAGCGCCTCAGGGCTGCGGTCAATAAAACCAACCACATCCAGGCCCAGGTCACCCTGTCTGCTGGCTGCCTCCAGGAACCGTTGGGCCCGTAGTCCTCCGCCCACGACGAGCATCCTTTTGCGATCCCGGCCGTGACGGTGCAACCAGCGCAGAAAGGCGTGGAGCAAGGCGCGCTCCGCGCACAATGCCAGCCAGTTCACTGCCAGAAAGAGGACAAACAGCGTCCGCGGTGGGAAGGGCAGCTTGAGCAGAAAAGCCATCGCCGCCAGCAGCAACCCACCGAGGACTGTGACCTGCCCCATGGTCCTGCATTCAGTTCCCAGCGAGACATAGCGCAACCCGACATAGCGGCCCATGATCAGGAAAAGAGACCCCCACAGGAAGGCCACCAGGACCAGAAGCAAGCGATAGTCCGAAAATTCGGTCTCCCGTCCCTGGGGATAGAGAGCCTGGATAACGGGGAAAAGCCCCAGGCGCAGGTAGTAGGCGGCAATGAAAGACAGAACAGTGGTCAGCAGGTCAGAAAGCCAGACCGCTTTGCGCAAGATGCCGGGGTATTGTTTCAGCATGGCCAGTCTCCTTATCTGCAGGAACGTCTCCTGCATTCATAACTCAGAGGGGAATAGCCACAACAACCTGATGGCGATGTCGAAAAGCCGCTTGAGGGCCAGTTGCCAGGCAGGGCCGGGCTGGATCGTTTCGACAGCGGGCATTGGGGCACTGCTATGAGCCGTGTCCGGCGGAACCGTCGTCACGTCGCTACGCCGCCTTTCCCGTCACGCGGATATCCTGCTCCCGCCCATGCAGGAGCGCATGGCGCAGGTACCAGGTCGGCTGGAACGGGTCGGAGAGATCCAGCGTGTCGGTGCTCCAGACGATGCGGCGCGGAGGCGTGAAGCGGCTCATTGCTTCATTCTACCTCAGACTCGTCCCGGCCTGCCGCGCCACGCCCCAGGCTCGGGCGTAGTCATCGGCCAGTTGGCGTTGTTCCTGCGCCCATCGCCGGCGGGCTGTGGCCTTGTATATCGCCAGCTTGTCAGCGGTTACCTCCATCGCCCCCCTCAACTGAGATGATTATACCATAGCTGGGCGCGGATGTCCCAAGCTGTTTCTGGGCCAATAGCTCGCGTTTCGTTGGCATGGGCTTTTGTCAGA
>DAOUAJ010000017.1:0-2620 GCA_034433615.1 Anaerolineae bacterium | reverse complement strand
TGCCACCCCCCCAGAAACAAGGTGGTCGCGACGGCAGACAGCGTGAAGGTGTTCATAAACTCGGCCAGATAGAACCAGGCGAACTTCATGCCGCTGTACTCGATATGAAACCCGGCGACCAGTTCCGACTCCGCCTCGATCAGGTCAAATGGGGAACGCCCGGTCTCTGCCACGGCGCTGATCAGGTAGATGAGGAAAGCGGTGGGTACCAGAAAGATGAACCAACGTCCGCCCCCCTGAGCTGCCACCAATCCCTGCATCGAGAGGGTGCCAGCTAACATGGTGGCGCTGAGCATGGCCAGCACCATAGGAATCTCATAGCTCAACAGTTGCGCCACCACGCGAAAGCCGCCCAGCAAGGCGTACTTGTTGTTAGAACCCCACCCGGCCATCAGGATCGCCATGGTGCTGATGGAGCCCAGAGCGACCACATACAACACGCCTATGTTGAGGTCTTCACCAATGAGGCCAGCGCCAAAGGGGACTACCGCCAAGAGCATGATGGCTGCAAAGACCGACAAGACTGGCGCCAGGTTGTAGGTCCAGCGGTCAGCGTCAATGGGCGTGATGTCCTCTTTGATGAACAGCTTCAGAGCATCCACCACGTTTTGTAGCAAGCCGGCTGGCCCCATCCGGTTTGGCCCCAGCCGATCCTGCATGCGAGCGATCACCTTGCGCTCGAACCAGATGACGAACAGCACGATCGCCAGCCCCAAGAAAAGCAGGATGAGAGCTACGAGCAGATCGTTAATCAGCGCCACTGCCCAATCGGGCAAGAACCCCTCCAGCCAGTGGATGAAGGCTGCACCGAGGTTGCGGAACAAGTCAGCAGCAAATCCCATGTCGTTCCACTCCCATCATTGCCATTCCAGGGCACCCTTGAGCCACGCGTACAGGAGCCCTCCCATCAAGATCAGGATGAAGAGGGCGGCCTCAACCAAGGCGTACAGGCCCAACTGGTGATAGGCCACAGCCCAGGGGAACAGGAATACGGCTTCGACGTCGAAGACCACGAAGATCAGGGCAAAGAGGTAATACTGCGCCTTGAATTGCACCCAGGTGTTGCCCATCGTCTGGATGCCGCATTCATAGGTGTCATTTTTAATGGGATTGGGTTTCTTGGGGCGTACAACCCAGGCGGCCGCCAGCCCCATCACAGCAAAGCCGAATGCAACAATCGCGAGGATAGCGATGAAAGCATAGCTACGAAGCATAGGGGTCCTCCTGCCTGACGGAAGCAGCCTGAAAAAGTGGCTTGATTATAGCACACGACATGCTTCCCGCCAATGTTCTCTGGCATATATTCGCGATAACATCTGCAAAATCGGTTACCCCTGATGAGGTGGTTCAAATTTCCGGGGAAATTGGTTGACACTTTTAGATGTGCTCAATTTTCGCCCCTCCCCCTGCCCCCCTCTCAGTGGCCCGTATGGGCCAGAGGGGCGAAACGCCCCTCCAGGCCTCCCCTGATCCTGTGGGGGCACTGGCCCGGCAATTCTAGCATAGGACCCAGAGCGACACAAACTGGAGCGGTTCCTGTGTCTAACGGCACAGGTGGAAAAAGTCATCGCTTGTCGGAAGGTGATTGACTTATCTCACTCTCTTTGGTATACTTAAAGTATCTTGATCAGATACTGATTCCCGCTCCTGATGACGGTGAGGCCAAATTGGTCATTCAACTGGCTTTGGGGCTAACCTTGTCTCAAAAAGTCTCCCCTCGTTAGTTGATCCTTCAAGTTCTCCCACAAGAAGGGAGATTTAAACAGAGCTTTTCAATTCGGCCTGAACTTCGGCTTCAAGCGAGCGGCCTTACTGACGTACTGGTCAGTATCCTGTATGAGCTGGCCTGTCGCCAGCTCGCCAAGTTCTTTCTTACAGGATGACAGACATGAGACAGATCTCCCGTCGTGATATGTTGAAGTGGATGGGCATGGCGGGCGCGGCCGCATTGGGCGCCTGCGCGCCACCTGTCGCTCCGCCTGCTGCTCCACCCGCCGAGGCGCCTGCTGTGGAAGCACCTACCCCTGCTAAGGAGCGGCCCAAGATGACCGTCCTTCATCGCCGCGAGTATTTCAAGGAGATGGAAGGGCTCTTCGCCGATGCGGTCAAGAAGTGGGCGGCGGAGAATAACGTAGATGTGGAAGTCTCCACCGTTGGGGCCGAGGCCTTCGAGGACTTCGTCGCCAAGATGGTGGCGGCCGTCGAAGCGGGCAATCCACCGGACCTTGTCTACCACATCCGCCTGGTGCAGCAGCTCTACTTTGTCAACGCGCTGGAGCCGGTCAGCGACGCGGTAGCCAAGGCCCAGGAGCTTTACGGCGAGGCACCATATCTGCAAAAGCTGCTCAATTTCATTGACGGCGAATGGTGGGGCATCCCCTACATGGTGCACGGTGGCGGCCAGTTTGCCCGCAGAGATGTGTTCGAGGCCAACGGCATTGACCCGGACAGCATGGAGACGTGGGACCAGCGGCGCGAGGGCTGCCTGGCAGTATCAAAGCCGGCCGAGCAAATGTATGGCTGGGGCTTCACAGTGAACCGCAGTGGCGATGGCGAAGGCCTGATCGTCGCCATTATCCACAACTGGGGGGGCACTGTCACCGACAAAGAGATGACAAAG
>DAOUAJ010000016.1:0-18216 GCA_034433615.1 Anaerolineae bacterium | reverse complement strand
GGGGTTGGTGATCGCCGACAAGCCGGCCATCGTCGCCCAGGCGCTGGGGCAGCTCCGGCTGGAGATGGGCCGCCGCCTGCGCCTGATGGACCCGAACGAGCTGGCGTTCGTCTGGGTGGTGGATTTCCCTCTCTATGAGTGGGATGACCAGGAAGGGCGTTGGGCGGCGATGCACCATCCGTTCACCTCGGCGCTGGACGAGGACTGGAAATACCTGCAGCCGGGGCCAGATTACGATCCGGGCAAGGCGAAGGCTAAGGCGTACGACATCGTGTGCAATGGCTGGGAGACGGGTGGTGGCAGCATCCGGATCCACCGTCGCGACCAGCAGGCGTTGATGTTTGACGTGTTGGGGATCACGCCGGAGGAGGCGCAGGCTCAGTTCGGCCACATGCTGGAAGCGTTCGAATACGGCGCGCCGCCGCACGGGGGGATCGCGCCTGGCATTGACCGACTGACGGCCATCCTGGCAGGGGAGAGTAACATCCGCGAGGTGATCGCCTTCCCCAAGACCGCCCAGGCCACGGACCTGATGACCAACGCCCCCTCGCCCGTGTCCCAGCGGCAGTTGGACGAGCTGCACATTGCGCTGAAATTGGACATATGACCTCACGCTTCACGCATCACGTTTCACGTTGGATAGGAGCCGGGCCATGCGTCTCAAGTTTGTCCTGGTTCGAGAGATATCCCGGTTGACAACGTATGAGATATAATATATGATATGACATAGGATATCTCTGTGTGAGTCTGCTGATTACGGGAGGAGACGATGACGCGATACGCTTTGAACTTACCCCAACAGCTAAAGCAAGAGGCGGAACAGTGGGCTGACAGGCAGGGGGTCTCGCTCAACCAGTTCATTCTGTGGGCAGTGGCTGAGAAGGTCGGGGCTTTAAACCAACAGTTGGATGATCCAGCATTCCCGCAAATCACTTATCGGCGGAGCGTCAGTGGGCGGCCTGTACCCGTATTGCGCGGCACGGGCATTCGGGTGTCAACCATCGCGGTGGCCACCCGGCACTGGGGGTTGTCACCTGCTCAGGTCGCCGCGGAGTATGGTGTAAGCGAGTCCCTGGTGAACGAGGCCCTGGCCTTCTATGCCGCTCATCGCCAGGAAATTGACGCCGCTCTTGACGCCGAGCAAGCGCTTGAATTAGCCAATGCCTGAACCGCGGCTGCATCTGGACGCAGACACTTCCATCAAGGCATTGCATCAAGCGTTGGTAAAGCGCGGCCATGACGTGACGCGCATACCAACTGACTGGATGCCGCTGGATGCCAGTGACGAAACCCAGTTGTTGGGCGCCACGGCCCAGGGGCGCTGTGTGTTCACGTTCAATGTCCACGATTTTCCACTCTTGGCGCGTCGCTATTCCCAACATGCTGGCATCATTTTGGCCGCCCGAAGGAGTTGGACGCTGTCCGGTCTCATTGCCGCCCTGGATCGTCTACTGACAGAGACGGAGGCAGATGACTGGGTGGGGCAGGTCCGCTGGCTGAACCAATGGCGAACGTGATCATGGCAAGCAGGGAGGCTGCATGGAAGATACCACCTCGGCGCAGCCGATCATCAAGTTGACGGATATCCATAAATCCTTTGCCGGCGTTCACGCGCTGGCGGGCGTCTCGTTCGACCTCATCCCCGGGGAAATCCACGCTTTGATGGGGGAGAACGGTGCCGGAAAATCCACTTTGGTCAAGGTGATGACCGGCGTTCACCAACCCGATGCTGGCACCATCGAGTTCGACGACCGCCCCATCCGGTTTTCCACCCCGCTGGTTGCCCGTGACCACGGCATCGCAGCGATCTACCAGGAGCCCACCCTCTTCCCCGATCTCGACGTGGCCGAGAACATCTTCATGGGACGCCAACCGCTGCGTCCCCTCAGCCGGCGCATCGCCTGGCGGGCGATGTACGACGAGGCGCGCCGGTTGCTCGACTCGCTGGGGGTAGACCTGGACGTGCGGGCGCGGGTGGGCAACCTCAGCTTCGCCGACCGCCAGATGGTCGAGATCGCCAAGGCGCTCTCCATCAACGCGCGAGTTTTGATCATGGACGAGCCAACCTCGGCGCTGACGCTGCGGGAGACCGAGGAACTGTTCCGCATCGCCCGGCGGCTGCGGGAGGGCGGCACGGCCATCGTGTTCATCTCCCACCGGCTGGAGGAGGCCTTCGAGCTGGCCGACCGTATCACCGTCCTGCGCGACGGCCGTTACATCGGCACCTGCGCCGTCCGGGAAGTCACGCCGGGCGATGTGATCCGCATGATGGTCGGGCGCACGCTGGACAACCTGTTCCCCAAGGAGCCGACGGAGCCTGGGGAGGTGGCGTTGCGGGTGGAGGGGTTGACCCGCCCGGGCGCGTTCTGGGATGTGTCGTTTGAACTGCGGCGGGGGGAGATCGTGGGGCTGGCCGGGCTGGTGGGAGCCGGGCGGACCGATGTGGCGCGGGCGATCTTCGGCATCGCGCCGGCTGAGCAGGGGACCATCTGGCTCGATAGCAAACCGGCCCGCATCAACACCCCTGAGGATGCCCTGGCGCTGGGGATCGCCTATGTGCCAGAGGACCGGCAACAGCACGGCCTGGTGCTGCCGATGCCCATCACTCACAACGTGACGTTGCCCATCCTGCGAGAGTTTGCCCGCATGGGGTGGTTGGACCGGACGGCCGAGGAGCGCGTGGCGCAGGAGTACGCCAGCCGATTAGACGTGCGCGCGGCCGGGCTGTGGCAGCGGGTGCGGGAGCTTTCCGGTGGCAACCAGCAGAAGGTCGTCCTGGCCAAATGGCTGGCCGCCCGGCCGAAGATCCTGATCCTGGACGAGCCGACGCGGGGGATTGACGTAGGGACCAAAGCCGAGGTGCATCGCTTGATGAGCCACCTGGCCGGCCAGGGCATGGCGATCCTCATGATCTCCTCCGAGCTGCCAGAGATCCTGGGGATGAGCGATCGCATCCTGGTCATGCACGAGGGGCGGATCACCGGCCGTTTCTCACGCGCAGAGGCGACGCAGGAGTTGATCATGGTCGCCGCCACCGGCACACTGGCGGCAAAGGGCATAGGAGACCCCCAATGACACCCACCGAAGTAACGCTCGCTATCACGCCAGAAATTCGGGAAAAGCTCTTGGCCTTCCAGAGAAATGAAATCACCGAGAACCTGATCTACACCCGGCTGGCGCAAAGCGTGAAAGCGCCGGAAAATCGCCGTGTGTTAGAGCGAATCGCCGCAGATGAACTGCGCCATTACCAGGTCTGGCGCAGTTACAGCGGCCAGGATGTGCTGCCAGATCGTTTTAAGGCCTGGGTATACATCGTCATCGGTCGGCTTTTCGGACTGACTTTTGGCCTCAAATTGATGGAGGGTGGCGAAGAAAACGTCCGCGAAGACTACACGCCGCTGGTAGGTGTTCTACCAGAAGCCTCGGCACTGGCTATCGAAGAAAAGCAGCACGAGGATGCGCTGATCGGGTTGCTGGACGAAGAATTTCTCCGCTACGTCAGCTCTGTTGTTCTGGGACTTAACGATGCCCTGGTGGAACTGACCGGCGCCCTGGCGGGGCTCACGCTGGCGCTGCAAAACACCCGGCTGATCGCCCTTACTGGTGCCATCACGGGGGTTGCCGCGGCCCTCTCCATGGGTACTTCGGAGTATCTTTCCACTCGCTCTGAAGAGGGTGAGGCCAGCCTCGGCCGGTCACCGCTTAAAGCTGCCGTTTACACCGGTATAGCCTACATCATTACGGTATCGTTGCTTATCCTGCCGTATCTGCTGTTGCCAAATTATTACCTCTGCCTGGCCATTGCACTGGGCATCGCCGTGCTGGTGATCGCGTCTTTCAATTACTACATCTCCGTTGCCAAAGATCAATCATTCAGGAGCCGCTTTTTGGAGATGACCGGCCTCAGCCTGGGCGTTGCGGCGTTGAGCTTTCTGATCGGGTATTCACTCCGCACCCTCTTTGGCATTGAGGTTTAGCGTTCGTAGTGGTGAATGGAAAACCCATGCGCACATCGAACCATCGCAATCTTCTTTCCCTGATTCTGGGAGTAAGAGAGATCGGGCTGCTCTTCTTTTTGATCACGCTGGTGATCGTGGTCAGCCTGCGCAGCCCGTACTTTCTCACCGTCGAAAACCTGCGCGACATTCTGCTCGACATCGCCATCCTGTCCATCGTGGCCATCGGCCAGACGATGGTGATCATCACGCGTGGGATTGACCTCTCGGTGGCATCAGGGCTGGCGCTATCGGGCATGGTCGTCAGCATGACGATCAGCGCCAACCAGAGCCTGCCGCCCGCTCTCGCCTTGCTGATGGGTGTAGGGATCGGGCTGGCCCTGGGTGCCTTCAACGGCATCCTGGTGACCAGGGGGCGCGTCCCTCCCATCATCGCCACGCTGGGCACATTGAGTATCTACCGCGGCCTGGTCTTCGCCATCAGCGGCGGGGCCTGGGTGGACGCAGCCGAGATGCCGGAGAGCTTCAAGTTGTTGGCCCGCGGCACGATCCTGGGCATTCCAAATCTGGTGTTCTTTGCGGCAGCCGTGGCGCTGATCTTTTACTACTTCCTGAACCATACCCGAACCGGCCGGGAGATCTACGCGGTGGGTAGCAATCCATTGGCGGCCCAGGTAGTCGGGATTCGGGTCAACCAGATCCTGTTCCTGGTCTTCCTGCTGTCCGGCCTGCTTTACGGAATGGCGGGGGTGCTTTGGGTGTCGCGCTACGCCTCGGCCCAAAGTGACTCGGCGGTTGGGTTCGAGTTGCAGACAGTGGCGGCTTCGGTGGTGGGGGGTGTCAACATCTTCGGCGGCTCGGGGACGATCCCCGGCGTCCTGCTGGGCTCGCTCCTGTTGGGGGTGATCATCAACGCGCTGAACCTGGTACGCATTTCACCCTTCTGGAAGCTGGCGGTCCAGGGGCTGGTGATCCTGCTGGCAGTGGTGTCGGACGCCCTGATCTCGCGGCGATTGCAGCGTGCTACTGCACTGCGGAGGACGGCATGACGTCGAAGTCCAATGCTGTGAGGCGTGGCCCGGTAGCAGCAAGCTGGCTGCTCCGATGGGAATCGCTACTGGTGCTTTTGTTGCTGCTGGCGAGCACGATCAACGCCTCGCTCTCGCCCTACTTCCTGAACGTCCAGAATCTGTTCGACATGACGTTCAACTTCATGGAGCGCAGTCTGATCGCGCTCACGATGACGTTTATCATTATCAGCGGAAACATTGACCTGTCGGTGGCCTCCAATCTGGCCATGAGCGCCATCTTGATGGGAGTGGCATACCAGGCAGGGTGGAACATCTGGCTGGCGGTGCTGCTGGGCCTGATAGTGGGCGCGCTGGGGGGGCTGCTCAACGGCCTGCTGATCGCCAGGGTCCGATTGCCGGCGCTAGTGGTGACCCTGGGCACCTACGCGCTCTATCGCGGCATCGCCTTCGTCGTCCTGGGCGATCAGGCGGTGACCCGGTTCCCGTCTCAGTTTACGTATTTGGGACAGGGATACATCCCCGGCACGCCGGTGCCGGTGCCGCTGGTGCTCTTCGTTGTCCTGGCGGTGATCTACGGGTTGCTCTTGCATTGGACGACTTTCGGTCGGCTGGTGTACGCCATCGGCAGCAATGAGGCGGCCTGTCGCTACTCAGGCGTCGCTGTGGACCGCATCAAGATCATCTTATTTACGCTGTCGGGCCTGATGTCGGCGCTGGCTGGGGTTATCCTGGTGGCGCGCTTCGGAAGTGCCCGGCCCAACATCGCTACCGGCTTTGAGCTGGAAGCGATCACAGCGGTGGTGTTGGGTGGCGTAGACATCTTTGGAGGCCAGGGGACCATGCCGGGCGTAGTTCTGGCGTTGTTCCTGATCGGCGTCGCCCGCTACGGCATGAGCTTGAAGAACGTGCCAGGGCAGACGCAGACGACGTTGATCGGAGTTTTGCTCATTGTGGCCATCTTGTTGCCGCAGGTGTTGCGGAGGGTGACGGCGCAGAGGGGCTGAGAGAGCTAAGATGATCCAGATCCTCTTTGAAAACGAGGACGTCCTCGCAGTCAATAAACCCGAAGGGCTCGCCTCAGTTCCTGAAGGTACAAAAGGAAAGGAGTGCCTGCTTTCGTTGCTTGCATCGGCGTTTCCAGGAGAGCTCTATGTTGTCCATCGTCTTGACAAGGAAGTCAGTGGCGTCATCCTTTTTGCCAAGAATGCGGCCGCACACAGATACCTGAACGATCAGTTTAGCAACCGAGACATCAGAAAGACCTATGTTGCCTTAACGCATGGGGTCATTCGGGAAACTGGCGGGATCATTAACAAGCCTCTCCGTCAATTCGGATCAGGACGAGTGGGTGTTGATCTGCAACGGGGAAGGTCGTGTATCACCGAATTTCAAGTTGCAGAACGCTTTGGGGCCTACACTCTTGTCAAGGCATACCCTTGCACCGGACGACGCCATCAGATTCGCGTGCATCTCTATAGCATAGGCCATCCAATTGTTGGCGACTTGCGCTACGGGGATAAGAAGGTACAGTGCATGTTTCCTCGCCTGATGTTACACGCCCAAAGGATCGCATTTCCGCTCCCGACGGGTAAGAAGGTGACCATCGAAGCGCCGATCCCTGAATCCTTCCAGACGGTGATCGAGAGCGTTCGAAACGCTTGACAAAAACATGGTATAATATGCGCGAATAAAAGCCCGAACAGGCAAGGTATAGTGGTAAGCGGGAGGACAATCCCGTTTGTGATTGGGCCTGATCGGCCCCCATTCATCTCTTTTGGGGAGGGAGACGATGAAAAGCAAACTGTTCCTGCTACTGGTGATTGCTAGTTTAGTACTGGCGGCGTGCGTCCCGCCGACGCCGGCGCCGGCCGTGCCCGCGGCGCCCCCTGCGGCCAAGGGGTACAAGATCGCGATCGTAGTCAAGAACCTGGGCAACCCATTCTTTGAGGCAGTGAATCGGGGGGCTCAGGAGGCCGGCAAGGAGCTGGGCGACGAGATCATCTTCCAGGGGCCGGCAACCCCTACAGCCGAAGGGCAGATCGAGATCATTGATGCCCTGATCGCCCAGAAGGTGGATGCCATCGCCATCACTGCCAATGATCCGGAGGCTCTCGTTCCGGTGGGCAAGAAGGCGATGGAGGCCGGCATCAAGGTCATCACTTTCGATTCGGCAGTGGCGGTCGAGGGTCGGCAGCTCTTTGTCAACCAGGCGGACATGGAGCAGATCGGCCGTATCCAGGTCCAGATGCTGGCCGAGATGATCAACTACGAGGGCGAAATCGCCATCCTCAGCGCGGCTTCCACCATGACCAACCAGAACACCTGGATCGAGTGGATGAAGAAGGAGCTGGAGGACCCCAAGTACGCCAAGATGAAGCTGGTCGCCATCGTCTACGGCGATGATCTGCGGGAGAAGAGCTACAACGAGGCCCAGGGGCTCTTCAAGTCGTACCCGAATCTGAAGGGGATTATCTCGCCGACCACGGTAGGCATTGCCGCGACCGCTCGTGCCTTGCAGGATGCCGGCCTGTGCGGAAAGATCGCCCTCACCGGCCTGGGGCTGCCCAGCGAGATGGCTGAATACATCAAGAACGGGTGCTCTAAAGAGATGGCCCTCTGGAATCCCGTGGACCTGGGCTATCTTACCGTGCACGCGACCCATGCAATGCTCGCTGGCACGCTGACCGGCAAGGTGGGAGAGACCTTTAAGGCCGGCAAGCTGGGCGAGTACACGACCAAGGACGAGGGGAACGGCGGCGTCATGGTGCTCCTCGGCCCACCCTTCAAGTTCAACGCCGAGAACATTGACGAGTGGGCGAAGGTGTACTGACAGTGATGAGTGACGCACTTGAGGAAGTGCGTCACTCATCGTGGCCACAAGCATAAACCCGAAGGGTCTTGAGCCTGGCCCCTGGCCTACATGACGTCCAGCTTGTAGTCCCCTGGCCTGACCAGTGGCTCAGGGCGGGCTCGCTGCCTATACTCCGAAGGAGTGTTCAGCCTGTCCTGGCCGACAGGCCAGGGAGGACTGGGCAAGCTGGCTGATAGCCCATACGGGCCACAAGCAGGCCAGAAAGACCCTTCGGGTTTGTTGTGTCCCCTGCTCGGTTCAGGCCGGCTTGGACTCCCACACCGCCAGGACAGTTCCATCTGGATCGGAGAAGAGGGCGAACCAACCCTCGCCGGGTACCTCGCGCCTGGGCATGATCGTCTTTCCACCAGCGGCCTCGACCCTGGCCAGGGCCTTTTCGATGTTGTCCACCCCGATGTACACCGTGACGCCCAGGGGCATCTCCAGGGCCGCCTGGAACAGGCCGCCGCCGGGCAGGGCGCCGGTCTCGATCAGACCATAGAACTGGCCGTCGCCTATAGGCGTGAGGTTGATTTTCCAGTCGAAGGCTTTCTCGTAGAAACTCCGGGCCTTCTGCAAGTCACGCGTGCTGATCTCAATGTGGACGAACGGGTTTCCCATTTTGCTTTGCTCCTTTCTTGTTTCATACGCCGTACAACAGACTTTTGCCGGAAGACACGATCCAAGTATAGCACAAATGTTCTGATCTGTCAAATCGCCCTTCCGCACGGGTGCATGCACGATTTGTCAGTGAGTTTTCGGAGTGCCTTTCATCAGCGCTGGCGGGGGAGGTGCGGAGGGAACACCCTCCGCAAAACCCCTTTTTCAGCCTTTCACCTGCCCTGCTCGGCCTCATGAGCAGCCGCCTAAGCCGAGAAAAGGCAGGCAGAGGTCCCATTAAAGGGTTTTCTGGAAGGGCGAGCGCCCCTCTAGGCCTCCCTCTCTCGCAAGAGAGCCTTTGCGTGACAAATCATGCGTGCACCCTTCCGCACTTTGACTGCTGATCCTGTATGATATACAATGTATATGCATTCAATACTTATGGATCGAATCGAACAAGTACCAGTTGTTTGGCCGCTCTGAAGATGGACGATATTTGCTTATCGTATTCGCCTGGGAAGGACGCCAGGTCAAAGTCATCACAGCGCGGGATATGACCAGTTCTGAACGCCGATTCTTCAGTCGCAAGTGAGGTGTGTATGTCTTCGATTCCGCAATTTGCCAGCGAACAAGAGGAATCCGAATTTTGGGATACGCACGATGCCACCGAGTTTCTGGATAAGACGACGCCGGTGGATGTGAGGTTCGTAGACGCTCGCCCACGCAAAACGCAGATTTCGCTCCGGCTCGCCCCCGACGTGATTGAGAAGCTGAAAATCGTGGCACAGCACAAGGGCGTGGGTTACCAGACCTTGATTCGCATGTGGGTGATGGAACGACTGAATCAAGAGATGAGCTGACCCTGGGTGCGCACGGAAATCGAACGTTGGCCTCTCTTCCCCCGTTAATCGCTGTCGTCGGCCCCACGGCCGTGGGCAAGACGATCCTCTCCCTGGACCTGGCGGAGGCAGTGAACGGTGAGATCGTCTCGGCCGACTCGCGCCAGGTCTACCGGTTCATGGACATCGGTACGGCCAAGCCCACCCCAGCCGAGCGGGCGCGTGTGCCGCACCACCTGCTGGACGTGGTTAACCCCGATCAGCCGTTCACCCTGGCCCAGTACCAACGCCTGGCCTACGCGGCTATTGCGGATATCCACCAGCGCGGCCGGGTGCCGTTATTGGTAGGAGGCACGGGGCTGTACGTGCGAGCCGTGCTGGATGGACTGCGCATCCCGGAGGTGCTGCCCGATCCCGAGTTACGTGCTCGCCTGGCGAAGGAAGCGGCTGTGATTAGCGCGGAGGCACTGCACGCCCGACTGGCGGCGCTCGATCCAACGGCCGCAGCGCGCATCGACCCGCGCAACGTGCGCCGTGTGATCCGGGCGTTGGAGGTGTGCCTGACGGCCGGGCAGCCCATCAGCGAGCTACAGCAGGCCAGTCCGCCGCCCTATCGCATCTTACGCATAGGACTAACCCGGCCGCGGACGCAGTTGTATGCTCGCATTGATGCCCGGGTGGACGCCATGATCGCGGCCGGGCTGGTGGATGAGGTGCACTCGCTGCTGGCGCGAGGGTACGGGCCGGAATTGCCGGCCATGTCTGGGCTGGGTTACCGGCAGATCTGCCAGCATCTGGCCGGGAAGATGACGCTGGAGGAGGCCGTGCGCGAGATCAAGCGCAAAACTCGCCGCTTCGTACACCAGCAAGGGACGTGGTTCCGGTCAGACGACCCGCACATCCGCTGGTTTGACTTGTCCATCACCAGCCGCGAGGAGATCGAGCAAGTATTACAACGGTGGCTGGCCGGGCAGGGGCATGACACAGATTCAGATCACGAATTGTAATTTACACCCGCTCCACATCGCTTTGCCACAGTTGCCGCATTTCCTCACCTTTCCCCCTGAAGCGTTCGGCCCACGCGGTTGACAGGGCTTGCGCAGGTGTTACAATCACCTCATCTTGAGATCCGGGGGACACATACTATCCTACCATTTCAGGAGCAAACTATGAAAAAGGCACTTCTTGTCATTGGCGGGCAATATCATCCTTTCGAAAGTTGCGGGCGCCTGCTGGCCGAAGCGTTAGACTGGACGGGCGTCTGCCAGACGACGATCACCTCCGACCTGGAATCGTTCACCAATCTGGCCGGCTACGATCTGGTCATCCTCTACCTGCAACGCGACGCACTGACCCCTGAGCAAGAGGCTGGTCTGTGCGATTTCGTTGAGGCGGGCGGCGGGCTGGTAGGCATTCACAGCGCGGCTGCATCCTTCAGCTCCAGCGAACGCTACCTGGAGATGCTTGGTAGCCGCTTCGTGCAGCACGGGCCGATCACTGAGTTCGCTGTCACCATCAGCGAACCGGACCACGACATCACCCGCCGTTGCGCTGACTTCCGCGTGACGGACGAGTTCTACATCCTGGAGCGCAAGAGCGACTTCCAGATGTTGGCCACCGGCGCCTGGCAATTCCAGACGCATCCGATGGCTTATGTCAAACCGCATGGTCGGGGCCGCGTCTTCTACACGGCGCTGGGCCACGACGAGCGTACATTCCAGGAGCCCGCCTTCCAGAAGATGATCCATCGGGCCGTGCGCTGGGTCACCGGACAAGCCGAAGGCAAGGCTGTGCGCTGTGGTGTCGTCGGCTACGGCGGCGCCTTCAACATGGGCAAACTCCACGCCGATACCATCCGCCAGGTGCTGGGGCTGACGGTGACCGCAATCTGCGACACGGACCCCGGCCGGTTGGCCGTCGCCCGCGAGGAACAGCCGGGCGTCCCCACCTATGCCAGCGTGGAAGAGATGATCGCCGCGGACAGTGTAGACCTGGGGGTGATTGTGACGCCGCACAACACCCATGCTCCCATCGCTTTGACGCTACTCCAGGCCGGCAAGCACGTCGTCTGTGAGAAGCCGTTCTGCCTGACAGTGGCGGAGGCGACGGCGATGATCGAGGCCGCCCGCGCCCGTGGCGTCATGCTTTCGGCCTTCCACAACCGGCGCTGGGACGGCGATTTCGTGACGATCCGGCAGATCATGCAGAGCGGGGCCATCGGTGAGCCGTTCCACATTGAGGCGTTCATCGGCAACTACGGCCACCCTGGCTCCTGGTGGCGCAGCCATAAGCCGATCTCCGGCGGTATCCTCTACGATTGGGGCGCGCACTTTCTGGATTGGATTCTCAACCTGATGCCTGGGAAGGTGGAAAACGTGACCGGCATCTTCCACAAGCGGCTGTGGCACGACGTCACCAATGAGGATCAGGGCCAGGCCATCATCCGCTTTGAAGGGGGCCGCTACGCTGAATTTCAGATTTCGAGCATTGCGGCCGTCGGCCGACCGAAGTGGCGCATCCTGGGAACGCTGGGCGGCCTGACTGCCGATTGGGAAGGCCCTGTCAAGGTGGTCTCCTATGCCAACAGGGCGCGTGAGGAGCGATTGGTGCCGGTGGGGAAGAGCCGGTGGGACGTCTATTATTACAACGTGGCAGATCACCTGCTAAGCGGAGAGCCGCTGGCCGTCACGCCGGAATCGGCGCGGCGGGTCATCGCCATCGCGGAGGCAGCCATGAAATCATGGGAGAGCGGCCGGCCGGAGCCGGTATCGAGTGAAGCGTAAAGCGTGAAACGTAAGCCCACTCCAGACTCGAGGGGCTTTTAGGAGCCCTTCGGGTCTGGTGTGATCCTCATACTCCCAGCCTAACTGATCGAGCTGCTCACGCACGGCCCTCTCGAAGGCGCGGTCGCCCAGGTCCCGTTTCCTTCCCCTGTTGATACAAAACATGGCGATTGTCTCAGGCGAACACTTTATAATCGGATCTGGAGGAGGATGGGCAATCTACTTCTTGCAGGGGGACATGACCATTCAGCGCGCGTAGCGCCAGCAATCGGGTGAGGGGAAATATCGGGTCCAACGTGGCCAACTCCTCGGCGGAGAAGAAGCGCGCCTGGCTGACCTCCTTTTGGTCCGGCCTCGGCTCTCCCTGAGCCTCCACCCGAAAGACGACAAAAAGGGAGCTGAAATCGGGCCGGGAGCGAGTGCGCAATCCCACCACGCCCACGACGCGGCCCTCCAGTCCGGCTTCCTCCCGTAGCTCTCGCAGCGCGGCTGCGTCTGCCGTCTCCCCTGGCTCGACCACGCCCTTCGGGAAGCTCCAGGTGCCCGCGTGCGGCCCCGCCGCCTCCTGTACCAGCAACACGCGGCCATCCCGCACCACCGCCGCCCCTACGCCCAGGTCGTATTCCGGCACAATCCGCCCACCGTCTGTTCCCCCACTCATAGCACGCGACATAGCAGCCCCTTCAAGTATTCCGATTCAGGAAAGCTCAGCAAAATGGGATGATCCGGCCCCTGCGTCAGCCGGCCGATCACCTGCACGTCTCGTCGGGCGTCCACTGCGGCCCCAAACACGATCTTCTGAAACAGGTCAGGAGACACCAGGCCGGAGCAGGAGAAGGTCGCTAGCAGTCCGCCCGGTCGCAACAGTCGCATCGCCAACCAGTTGATGTCCTTGTAGCCCCGCGCGGCCGCTTGCACCTGCTCCTGCGTGGTGGCGAACTTGGGCGGGTCCAGCACGATCACGTCGAACTGCTCGCCGGCCGTCTGGTAGTCCCGCAAGACCTGGAACACGTCCCCCTGGATCAGCTCGTAGCGATCCTCAGAGAAGCCGTTGAGGGAGAGGTTGCGCTCGGCCAGCTCCAGCGCTTCGTAAGAGGAATCAATGTTCACCACGGAGGCAGCACCGCCGGCTAAGGCATAAACGGCAAAGGCTCCCGTGTAGGCAAAGGCATTAAGCACCCTGGCCCCGCGACACAGCTTTCCCATCGCGCGCCGGTTCTCCCGCTGGTCCAGGTAAAACCCGGTCTTCTGGCCGCGCCGCAAGTCTACCAGGAACCGATGCCCAGCCTCTCGCACCTCCACCGCCTCCGGCGGCTCTCGCCCGGCCAGCACCCCCTCCGAAGGCTCCAGCCCTTCCCATCGTCGGGCCGTCGGATCGGCCCGCTCGTAGATGCCCGCCGGGTGAATCAGCTTATCCAGCAACGTAATGAGCGTATCTCGCACCGTCTCGATGCCCAGCGTTGAGAATTGAACCACCAGCCAGTCCGCGTAGCGATCCACTACCAGGCCGGGGAGCCCATCGCTCTCGCTGTAGACCAGCCGGTAGGCGTTGGTCTCGGGATCAGCCGCCAGCCACGCTCGCCCTGCGATCGCCCGTTCCAGCCGGCGACGCCAAAAATCGCGGTCAATGCTCTCGTCCTGCTCCCAGGTCAGCAGACGGACGACGATTTGCGAACGGCGGTTGAGATAGCCCCGCGCCAGCCATCGGCCATGAGTGTCCATTACATCCACGACATCGCCGTCTCTGGCTGCGTTGTCTATGCTCTGGATGGCGCCGGAAAAGAGCCAGGGGTGCCGGTGATGCACCGGCCGTTCTTTGCCCGGCTTCAGTTTTACTTGAGGGATCATCTCCGGATCTCTCTTCCGTGGCATAGAGGGGGCGACCACCGAGGGATCGCCCCTACGATTGCCGTGGCCCTCGCCGGCAAACCAGGTGGATCACCTGCCGGGTCGTGGGCCGTATGCTGACCCGCTCGTCCACGCGGTAGCCCACCACCCAGGCGATGCCAGACGCACCCTCCACCAGCGGCCAGCCGTCACGCAAGGCAGCCGGTAGCTTAACGTTGATCATGAACTCTCCCAGCTTGGCCGACTTGCCCCCCATCCCGAAGGGCTGAAAACGGTCACCGGGCCGGCGGGGGCGTACCACTGGTGATCGGCCTAGCGTGTCTGCGTCCAACCATGCCTGCCAGGGATCAGGATTGGACCCCCACTCAAGCGGCAAGTCAGCAACAGCCAACTGGCGACACTCGATCTCCCAATCCCCTTCCAGAGGAGTCACCCCCGGGCAGGCCAACGGTCGCGCCCCTTGCACCTGGGGGCCGCTCAGCATCGGGGCAGCATCCTCATCGGCGATCTCGATGCGATTGTAGTCCAGATACAGCATCAGGCCCTGAGGCAACGTAGCCCGCTCACCCGTCTCCCCAGCTTGTGCCACGTGCAGCGCCTGCTCGATGTGCACGAAGTTAATGTCGCGCAGGGTGCGACGCAGTCGGTGCACGGCCTCACGGAGCGTAGCCCGCTGCAGGCCGCGGGGTAACGCCCGCCACGCGGCCAGGTCAAACGCGATGCCGCCCATGACCCCCGGCCGTTCCACGCGCGCCCAGGCATCGGCCAGCGCAGCACGCAGTACCTCGTAGTCGTCCGTCATCACTGCCGCCGAACGTCGGAGAATCTGGCGCACGCCTGGGTTGTAAGTCTCCAGGAGCGGCAACAGATCATGGCGGAGACGGTTCCGGTAGAAGGTCGTGTCCAGGTTGGAGAGATCAAAACGGGGTGACAGGGCATGGGCAGTGCAGTACGCCTCCACGTCCGCTCTAGGGACGTCCAGCAGGGGGCGTACCAACCAGCGCGGACAACTGTCCTCCTTTACCTGGCCGGCTGGTTGGCCGCCGAGCGCCCGCTCTAGGGGCTCTAACAAACGATAGTCGCCCCAGCGGGTCTTGTACAACATGCCACGCAGGCCGGAGATGCCGGCCCCGCGCAAGAAGTGCATGAGGACCGTCTCAGTCTGATCATCGGCGTTATGAGCGACCGCGACGGTCGGAGCGCCTACGCGTTGGGCCACCTGGCCCAGGAAGGCATAGCGGGCGCGACGGGCGGTCTCCTCGACGGCGAGGCGGTAGCGCCGGGCCAGCGCAGGCACATCGGCATGGCCGATCTCGCACGGCAGGCCCCACTCCCTAGCAATCTGGCGCACGAAGTCGGCATCAGCGTCTGCCTCGACACCACGTAACCTGTGATGCAGGTGGGCAACTACCAGCTTGAGTTGCATGTCTGTTGCCAGGGCGCGCAAAATGTGCAACAGACAGAGGGAATCGGGGCCACCTGACACCCCGATAACCACGGTGTCGCCGCGCGCCAGTAATTGCTCTCGCTCGATGGTCTCTCGCACTTGTCTCAAGACGTCCACATCGCCATTATACCATACATTAGCGTCAACTTAAGGCTCAAAGGCCCGTCCCCGGGCCGCCCCGAGGACGGGGCTCAGAGCTTAAGTTGACACAGGTTATACCATATCTCGCCTGTAGCTCCATGACGTGCTCCCACTGGCCAGCGGCTCACAGCCAGGATTATGGCCAGATGTGGGGCAATCAGCATCTGTGCGTCGCTCCCGCGCCTTTTGGGGCCACGCGGTCATGTGGTATAATTTAACTACAAGCAGCCCACGCGCTGCGCGCACCCAGGGTCTGGTATCATGCGAGCAACCTTGTATCCGATAGGGTGAGCGTATTTTGTAAATCTGAACCAAAGGCCCGTCCGATGAGGTCAGACGGGCTACGAGCAAAGGAAGAGCACACCGAGTGTTTAATCCCCTTAACACCATTCTTGGCCTGTTTTCCCTGGACATCGGCATTGACCTGGGGACAGCAACTACCCTGGTCCACGTCAAAGGGCAGGGCATCGTTATCAACGAACCTTCCGTGGTAGCCATTGACACCCGCAGGAAGAACCGGGTGGTGGCGATTGGAGCAGAAGCTAAAGAGATGATTGGCCGCACTCCTGCCCACATCGTTGCGATTCGCCCGTTGCAGGACGGCGTCATCTCCGATTTTGATGTGACGGAGCAAATGCTGCATTACTTCATCCACAAAGTGCACGACCGAGCTTTGCTGCGCGTGCCGAGGCCGCGGGTGGTCATTGGTATCCCTAGCGGTGTCACCGAGGTCGAGAAGCGAGCTGTGCACGATGCGGCCATCAGCGCTGGAGCACGGGAGGCCGGGCTGGTAGAAGAACCTATGGCTGCGGCCATCGGCTCCGGACTGCCGGTCACGGAATCCGTCGGCAGCATGATTGTGGACATTGGCGGCGGCACCACAGAGGTAGCAGTGATCGCGTTGGGTGGCATCGTGGTCTCGCGGTCCATTCGCGTCGCAGGCGACGAGATGGATGAGGATATTATCAATTACGCTCGCCAGAAGTACAATCTTCTCATCGGACAACGCATGGCAGAGCAGGCCAAGATTGCGGTTGGTTCCGCTTTCCCATTGGAAAAAGAAGAGATCATCACGCTTCGTGGGCGTAACCTGATCACCGGCTTACCGGAAGCGGTGGACGTCTCCAGCGTTGAGGTGCGGGAAGCGCTAAGTAACTCGGTATCTGTGATTGTGGATACCGTGCGTGAGACGATTGACGAGACGCCCCCTGAGCTGGTGGCCGATCTGATGGAACGCGGTATCGTCCTGGCGGGTGGCGGTGCCCTGCTCCGCAATCTGGATGTAAGATTGAGCGAAGAGACCAAGATGCAGGTGTACGTGGCGGATGATCCAATAACCTGCGTCGCCCGGGGGGCTGGTATGATTTTGGAAAGGCCCGAGTACTACCGGGAGACTCTGACCACGCTCCAACGTGGCAGCACGATTCACAGCTAAACTCACGTGTTGTGGGTTGCGTATTTGGTATTTCGTATTGCATGGTCCGTAGTGCGCCTACGTGATACGCACTACGCAATATGTCCGCCTGTCCCGCGAGAAGCGGTCGGGGAAACCAGTTGATGGCGCGTAATCGCTTTCTGCAGCAGCCCCTGGCCTGGACCGAGAAAGGGGCTTTCGTCAGACGTCCGCGTAACCGGGCAATCTGGCTGGGCGGTTTTGTGGGCCTTTGTCTGTTGGTCATTGGGCTGCATGCGACAGGTTACCTGATTCCAGCCCAGGATGTAGTGCTGCGCGGCCTAGCTCCCGTGCAGGGAGGGCTCGCCGGTCTGGCCAGTAGCGTCAGAGAGATCGCGGTTGCCGTCCATGACCTGCGTACGTTGCGCCAGCGTAATGCTGAACTGGAAAGACAGGTCAACAGCCTGACCATTGAGAATGTGCAACTGAAAGAGATTGAGGCAGAGAATGCCAACCTCCGCCGGCTATTGAAGTTTGCTCAGGACCATCCTTCTTTGGAGTTTCGCGGCGCAGAGGTAGTGGCTCGTGTGATCGGCCGCGATCCAACGAACCTGTTTAATCACCTGTTGATCAATCTGGGTCGTGAGCACGGGATCCGAGAGGGTATGCCGGTGGTCACCGAACGTGGCCTGGTAGGACGGATCAGCCGGACCAACAGCACGACCAGCCAGGTGTTATTGTTGACCGACCCGGCCAGTGCGGTTAACGCGCTCATCCAAAGCTCGCGGCTGACAGGGCTAGTGCAGGGACAGGCTGGCGGTGAGCTGGTCATGGATTACATCCCGCAAGACGCCACAGTTACCCCGGGAGAGATCGTGATCACTTCTGGCCTGGGCGGTCGCTTTCCCCGCAACCTCGTGATCGGGCAAATCACGGCCGTGTACCAGCGGGATTATGAGATGTTTCAAAGGGCCATAGTCCGCCCTTCGGTGAACTTTAATCAACTCGAACAGGTGCTGGTCATCACCAATTTTACCCCCGCCGAGGGCACTGAGGAGGCTTCCGGCCCACCTGCTGCGAGTCAGTAGTCAGGTCCCCGTTGCTCCCATGACACCTTTGCTGTTCATACTGCTACTGGGTGTGTTGGCCCTCTTACAGTCCACAGTGCTGCCATACGTGGCCATTTTGGGCGTGCGGCCTGACCTGGTACTGCTCGCTGTTGTAAGCTGGACGCTTCTGCGCGGGCTGGGCGAGGGGTTAATGTGGGCATTCGTGGGCGGGCTTTGGCTGGATCTGCTGTCGGGAGGGCCGTTCGGCATCTCAGCGC
>DAOUAJ010000015.1:0-18326 GCA_034433615.1 Anaerolineae bacterium | reverse complement strand
TGGACGCGATGTTGGGCAGCCTGGCGCGCTGGCTGCGCCTGCTGGGCTGTGACGCCGTGTTGGCCTCCGACGATGAGGACGATCTCAGGCTGGTACGCCGCGCTCGCGCGGAGGATCGCATCATCGTGACGCGGGATACGGGACTGGCGCGACGGCGAGGGGTGTCGGTGCTGCTCATCGCCAGCATGGAGCTGGGGGAGCAGCTTCGCCAGGTGGTCGAACGCCTCAAGATCGGGTACGACCGTATCGGCACACGCTGCCTGGAGTGCAATCACGTCCTGGTCCCCCTGCCACGGGAGGCCGCTCGCGACCGCGTGCCACCGTATGTGTGGCAGACGCAGGAGCGGTTCCATCACTGCCCGGAGTGTGGGCGGATCTACTGGGCGGGCACCCACTGGAGCCACATGCGCGCCCGCCTGGCGAACCTGCTGGGCCTGGATATCTAGTCCGGAGTCCTCAGTCCGGAGTCCCCAGTCCAGAGTTGGATGGGGAAGCCGGAAGACCGCGGACTGAGGACTGCGAACTAAAAGACTGGCGCCATGACAACGCGGCGGGCACCCCGCGCCAGCGCCGCGGCCAGCTCCCGAATGCGGGCCACCGGCTCTTCACTCAGCCCCAGTTTCACCAACGCTGAGCCTACCACCACACCGTCCGCGATCTCGGCCACCTGCGCGGCCTGCTCCGGCGTGGAGATGCCGAACCCCACCGCCAGCGGGAGATCAGTGGCTGAGCGCACCCGACTTACAAATACCTCTAGATCGGCCGGCAGACGATCCCGCGCGCCGGTGATCCCCGTCACGCTCACCAGGTAGACGAAGCCGCTGGCCGCCTGCGTCACCAACCGAATGCGGCTTACCGTCGAGGTGGGGGCCAGCAGCGGGATGAAGGCCAGTCCATGCTTCCGGCAGCAAGCGATCACCTCCTGGCCATCGCGCTCGTCCGGCGGCAGGTCGGGGACGATAAGGCCGTCTGCGCCGACGGCGACGGCATCCCGGCATAGGTCCTCCACGCCATAGGCCAGGAACGGGTTATAGTAGCCCATCAAAACGAGGGGGATGACCACGCCGCGCCGGCGCAACTGGTAGACCATGTGCAGCACATCCGCCAACGAAGTGCCATGCTCCAGCGCGCGTTGAGCCGCGGCCTGGATCGTCGGGCCGTCCGCCAGAGGATCGGAGAAGGGCACACCCACCTCGATCATGTCCGCGCCGGCCTCCGCCAGGGCGATCATCACCTCCAGGCTTGTGGGGAGGTCGGGATAACCCACCACGTAGTAGGGCATGAACGCCGCCCGCCCCTCGGCCCTCGCCCTCGCAAACACCACCGCAATCCGCGCAATACCACTCTGCTTCACCAGTTACCCCCTATCCCCGCGTCTCCGCGTCTCCCCCTCTCTCCCACCGCTTGCATTACCGTGTCCAAATCCTTATCCCCGCGGCCAGAGAGATTAACCAGGATGATCTGGTCAGGGCGCATCGTGGAGGCCAGCTTGATCACATGGGCGATGGCGTGAGCCGACTCCAGCGCCGGGATGATCCCCTCCAACTCGCAAAGCAGCTTGAAGGCGGCCAGCGCCTCGTCGTCGGTGGCGTAGGTGTACTCCCCCCGCCCGACCTCCCGCAGCAGCGCGTGCTCCGGCCCCACGCTGGCGTAGTCCAACCCTGCTGAAATAGAATGAGTGAGCGCGATCTGGCCATCTTCTGTCTGCAACACGAAGGACTTGGTGCCGTGGAGCACCCCCAGCCGCCCCATCGCCGGATCGGCGAAGCGGGCGGCATGCTGTCCTGACGCGATGCCGAGTCCTCCGGCCTCCACCCCGATCAGGCGCACACCCTCATCGTCAATGAACGGGTGGAACAGGCCGATAGCATTGGAGCCGCCTCCCACGCAGGCGACCAGCACATCCGGCAGTCGCCCTTCCGATTCGAGCATCTGCTGACGGGCCTCGCGGCCGATGACGCTCTGAAAATCGCGCACCATCATCGGGTACGGATGGGGCCCCAGCGCCGATCCGAGCAGGTAGTGAGTCGTGCGCACGTTGGTCACCCAGTCCCGGATGGCCTCGTTGATGGCATCTTTCAACGTCTGGCTGCCCGCCTCCACCGGCCGCACGGTAGCGCCCAAGAGGTTCATGCGAAAGACGTTGGGGCGCTGGCGGGCCATGTCCACGGTGCCCATGTAGATCACGCACTCGATGCCCAGCAGCGCGCAGGCGGTCGCTGTCGCCACGCCGTGCTGGCCGGCCCCGGTCTCCGCCACGATGCGCCGCTTCCCCATGCGCCGCGCCAGCAGCGCCTGCCCCAGCGCGTTGTTGATCTTGTGCGCGCCGGAGTGGGCCAGGTCCTCTCGCTTCAGGTAGATGCGAGCGCCGCCCAGGTGAGCGCTCAGCCGGCGGGCGAAGGTGACAGGCGTGGGGCGTCCCACGTAGGTCCGCAGCAGATAATCCAGCTCCTCGCAGAAGGCACGCTCCTGCATCGCCTCCCGGTAGGCATCCTCTAGCTCCTCCAACGCTGGCATCAGCGTCTCTGGCACAAAGCGACCACCGTATGCGCCAAACCAGCCGCGCTCGTCGGGCTGCTGCCAGGGGTAGAGGCGATCTCCCGTTTTCACTGGCGTCTCACTTCTCGCATTACCCACCACTGCTCTCCTATCAGCTATCAGCTATCAGCCATTAGCCAACGGCGGCGCGAGCGGCTGCGATGAACGCCCGCACCCGGCCATGATCCTTGCGCCCGGGGCTCGCCTCGACGCCGCTGCTCACGTCCACGCCCCACGGCCGCACCTGGCTGATCGCCTGCGCCACGTTGTCTGGCGTGAGGCCGCCTGCCAGCAGCAGCCGTTCGCACTGCTGCACCAGGGCGTGAGCAAGATGCCAATCTCCAACTTGCCCGGTGCCGCCATATGCCCCTGGGTGATACGCGTCCACCAGCAACTGGGGGGCGCGGGTGTCAGCGGGCGCGACAGGCAGATACCGCAGCGCATCGGCCCGGCCCTCGTCGCCAGAGCGGGGTCGCAGTGCCTTAAAAGCGCGTCCGTTGAGCGTCTGCACCAGCTCCGGCGGTTCCCTTCCGTGCAACTGGACCAGGTCCAGGCCGGCCACGCGCATCGCGTGCTCAATCTCCGCCAACAAGGCGTCCACGAACACCCCCACCGTGAGCACGGTCAGCCGCTCGGCTCGCAGCGTCGCCACGATCCGCCCGGCCACTTCCGGCGTCACGTAGCGCGGCGAACGGGGGTAGAAGATGAAGCCCAGAAAATCGGCCCCCGCCAGCGCGGCCACGCGAGCATCTTCCAGGTCCGTGATCCCGCAGATCTTAACTTTCATGCTGAGAATGTTGGCCACCTACGACGCGGTTCTCTTGTACGTCTTGTTGGGCTGGGTTCACAGGCTGACCCCCAACGCCTCCAGCACAATTTGAGCCAGCGGCGCGATGACGATCGCCGGCAGCAGGTTCGCCACGCGAACGTGACGAAGGTCCAGCAAGACGAGAGAGATGCCCAGGATGAGCACGCCGCCCGCCGCCGTCATCTCGATCACCCAGGGGGTCTGCCGGGTGACCTGGCCCAGGGCGCTGCCCACACCCATCGCCGCGAGACTAAGGCCGCCCTGGTAGACCAGAATGGTAAGGACCGACAGGATCACGCCCGGCCCCAAAGTGGCCGAGAAGGCCAGCGCCGCAAAGCCGTCCAGCACGGACTTGATGGCCAGCAGGCTGTAGTCGCCCGTCAGCCCGTCCTGGATCGAGCCCAGGATAGTCAGGGGGCCGACGCAGAACACCAAACTGGCGGTGACAAAGGCGCGGGTGATGGAGCGTTCGTCGGTGGCTCCCACGGCGTTGCCCACGCGCTCCTCCAGCCAACGGCCGGCTGCCTCCAGCCCCTCCTGGATCTGCCACCATTCCCCCAGGACGCCACCCACCAGCACGCTGCCCATAATCAGCAACACGTTGTGGGTGCCCAGCGCCATCTGCATGCCGACGACGGCCGTCATCAGCCCCAGCCCGCTCATGACTGTCTGCCGCATCTTGTCCGGCAGACGGTTGCCCAGGATCGTGCCCAGCAGACTGCCGAGCACCACGGTAACAACGTTCAGGAAAGTCCCGGTCACTATACCCACACCTCGTCACGGATGGGAGACGCACTGGAGTAAAACGTAAGGACGTAAAACGTAAAGCTGCCCATCCTGTCACCTCTGATTACGCTTTACGTTCCACGTTTTACGGCTGTGGCCAGCGCCTGCACCATCGCTGCCCGTTCCCCCGGGTCGGCCTTGACCAGCGCCTCGCCCACCAGGATGGCATCCACACCCATGTCACGCAGGTGGCGCACGTCCTCCGCCGTGTGGATGCCGCTCTCCGCCACCACGATGCACGCCTCCGGGATGCGCGGCCGCAGCCGGGCGGTCGTCTCCAGGTCCACGCGGAAGGTGCGCAGATCACGGTTGTTGATGCCGATCACGTTGGCTCCGGCCGCCAGGGCGCGATCCACCTCCGCCTCGTCGTGCACCTCCACCAGCGGCGTCATGTGCAACCGTCGCGTCTCGGCAATCAGGTCGCGCAGCGCCCGCTCGCTGAGGACAGCCGTGATGAGCAAGAGCGCGGCTGCGCCGGCCGCCCGCGCTTCCAGCACCTGGTAGGGGTCGAAGATGAAGTCCTTGCGCAGGAAGGGCAGCGGCCGGCCAATGGCCTCCAGCCGCTCGCGGGCGAGCACCAGATGCGAGAGGTCGCCCTGGAAAAAGCGACTATCGGTCAGGCAAGAGACGGCGGCAGCGCCGTTGCGAGCGTACGTCTCCGCGAGCATCTCCGGATCGAAGTCCTGGCAGAGTAGCCCGCGCGTGGGTGAGGCGCGCTTGATCTCAGCGATCAGGCGGACGCCACGCGGGTCATCGGGCGGTCGTAACGCCGCGGCGAAGTCGGGCGGGCGCGGGGCCACGGCCGCCAGTGCGTGGAGATCGGCGATGGGCGTCTCTCGCTTGCGCCTGGGCAGCTCCTCCCGCTTCCAGCGCATGATCTCGTCCAAGATTCCGCCCCTCTCCTGCAGCAGCTTCGAGCGTCGCTTGGTCATGGGATCTCCAGACAGGCCTCCGCCGCCAGCCAGAACAGCTTCTCGCGCACGGAGGCTCGCTGATGAACTTGCGGCACCCCAGCGCGATCACCTCCTCCAGCAGGCCGGCCGCCAGGGGAGCGCCCACGCCAGGGTGAAAGAACGCCAGGCGCCGGCCGTCCACGCTGATCTCGTACAGCGGATGCTCGGCCATCTCGCTTTTTTGAGTTGCGATCACCCTGGCATTGTGCTCTCGGCACACCTGGGCGATGACGTCCTGAAAGAAGCAAAGGACGCAGTGCTCAGGCGCGTCAATGGGCTGGATCACGCGCCGCGGCTCGATGACCGCTTCCGGCGTGGGATCATATTCCAGAATGGGAATTGCGAGAAACCCACGTTTTGCGAGGGTATGGCGATCTGGCATGGCTACGCCACCGCGAGCGATTGGCTGAGCGCGACGAAGGCGTCCAGTTTGCGCAGGGCCGCGCCGGAGTCGAGGGATTCGCGAGCCTGCTCCAGCCCCGCGCGCAGGTCGCCGCTCTCGGCCGCCAGGGCCGCGGCCGCGTTGAGGAGCACCACGTCCCGACGCGGGCCGCGCTCCTCGCCGGCCAGGATGCGCTGACAGATGGCCGCGTTCTCTTGGACATCACTACCGCTCAGCGTTTCCAGTGGCGCGCGGGGCAGCCCAAGGTCAAGCGGGTCCAGATGGAACGTCCGCACCTCCCCCGCGCGCAGATGGCTGACGCGGTTGACACCGGTTGTGGACAGCTCGTCCAGGCCGTCTGCACTGTGCACGACAAACGCGGCCTTGCTCCCCATTTCCGCCAGCACCCGGGCCATCACCTCCGTCAATGCCGGGTCGTATACCCCCAGCACCTGATGGGTAGCGAAAGCGGGATTCGTCAGCGGCCCCAGGATATTGAACACGGTGCGTACGCCCAGCTCGCGGCGGGGACCAATAGCGTGGCGCATGGCCGGGTGGAAGTTGGGCGCAAACATGAACCCGATGCCCACTTCGTCAATGCAACGGGCGACTTGATCCGCCCTGAGCTGGATATTCGCCCCCAACGCCTCCAGCACATCGGCAGAGCCACACTTGCTGGACACGGAGCGGTTGCCGTGCTTGGCCACGGGGATGCCCGCTCCTGCCACGACGAAGGCAGCCGTGGTGGAGATGTTGAAAGTGCCCAGGCGGTCGCCACCGGTGCCACAGGTGTCCACCAGGATGCCATCGTGCCGCGCCGGCACGCGCACCGCATTGCGACGCATGGAGCGAGCGCACCCGGCGATCTCTTCCACCGTCTCCCCTTTCATACGCAAGGCTACCAGGAACCCCCCAATCTGGGCAGGGGTGGCCTCGCCAGCCATGATCGTGTCCATCGCCGCCTCCGCCTCGGCCAGCGACAGGTCCTTACCTTCCAACAGCTTCGCGATCGCCTCTTTCATCGTTTCACTCTCCTTCGGACCCCCCTTTCAAGGGGAGGTTTTTTGTGTATGTCAGCCCCAAAGGGGTAACATGGGGGAGCTTCTCCCTCCATAAGAAGCCCATTTCGCTTTTTGCCCGCTTATTCCCGGCTTGATCCAGTGGACTGGGGCTGAGCAAGGCGGGTAAAGGGTTTGAAAAGGGGGATTTTCTGGAGGGAAGAACCCCTCCAGGCCACCCCCTGATTCTGTGAAGTCATTGCCTCACACCAAGAAAATTGCGCAACAGGTCGTGGCCATATTGGGTCAGAATGGACTCCGGGTGAAATTGCACGCCGAAGATGGGATAGACGCGATGGCGCAACCCCATAACCTCCCCTTCGGCAGTGAAGGCGGTCACCTCCAGCTCGCCTGGCACCGGCTCCGCCACGATGAGCGAATGGTAGCGGGTGGCCGTGAAGGGGCTGGGGATCCCTTCAAAGATGCCCTTGCCCGTGTGATAGATGGGAGAAGTCTTGCCATGCATGAGCCGGGGGGCGCGCACCACACGGCCGCCAAACACATGGCCGATGCACTGCTGCCCCAGACACACACCCAGGATCGGGGTGTACGGCCCCAGTTGGCGGATGACGTCGTTGGAGACGCCGCTGTCCTTCTCCGGCGTGCCTGGGCCCGGTGAAATCACAATGTGCGAGGGCTTTGCCGCCGCGATCTCCTCCACGGTGACCTGATCGTTGCGCCAGACTTTCAGTTCAGCTCCCAACTCGCCCAGGAATTGCACCAGGTTGTACGTAAACGAATCATAATTGTCTATCACAGCGATCATGTCAACCTCTCCCGTTCTAGCTATTAGCTGTCAGCCGTTAGCCTTCCATCCGCCGTTGACCAGCCACTGCTAACTGCTTATGGCTTACTGCTCATTGCTAACTGCTGCCCGCCTCTTCTTCGCGTCCTCCGCCTTGCGGCTGATGCGGTTCCACACCCCTGTCAGCCCCATCGCCTTCTTGGCCAGCATCAAGGTCTCCTGGGCTTCCTGCCGCGCCCGCAGCGTGCCGTCGTAGATCACCTCGTCCACGAAACCAGAGCGCGCTGCGAATTCGGCCCGTCGCTCACGGATGGGATCCAGGAAATTGTTGAGGGCGACAGCCAGCTTCTCCTTGACCTCCACATCGCCCACCCGGCCTGCACGATAGCGCTCCTTCAGGTCTTCCACCTCTGCCTTGTTGGGATTGAAGATGTCATGGTAGATAAAGACCGGGTTGCCTTCCACCGTGCCGGGGATGTCCGCCCGAATGCGCTTAGGGTCGGTGTACATGCTGAAGACCCTCTTTTCGACGGTCTTGGCGTCATCGGACAGGAAGATGGCGTTGTTGAGCGACTTGGACATCTTGGCCTGGCCGTCGGTACCGACCAGGGTGGGCACGTCACCGATCATTGCGTCAGGGATGGGGAAGACCTCGCCGTACAGGTAGTTGAAGCGACGAGCGATCTCCCGGGTGACCTCGACGTGCGCCTCGTTGTCCTTGCCCACGGGGACCAGATGGGCGCGCGGCATCAGGATGTCGGCCGCCTGCAGCACGGGGTAGCCCAACAGCCCGAAGGGCATCTCGGTCAGGTCCGCGGCGCGGGCCATATCCTTGAGGCTGGGCAACCGGCTCAGCCGTGGCACAGTCACCAGCATCTCGAAGAGCAGGTTCAGCTCGTATACCTCATGCACGGCCGATTGCAGGTAGATGGTGGACTTGGCCGGGTCAATGCCTACGGCCAGGTAGTCCAGCACCATCTCCCGCGCGTTGGTGACGATCTCTTCGATGTGCTCCTTCTCCGGCCTCGTCGTGAGCATGTGCAGGTCGGCGATGATGAAGAAACATTCGTATTCGTCTTGCAGACGCACCCGGTTGACCAGACTGCCGACATAGTGGCCCAGGTGCATCTTGCCCGTGGGCCGATCACCGGTCAGAATTCGTTTACGTTCCATTGGTTACACCTCCGTGACCACTTTGTCAAACGTAATGCGTAATGCGTGATCCGTTGCCCGCTGGGATGAGTCCACATGTTACGCATTACGCAGTACGGATTACGTCTCACACCAGCCCGCGCTCCGCCTGTTCCACCGCCAGAGCCAGCGCGCGGGCTTTGTTCATTGACTCATTGAACTCGTAGGTTGGGTCGCTGTCGGCGACGATGCCGCCGCCGGCCTGGATGTAGCAGGTATCGCCCATCATAACGATGGTGCGAATGGCGATGCAAGTGTCCATGGTGCCGTCGTAGTCCACGTACCCCACCGCTCCGGCGTACGGCCCCCGGCGCAAGCCCTCCAGTTCTTCGATGATCTCCATCGCTCGCACTTTGGGCGCGCCGGAGACCGTCCCCGCCGGAAAAGTGGCCTTCAGGAGATCGAACGCATTCATGCCCGGCTTCACCACCCCCTGTACGTCGGACACGATGTGCATGACGTGAGAGTAGCGCTCGATCGTCATCATGGTCGGCACTTTCACGGTGCCGTATTCGCACACGCGGCCCAGGTCATTGCGCCCCAGGTCCACCAGCATCACGTGCTCAGCCCGCTCCTTGGGGTCGGCCAGCAACTCCTCAGCCAGGCGGGCGTCCTCTTCGGGAGTTGCGCCACGCCAGCGGGTGCCAGCGATGGGGTGAAGAGACGCCATCCGACCCTCCAGCCGGACATGCATCTCCGGTGACGAACCGATCAGCCGCACATCGCCTGGCATCTCCAGCAAGAACATGTAGGGCGACGGATTTAACATGCGCAGCGCCCGGTAGATGGTCAACGGGTCGGCCCGCGTGCGACGGCACAGACGCTGACTGAGCACCACCTGGAAGATGTCGCCGGCGGCGATGTACTCTTTCGCCTGCCGCACCCTCTCTTCGAACTGCGCTTGAGTCACATTGGACTCCCAGCGATCATCAGAGGCGACGTTGCCCAAGATGGGCACGCGCAGGGGCTGGCGCAGCCGATCCACCACCCCTTCAATGCGGGCCACCGCCTCGGCATAGGCCGCCGTCAGGTCGCCCTCCAGACGAGCATTGGCCATCACCAGCAGCCGATGGCGAACATGGTCGAAGACTACCAGGTTGTCAGCCAGCAGGAAAGCCGCATCGGGCAGGTCGGGCCGGTCGTCAAGCGCCGTCTCTGGCAGTCGTTCGATGAAGCGCACGGTGTCATAGCCCCAGTAGCCCACCGCGCCGCCCGTGAAGCGGGGCAGCCCTGGTAACTCGACGGGATGCCGACGATCCAGCACCTGCTGTAGCTCGGTGAAAGGATCGGTGCCGAACTTCTCTTCCAGGAGCGCGCCGCCGCCGGAGGTCATGCGCACCCTGTCCCGCTTGCTCAGCATCATCAGCGGCGGCTGCACACCGATGAATGAGTAGCGCCCCAACTGCTCACCCTTCTCCACCGACTCCAACAGAAACGATGGGCCGCCGTTTTGCAGCTTGATGTAGACGGAGACAGGGGTCTCCAGATCGGCCGGCAACTCCTGGTACACCGGCACCACGTTACCTCGTCCGGCCAGTTGCTTGAACTCGTCGAGCGTTGGGTGATACATGAGTTCCTCTCCCTACATGCGTCTGCTGACTATTATTGAGCTTCGTCCAGCGAAAGGAACACAATCTTTTAGCCCCGCCCGTTGTGCCCTTTGCCCCCCTTTTTCCCCGGCCCCCTTCATTTCGGAGGAAAGGGGACGAAAGAGGGGGGATGGGAATGGGAATGTTCCTTTGGTTTAACGAGGATCAATAATAAAAAACGTCCTCGTCCCCACCAATCCCGGGACGAGGACGCGTAAACGTTCCCCGCGGTGCCACCCCGCTTAGGCAGCGATCAGGAAAAGAAAACCCCACCGTGAAACACGGGGGGTACCCATCGCCAGCCTCACTCTACAGGTACAGAGCCAGCTTCATCTTCGTCAGCCACCCGATACCTAGCTCCCAGATAACGGTGGAGTCTCCGGAGGAGTCTACTTGGTTGCCCTTTCGATCCCCAACTCCCCGGCCCATTCACGGCCTGCGCTGCTGCCAGGTTCACACCCTGCCCCGGCTCTCTGAAGCCCGCTTCGACCGCTACTCTTCCGGTTCCCAGTTGTTCAATATTCGATTGCAATACAATTATGCCACAAACTCAGACACACGTCAAGTGCACTTTTTCGCCATGGTCAAAGCACGCTGAACCATCTCCACCGTCTCCGGTCGGAGATTATAGTGGCCCAAGCGATCTGGATTTACCCACGCCACCTCCTCCACATCGGAGGAGGAGCGGGTAACCCCATTCACATAGTGGGCCAGGTAGTCCAACACGACATAATGAAAACGAACCCGACCGGACGAGTCACGCTCGATCAGTTGAAAGGTGCCTACCAGGGGCCCGACTTCTATCTCGATGCCGCACTCCTCGCGCACTTCACGGCGTATTGCATCGTCTAGCGATTCTCCCAGCTCGACCAGGCCGCCCGGCAGTGACCAGCCTCCCGCGCGAGGAGGCTGGCCGCGCCGTACCAGTAATACATGACCATCGTCACGCACGACCACCGCCCCGACGCCCACTAACGGACGCTCAGGATATTCGCGTTTCAATGTGAAAAGCCCCCCTCATCACCGCTGACGTATGACCAACTCTCAGCCACTTCAGGGAGGAAATGCTCAGTCGAAATCGGAATGCGTCCAGAGAGGTAGATCCAGGCCAATTTCCACACCCTGGGCTTCCTCATAGAGAGCAAAGGCCTGGCGAAACTGTTCAACTGATGCAGCCAGGTCATTCGCAGCAGCGCATGTGTCACCCCAGTGAGCGCGCACCATAGCCTCGAGCAACCATTCGCCGATCTGATGGTAAATCTCCGTGCTCATCGCAAAGCAATGCCGGGCCGCCTGGAACTGTCCACGGTCACGCTCGATCATTCCAAGGTAATGCCAGACGTGAGCAGAACCTACCGTATCCTTTATGTGCTCCCGGATCCGCAGACTGTGCTGACATAACGCCTGAGCCTGATCCAGGTCCTGCTGTCGCCAATTCAACAGCGCCAGTAATAAAGCGATGTCTGCCTCCAGCGAGAGAGCTTTTGCCGACTGTGCAGCCTCAAGGGCCTGGTTCGCGATCGCCAGGGCTGCTTTCCTGTTCCTCAGATATTCTTCAACCCATGCCAGGTGTAGCCAGATGGCGCAATTCGTTCCTGGGTCATGTTCGTCTGCAACGGCCTGCAAAGCTTGCTGCAGGAACTCTTGTGCCTGCTCGTACTCGCCGAGAGTGCCGAGGCTGCGAGCTATGTGCACTCGTATCAACGCCTGTTGTCTGCGGCCTTCAGGCTGCAGCTCTGACGGGGCTCCTCCCAGAGCCGCATAAAAATGCTCCAACGCAGTCCGATGGCGCCCCAGCTCTGCGTGAATCTTGCCCAATACTGTGTAGATGGTCGTTTGTGCTTGAGCATCTCCTACCAACATGGCCCGAGAAAGGGCATTCCAATACAACCCCTGGGCCTCGTCTAACGCAAAGAGACGGTACGCCCAGTCGCCGGCCATCATCATGTAACGCAGGGCTATGGCTGGCTGGCCAGCTACATCGTAGTGAGTCGCCAATCTGGCAGCCACCGGTCCAATCGCTGCCCGATGATAGAGGCTCAACACTCGCCCGGCTCGTAGATGCAGATGCTGTCGTTGCTCCTCGCTCAGCATCTCGTAAGCCACGTGAGCAAGCGGCGTGTCTGCGATCGCGTATGCGCCTGCGTCAACGGCCACGATCTCGTCGTCGGTCAACCGTCGTAGCGCCGCCTCCACTCGATCCCTGGGCAACTCTGCGACAGCAGCGAGCAAACCGGCATTGGCGTCAGTGCCTAGTACGGCCAGTGCTTCCAGCACATGCCGGGCGTCAGGCTCTAGCCGGGTCAGCAATAACTCGTGGATCCCACGCAAGTTTCTGGGTAGCGTGTCTGGCGTCTCTCCACCAGCGACAAGGCGCGCCCAGGCCACCCAGAAAGCTGGAATTCCCTCTACCTGTTGGCTCCAACTCCGCACGTCAACCCTCTGTCGGGCCTCTTCGGCTCTCGCAACAGGCATCAAGGAATCTATCAGTTGTGGGATGGCTGCCGGTTCTAATGGGCGTAGCCGCATCCGTAGCGTCTCATAGATGCGGGACAATCGGGTCATGAGCTGATGAAGCGGGTGAGATTCATGTACCTCCTCTGGGCGATAACTGCCTACGATCATCACGGGTGACGAACGCAGCCGTCGGTAGACTACGCTCAATAAATCCAACGTGGCAGTGTCAGCCCAATGCAGATCCTCCAGCACCACGACCAACGGAGCCTGACGCGCTATGGTGCTGATGATCTGCGCCGCTCCTTCATAAATTTGACCTGGTGTAAAGTTAAAAACTTTCTCCTGAGGAAGGCCGGCTGGAGATTGGTCCATCGGCTGCGCCTCTATCCACTGAGCCAGCTCCGGGAGAAAACGAAGGAGCAGAGGCAACCAGGGTTGCGCTCGTAACGTCGCAACAACGGATGTTTCTTGCATGAGATCGCGCTGGCCCAGGAGCGTGCGAAACGCGCGAATCATCACACTATATGGTAGATCTGCTTCAGTCTCCTGACAGGCCGCGTACGACACGCGTGCGCCTTGCTGCTTAGCCCAGACTACGAAGGCTCGCAGCAGGTGGGTTTTGCCAATGCCGGCCTCTCCTTCCACCATAGCCATGGTCGCACTGCCGCGTAGAGCTGTGGTGTAGCACGCTTGCAGCATGGACAATTCGTTCTCTCGCCCGATCAAGGCGAGCCTTGCAGGGCAATCAGAGCCAAGGTGGTTCATAACTTATCATACCGTCCGGGATGGTGCTTGATCTCTGGATAGCTCAGAGGTCAGAGAACTTCAGAGGTTTGGCCCTCCCAGGGCTGCAATAGCCGCACAGAGGGCAGCGACGTCACCAATCCGTTCGCCCAACGCGGCCGAGACCACGCGACAGGCTGCTGCCGCCTCCGGCAGAGCCTCTCGACGCATTTCGTCGCGCGCCGGCCCCAACACCAACTCGCCCAGGCGCACGGCCAGGGAGCCGATCACGATCACCTCCGGGTTCAAAATATCCAGCAAGATGGCCAGCCCTCGTCCCAAATAGCGACCGGCCTCCGCCAGCACAGCCAGCGCGTTGGCGTCCCCGTTCGCCGCCAGCTCTGCCAGGTCTCGGACGGTGATGCTCCCTTCAGCCCACCGCTCTGGGAACCGATAGGCAGCCAGCCGTACAATCCCCGTTCCTGAGCAGAACGCCTCCCATGAGCCAGCTTTACCGTAGGCCACCGGCCCCGTCTCTGCGATGCGCATGTGCCCCACCTCGCCGGCCAGATCACAAGTTCCCCGGTAAAGTTGGCCATTCAGGATGAGACCCCCACCTATCCCCGTCCCCATAGTGAGGAAGATCACGTTGTGCGCGCCTTGCGCTGCGCCGAAGTACCACTCAGCCAGGGCACCGGCATTGCCGTCATGCTCTACGTAAGTAGGCCAGGCAAACCGCTCTTCCAGGAGTTTCTTGAGCGGTATGGCATCCCAACCAGGAAGGTTGGGGGGCGAGTAGATGATGCCCCGTTCGATGTCCAGTGGGCCACCGATGGAAACGGAGAGCACGCCAGGACGCCGCCCCTGTTCCGTGGCCCGGATGCGCATCATCTCAACATGTTGACACAGATCGGCAAAGGTGGCAGCAAAACCCCGTGCTGGATCGGTGGGGAATTGCACGCGGTCATAGACCTGCCCACTGCGATCGCCCAGCACGACCGCCGTCTTGGTTCCCCCGATGTCAAGCCCGATGATGTAGGTTTCGGTGGCCATCTCCACCCCTCGTGGAGCGGTTGGACGTGATGTGAGGATAAGGCAAGACATATGCTGTCAGACGGCAACCAGTTGCTGATAAGTGTAGCTGGATTTCTTTGTCCAACATTATAGCCTATAGCCCTATGAAAGACAATCCCCCAGCTAAGAGCCTATCCGAAACGTCTCGCGGCTCCCGTAGTCTTCTGCACAGCGAAGACTACAAGCTGGACCCTTCGGGCTGAGCTCAGCCGAACGGTCCGCCTAGAGCGGGTTTTCGGATAAGTTCTAAGCCGGGGGATTGTTACAGCAGCTCACACTCCCTTCGGTCAACCATCCGTTTGCTGTATTGTCATTTATTCATCGGCGAACCGCACGTCCACCTGGCATCCCACTTCGAACAGGCGACGCCACGGCAGGTGCACATCTCGCACCGTGATGTCGCCGATGGTCGGGGATGGCGCCCCCGGCAACGAGACGCCCCGGAAGACGTTCGCCAGCTTTTCGGCCTGCTCCATCAGACGGGCCGCCACGCGCGCCTGCACTGCCCCCACATCCCGCGGCAGCATGGTCATCATCGGCTCGATCCCCAGCGTCGGCAGATCCATCAGCATCGCCTCTGTACGGGCGATGGCCTGATAGCAGAAGTCATCCAGAAAGCGCAGGAACAGGTGGGCGATGTGCGCCCGTAGCCCCTCTCGGCCCCCGCCCCCTCGGAGATAAGCGGCTCGCGCCACCGCGTGCGCGATCACGGTCCCCAGGGTGTTGCCCGCCGTGTTCCACCCCGCGTAGGCTGCCAGGCGGGGCGCCAGGCCCGTTTCCAGCAACCGTTCGCCGAGCGCCAGGTCTGCCCCGTTCACGAAAGCCGCGTCGGCTATCGCTACGAGTCGGCCCTGTCCCACGTGGTGCGCCGCTGCCCGCACGAACTCGTCCACGTTGCGCAGGGCAGTGTTCATCTCTCGCTGAGTGGCACGCGCCATCGGCGATGTGACCAGGTCGGCATACCGCTCGGGATAGCCCGGCAGCCGCGCCTTTCGCTCTTCTTCGTTCCAGTGCGACGGCAACTGCGCCGCTCCCTCTCCCTGGACTTCGCCTGGCGAGTTGACGAACAACAGGAAGTCAGCCTCTTCGGGCGAACCTACCATCATGCCACCCAAGGGCGCCAAATGTGCCTTCACCAGCTCCGGCATTGGGCGGTCTTCGTAGGCGGTGATCACCTGACTTGCGCGACAGGATGAATAGCGATCCCACACGCGCGGCTGCATCCCCTGCTCCTGGCAGATCACCCGGGCGAGCAGGATCATACCGATCTCGTCCGCGCCGGGATACGTGATAGCCCGATCGGCCAGGCCTAGCGCCCGGATCTCCCGCCGCAGCGCCCGGCTCTCGGCGATGTTCCAGCCATACTCCATCGTGTCGTCCTGGGGGATCAGGAGATAGTCGAACACCCCTTCGCGCGTCCATTGCAGCATGGCCCGGTTGACGGCGTGGTTGCGGGCTCGGCCGTTGAGATAGTCCTGCACGATCTCCCGCGGCAGCCCGGCGGCCAGCCGATCGCGCTCAGCGATCTCCTCCAGCGAGGCGTCGCCCATGTCGGCTTTGTCGGTCAGGTACGAGAGCCGGAACAGGCGCGCGCCATAGGTGCCCCAATACGGCTTCTCCTCCTCTGCGGTGTTGCTGCGGGTGACCCGCATGAGCACGTTGAAGCCGAGCAGGTGGAGGCTAGGGTGTTGGCGTTTGAGCTCGCGCAACAGCGTGAGCCGGCCCAGCACGGTCTCCACGCTGTCGTACGACTGGCGGGAGTTGACCAACCCGCCATAGCCCAACGTATCCAGTGCCACGATGGCGGCGTCGAGCTGGGGGGCCAGGTCGCGCAGCCATTCGGCGAGGCGCTCGATCTGCGCGCCGCGCCACAGGTTGCCCAGCCACTCGCGGGGCGGGAGCAGCACCTCTGCGCCGGCGATGCGGCCGATGTACTGCGGAAAGTCGTAGTTGGGGGGACGGTCATCCAACGGAAGTAGTGCGATCACGGACATGGGGTGCTCTCCTATGAAGGGCTCGTACGAACCGGGCCGTGATCTCCTGTGGGCGGGTGATAGCGCCTCCGACGACGACGGCGAACGCGCCAGCCTCGAGCGCGGCGGCCGCCTGCTCTGGGTAATGGATGCGCCCCTCGGCGATCACCGGCACGCCTACGCGACAGGCCAGCGCACGCACCAATTCCAGATCCGGCTCGTTTTGCTGAGAGCTATACGGTGTATAGCCGGACAGCGTGGTGGAGATCAGATCGGCCCCGGCCTCCGCGGCGGCCAGGCCTTCCTCCAGCGTGGAGACGTCGGCCATGAGGGGGCACGGAAGCGCAGCCTTGAGCAGCCGGATGTATGCCGCGCCGTCCGGCGCTTCGGGATGGGGGCGGGCAGTGGCGTCTACGGCCACGATGTCGGCGCCGGCCTCGAATACGGCGCGGGCATGCGCCAGCCGGGGGGTGATGTACACCTCAAACCCTGGCTCGTTCACCTTGTATAGCCCGATGATGGGAAGCTCCACCGCGGCCCGGATGGCGGCGATGTCTTCGGGAGAGTTAGCCCGGATGCCGGCAGCTCCTCCGATCTTAGCGGCCAGGGCCATGCGCGCCATGATCTCGCTGCCGTGGAGCGGCTCCCCGGGCAGGGCCTGGCAGGAGACGATCAGCCCGCCCCGCAACCGTTCGATGACCGTCGCGCTCATGATCGCCACAGCTCCCGGCGAAGCAGCCCATAGGTGATGGGAGCGGCGCACCAGCCGATGTAGACGGAGTACATGCCCCCTTCGTCCAACGGGTTTTCCTGATCGGCGCGGCCGCGTGGCTCCAGCGTGTTCACATCGTAGGCGCCCCGCCAGCCGCCATCCCAACGGGGCGATTCCCCGCGACATTGCACGCGCACCAGGAAATCGGCCAGCCGGTCGGCGGCCTCCCGAAAACGCGGCTCGCCTGTCGCCTGGTAGGCCTCTTGCAGCGCGATGAGCGCGTAGCCATCGGTGTAGACCAGATCCGTCAGATCGGGCTCGGTCTGCAGCGACGCGTGGCGGCGCGAATCGTCGGCGTTGCGGATGGCGCCGTTGGCGTGTTGCAGTCGCAGCAAAAACGCCCCTATCCTGCAATCGGGGCGAACCCACCAGGAGTTCGTGTTCAAGTTGATGCGGACGCGCTCGTAGACGCCGCGCGTGCCATCGGGGCTGGGTAACATCTCCCGCTGGATCCAGCCGAGACACCGCGCTACGGCCTGTATGTAGATGGACATCCCTCACCCCTTGATCCCGGTCAGCGTGATCCCCTCGACGAAGGTGCGCTGGGTGAAGAAAAATAATACCAGGGGCGGCAGCATCGTCAAGGTAGAGGCAGCCATCATTTTCTGCCACTGCAGGCCGTACATGTTTTTGAAGAGCTGCAAGCCTAGCGAGATGGTCCACTGATCCTGATGAGTCAGATAGATGAGGGGGGCGAGGAAGGCGCTGTACTGGCTCAGGAAGGTGAAGAGGGCGACGGTGAAGAGCGCCGGCTTAGTGAGCGGGATCATGATGCGCCAGAAGATGCCCAACTCACCGCAACCGTCAATGCGGGCCGCATCCGATAGCTCGTTGGGGATGGTCATGTAGAACTGGCGGAGCAGGAACACATAGAACGGGCTGCCGAAGAAGGTCGGCACGACCAGCGGCAGGTAGGAGCCGACCCATCCCAGATGGCGGAAGACGATGTAGAGCGGGATCATCGTCACCTGGAAGGGGAGCATCAGCGTGCTCAGGTAGGCGATGAACACGACGTCACGGCCAGGCCAGCGCAGCCGGGCGAAGCCGTAGGCAATCAACGTGCAGGAGGCGATGGTGCCAATCACCGACAGGGTGGCGATGACGAAAGTGTTTTTCATGTACAGCCAGAAGGGGATATATTGCAGCGCGGCCGGGTAGTTCTCCCAATGGAGCACGGCAGGGATCCACGCCGGTGGCCATTGGAACACCTCCTGGTCTGATTTCAGAGAAGTGGCCACCATCCAGTAGAAGGGGAAGATGTAGATGACGCTGACGGC
>DAOUAJ010000014.1:0-5599 GCA_034433615.1 Anaerolineae bacterium | reverse complement strand
TCAGGAGATGCCCCTTCCTGGCCTCATAAAAAAGTTGGCCCACCGCGAGATCAAGGGTTTAAGCGAAGCCGAACGCCAGGAGCTTGATGATCTTGAGAAAAAAGCCAGGGAGCTGAGAAAGAAAGGGGAGAGGCTTTCGCCCGACGAGCAGAAGCGTCGACAAGAGCTCGGCGAGCGTGCACGGGAAGGGAAGATTGTGATCGGGGAACCTTTTGACCTTACTCTCGATTGGTGGAACACAGACGATGAGGCGACACTTAAGACCTGGGCGGGCCAGCAGGAGGTTCACAAGAGCGCTAGAGCTTGTCAAGACGCACTTTCAGACATTGGTGAGCAGGAGATGGCAACACTGCTGGACTATAATCTCGTTTTGCGCAAGCCCAAAGAATACTCCAAAGGGAAGTCGCCTGACAAGGTTGAACCCTTCTACTTTGACGCCCGGCGGTTTGCCCATCGCCTTGATGTGGGGTTTTCCACTGATGCTCTGGGACTGGAGACCACAGCCTATCCGGCCGTCGAGCTTCTTAGCTTGATTGGTCTGCAGCGTTTCCGCCCTGCGGCCACACCCGGGCAGAGGTGGACCTACGACTATTGGACTTGGCCTTGGCCGCTGGGTGCCTCGATTGCTGCCGCTGTATTCAGTGGCGCTTCGCCGATCCCCGGTAGGCAGAGGTACCGCTTCCGTCTACGCTTCCGCGATGATCAAAAACGGTACAAGGCCTTTGGGCCTGCAACTCTCGTTGGAGGTGATGCATGAGGGCGCAACACGTCAAAGTAGAGCAGTTCGACCAATGGCTGACGGACGGCAGCGAAGTGGCGGCCCTGGTGATGCGCCAGTGGCTGGAGCCCGTGGAAGGGAAGGATGCCGTCATCTTTCCTCCCACCTATGCCAAGCCGCAGGATGGGGGCGTGAAAGACTGGCTGGGGTACAACATTGATCGGTTCGAGGACGGCTCCACCGTATGTCTGATTGACAGCGTGGGGTCCCAGGCGAATCGAATGGAGCCCATCTTCAAGCGTGAGCCCTATAGTAAGCTCGTGCCGCAGGTGACCATCAGGGCGGGCGAACGTGAGGTCCATCTCCTTGAGGCTGGACATCGCGCTGCTGATGCTATAGTCCGATTCTCTGATCTGGCAGAGGACCTTGAGAGCGCTTTCAATAAACTGAAGGACGGCAACGCCGGACCGCTAGCAAAGCTCGCCCCGACGTCCTTGGTTTTCGGTGTGTGGGACTCGAGATTTACCCAGGTCAAGGTACCGAGAATCGTTCGCTCCGTCATCCGTGCTTTCAACGTAAGAGTTTTGCATCGCTCGGCAGTATATGTTCCTCCTGTTGACTACGTGAAAGAAAAGCTGCTTGAGGAACCGAACAATAAGACGGACCAGGACCGTCCGTCCGAGTTGGGACTCCGCCATGTGCCAGTATCGTGGACCCACGGCGGTATCCAGGTCTTGGGTGAAATCCGGCGAGATGCAAGCCTGAACCTATCGGCCCTCCGCACCCTGGCAGATTCATCCGAAGGCGAGACGCTCAAGCTCCGCCGTTACATCTTGGGTCTGGCGCTGGTAAGTTTTACAGCTCCTCAAGAGACGTTCTTACGGGAGGGATGTCAACTGGTACCAGCCTACGACCGCCCAGCAGAGTGGCGCCTCGTCCTACATGACGGCACACGGACGCCGTTCAGCCTATCTCACGAGGACGCGCTAGAGTATGCGCAGAAGGCAGCCGCAGCGTTCGAAGTTGGTCCCGCGAGGAAAGCCAATTTCGACAGTAAGAAAGCTAAAGAAGCCCTCGCTCAGTCCAAGAAGGAGCGCCGGTAGGCGCGCCGGAGCAGTAGCCAGACCGAGGGAGAGAGGACGAATGAGTGAGTACCTGTGCATCTCTGTAACCTTCCTAGACCCTCTTTTCCACGGCAAAGGTGACGACGCACCGGAGTGGCCACCTTCGCCCATGCGTCTGTTCCAAGCTCTGGTCGCAGGGGCACGCACCGGCTGCCGTGGCAACCAATGGTCTGAAGCTAAAGCGGAGGCCTTCCGCTGGCTGGAACGACAGAGACCTCCTATCATCATCGCACCAAAGGCCCAACTAACTGCCGGCCGCATCTTCTTCGTCCCCGACAACGTAGGCGATGCCCCTGGACAATTCGATCGAGAGAATCGTCTGATTGGTAAAGCCGCCCGTCCGTGCCACCTCGTTGACGGGGATACCCTCTACTATCTCTGGCCCCTTGACAACAACGATGGATCCGCAGCACAGCAACACGCCGAGGTCCTCTGCAGGGAAGCTCGCCACCTTTTGGCCCTGGGCTGGGGCATTGACCAGGTGGTAGGCAATGGCCGGATTCTGTCTGAGGCAGATATCGCCGTTTTGCCTGGCCAGCGTTGGCGGCCCTGGGACACACACCGTTCCGGCGAGCAGACCTGGCGTATTCCTATGCCTGGCTCTTTGGACCGATTGGGACAGGTCTACCAGTCCTTCCTCCGCAGGGTGGACCTCAAACAATACAGGCCTCCCTTGCGATTCATCCGCTTCCAGACCGTTCACTATTTCAGAGATAACACCCTCCCTCCACGTTCCTACGCTGCATTCGAGCTGCCGGAGGGTGTTGCCTTCCGCCAGGAAATCGTCGCCAAGGTTGCGGCAATGCTCCGGTCTGCGGCCATCCGTGGCACCGAGAACGATCCACACCAGTTCCCTGGTGGGCCAGAGACCTACGTGGCCGGCCACGTGGGACAGGAGCAGGAGACCCCGCCTCGCTTCTCCTACTTACCCCTGCCCACCATTCGCGACGGGCATGCGGACGGCATGATCCGTCGCCTCCTCATTGCCGAACCCTTCGGAGGAGACGGCACCCATGCCCGGTGGGCCCAGAATCGCCTGAGCAACACAATATTACGAGATAAGTACAGAGTAGAGCGGGGCCTTCTCCTGGGTCTCTGGAGGCCGGCTTCCAAAGGCATGGTTAAACGCTACGTCCGGCCCGCCATAGCATGGGCCACCGTCACCCCGGTCATCCTTCAAGGCTTTGATGATGGCAAACTTGCCAAGGCGGAAAAGCTCCTCTTCACTGCTATAAAGCAGGCCGGCCTGCCGCTGGAGGCAGTCAAAGAGGTAACAATGCGTAAAGCTCCTTTCTGGCCGGGCTCCCAGCACCCACGCCACTACTTCCTACCCAATTACCTCACCGGCCGCCCAGGGTGGCATGTGCGTATGATATTTTATGAGCCAATGCCGGGGCCGCTGGCCATCGGCGCTGGCCGACACATTGGGCTGGGACTGTTCGCTGGTAGCGAGGAGTAGAAACGTGGAAGAGGAACCAATTACACCAAACAAACTTTCCATCCTTGCCGCTCCAACAGATCTGGTACCGGCCCGGATGCTAAACGAGTTCGCCTACTGCCCCCGCTTGGCTTACCTGGAGTGGGTCCAGGGCGAATTCGCCGACAACGTGGACACCATAGAAGGGCGTTTCCAGCACCGTCGCGTGGACAAGCCCTCGGGGCACTTGCCTGCGCCGGAAGAAGGCGATGGAGAGGAGAAACAGGCTGATGCCATTCACGCCCGTTCTGTTATGCTCTCTGACGAAGCTCTTGGGCTCATCGCTCGCATTGACCTGGTTGAGGGCGAGGGGAATACGGTCACCCCCGTAGACTACAAACACGGCAAGGTGCCTAACGTGGCCGAGGGGGCCTGGGAGCCGGAGAGAGTCCAGCTCTGCGCCCAGGGGTTGCTTCTGAGGGCCAATGGCTACACCTGCACCCAGGGGTTGCTTTATTTCGTGGAGTCCAAGGAGCGTGTTGCTGTTCCCTTCGATGATGCCCTGGTCTCGCGCACCCTGGAGCTGCTGGCCGGCCTGCGCACAATGGCTTCTTCAGGCCAAATCCCACCGCCCCTGATAGACAGCCCTAAGTGTCCCCGATGCTCTCTGGTAGGCATCTGCCTCCCGGATGAGGTCAACCTCCTCTCGGTGCGGGCTCAGTCCCTCAAGCCGGATGACGTGCGCCGCATGGCCCCAGCCAGGGACGATGCGCTTCCACTCTATGTCCAGACGCAGGGCGCTGTGGTGGGCAAGTCCGGCGACCTGCTAGAGGTGAAGCTTAAGGGAGAGACGCCGCAAAAGGTCCGTCTGATGGAGGTCTCCCACGTCGCGGTCTTCGGCAACGTCCAGGTCACCAGCCAGGCGCTGCGGGAGCTGTGCGACCGGGGCATTCCAGTCTTGTACTTCACGTACGGCGGCTGGTTCCATGGGATGACGACTGGGATGGCCCACAAGAACGTAGAGCTTCGCTGCCGGCAGTATCTGGGCGCCATGACACCCGAGGTGGCCCTGCCTATCGCTAGGCAGATGGTTTTCGGTAAGATCAAGAACAGCCGGACGCTACTGCGCCGGAACCACAGGGAAGCGCCAACAGCCACCCTAGAAGAACTGGACAGGCTGGCGGGAAGGGCGCTCACAGCCGACTCGTTGGACAGCCTTCTTGGGATCGAGGGCGCTGCCGCCCGGACCTACTTCTCGGAGTTCCAGGGCATGCTCAAGACTGATTCCATGGGATTCGATTTTCGGGGCCGGAACCGCCGGCCTCCCCGGGATCCCGTGAACGCAGTCCTCTCCTTTCTCTACTCCATGCTCATCAGGCATGCGATGGTGACCGCCTTGGCCGTGGGGTTTGATCCTTATCTGGGCTTCTACCATCAGCCTAAGTACGGCAAACCCGCCCTGGCACTGGACCTGGCGGAGGAGTTCCGGCCTCTGATTGCGGACTCGGTATGCATTGGCCTTATCAACAACGGGGAACTGACCTCCGGACACATCGTCACCAGGGCAGGCGCTGTGGCACTCACGCAGAGCGGCCGCCGCCAGGTTATAGAAGCCTACGAGCGGCGGATGGACACCCTGGTCACCCATCCCCTGTTTGGATACTCCATCAGCTACCGCCGCGTGATGGAACTCCAGGCCCGGCTCCTCTCGCGGCACCTGCTAGGCGAACTGCCATCATATCCCGTCTTCAGGACTAGATAGCTATGCGCAACCGATTCCTGGTGTGCTATGATGTCTCTGACCCCAAGCGTCTTGAGCGCACCTACAAAAAGATGAACGGGTTTGGCGACCCTGTCCAGTACTCCGTGTTCATCTGTGATCTATCGCCTAAGGAAAGGGTCTTGCTAGAAGAGGCTCTGACAGAGATCCTGAACTTGAAGGAGGACCGTGTGCTCATTGTGGACACGGGTCCAACGGACGGCCGGGGACAAGAATGCTTCACTTTCCTGGGGCAACCCAGAGGTTTCCCCAGCCGCGCCCCGGTGATCGTCTAGGCTCCGGATCTGGCGCAGAGCACCTTAACAAGTGAAGAGAGTTCCCCCAGGTCATGTCTCGTGATGAGTTCGCAAGTTTTAACCACAGGAAAGTCTTGCGAGAGGTCCTGACGTGAAGCCCTAATCTTCACCCCTCGCAGGTTTCCAGGTACAACGAGGTAGTCGAAGAGGTAGTACAACAGGCATGCTGCCACGCAATGTCTGTCAATTGGTTGGAAGATACCGAAGTGTGGGCTATCTCTTGCAGAATCCGGCACCGAGAGCCGTTTCCACGGCCGAAAGGCC
>DAOUAJ010000013.1:0-2551 GCA_034433615.1 Anaerolineae bacterium | reverse complement strand
TCGTCTACGACCATCCCCGGGCGCTCATCTTCCGCAACGCCGGCCGTCTATCCGCCGGGGAACTGCTGCGTCGCTTGAAGATTCAATAAACCGGGCCTGTCTTTGGGCTGCCCCTTCCACGGCCGCGTGCAACTGCCCGGCTGTGATTTCCCACTCGCCGCTCACTTCGTCCCAGTAGAGCCCCAGGCGGTGCTGTCGGGCCGTTCAAAGCCGTCGTGGAACGGGAAGGGCAGCAGAGTGCGCATCAGGTCTATCGTGCCATCGTTGCCCCGGTCTACGCTCAAGGTGATGGTATTTGTTTACCGGGTTGTTAGTTCGGTGCGATAGTCAGCAGCGGATAAAAGCGGATAAGCAGATAGAAACGGATGGATTCCAGATATACTCCCACTTCCGAATTCCTATCCGACAAGCTACCAAAGATGAAAGTTACTCGGTGATTGGCGCGAATCTATCCGTTTATCCACTTTTCATCCGTTGCTGTAACCCGGTAAACAAATACAGGTGATGACCAGGCGCAGCAACAGACCCTCCCTTCCGCGGGGACGTGTCCCTCATTTATGAGGCTCCTACCAAAGCCATATAACCGGCTGCAAAGAGCAGGTAAGCGACATTGGCAACCAGGACAACAGCGATGTAAGCGGCCGCAGCCCGCCCTTTGGAAACACCAAGGGTCCGTGAACGCTCTTGAGAGAAGAGGATAAGGTTAACCGGTCCGAATAGCGTGATCAGCAACAAAGCGGCGGTGATCATGACTCCAAGGAACGACAGAGCCAAGAGAAGAAGAATCACCAAAGGGGTGACGGGCCCTGGGTCTATCAGGCCCGCTGCCGAGTTCCAAACGACCAACGGCACGAGCCCGATCAACGCAACTGCATTCGTGAGCAGGTAAAGCAGCGCCCACCGGACCGCATCGCGCCACAGCTTAAAATCGAACCATCTGTATTCGACGCCCAGCATACGCGGCATCAGGTAGCGCCAGGCAGTGACCCAAACCATCAGGGCCACGGTGAGGCTGATCGGCCAGGTAAACCGCAAGATGCGTTGTTGGAACTGCGGCCGGCCCAGAGCGACCAGTGTTTCCTGCGACATCTCTGGCAGACGGGTGATGACCACATCCTCGCTGGCGTTGCTTCGGACGTAGGTAACCCGCCAGATGCGACCAAAGTTCCCGACCGCGTTTTCCACGGCGTAGGCAGGAGCTTTCGCGCCCAAGATCCGCGGCTGATATGAACGGAATGACTCACCGCGGGTAAAGCCTGAAAGGTCCAATCCCAATCTCGGATAGTGCGTCACAAAGTCGACGCCCGGTGGAGCGACAACATAGACGCGGGTCAGCTCAATAGGACGAGCCCAGGCGCTACCGGTGCCCAAAGGATACGCATAGGTCGCGCCAGCAGAGTCAGTCACCAGGGTTGTTGCCCAGGCCAGGTGAATGCCTGGCTCACCGTCTGACACCCAGCCATGTCCGCCCTCTTGGGACATTGGCTGTGTCTGGAGGGTGACGACGGCTATTTGCTGCCCCTCCAGCCTGGATAACGTTTCCTGCACGGCCGGATCGAGACCAGTCGTGCTGATGAGGGCCTGGAGGTCGGTATTCGCGTCAATCCCATAGATAGCGACCTGGGAACTGTCCGTCTCGTAGGTAGCCAGCGGGGCAGGCAATGACGAAGGGCCGCAGCCACTCAGCGTCAACAAGAGCCAGAGCGGCCACCCCCACCCTCCATGGATGAGTAGCATCCCTGGCAGCAGAGACCGGCGTACATCGTTTCTATAGGAAACTTCCTTTTCTACATCTTTGCGAAGGATTTCGTCCAAGTCCTGGGTCAATGTGTGCTCAAAGGACCAGGATGTTTTCTCACTTACATGGAAATCGGCAGGAGCGATGCCCAATGGGAGCAAGAAAATGATTTTGTGAGATTCACCGCTTGGGTCTAGCATGGAGATAAAGAGGTCCACGTGAGCTGTCCCGTCGCTTCCCAGCGTGATCAGGGCAATTTGCATGGTTTCCTTCAGGTTTGCCCACAGTTCTGGATCGGTAGGGATGGGCGCCCCGTCGGCCCATACAGGCGACTGCGAGGCCAGAAGTATGATCATCACCGTGATCGATGCCAGATACCAATATACACTCTTTCTTCTGTGCATTGCTTATTCCCTCCTGCACTGCCACATCGTTTGCACCACCTCGGGCCCACGCTGAGCGTGATGACGGAGCAAGGTAGCAGCAAACCCTAAAAGGGGAGACAAGGTCTGTTACGGGGAGCATTTCCAGGACTCGGGTTTATACACCGTCCGGCCGTGGATTTCAAAGGGGGTATCTCCTACGCGCCCTTTGATCACCCAGGTGCTAACTACTGTTCCATGCCACCAGGGCCGGGGACCCAATTTACCTCCTCATGAAAATGCTTCCCATAGTGTACCACACTTTCCCCACCGGCGACTGCAAACTTGCTGCAAACTTGCTGCAGACCCCCCCTTGCCAGCCTGCCCCGTTTTTGCTATAATGGCGGAGGAAAATAGGCAACCTGCCGAGATACAGCGCACGCAGAGTCTC
>DAOUAJ010000012.1:0-9942 GCA_034433615.1 Anaerolineae bacterium | reverse complement strand
ATCACGAAGGCGCGAAGGGGCGCGAAGGGCACGAAGCGCGAAGAGCACGAAGGGGCTAGGATCACGAAGGCGCGAAGGGGCGCGAAGGGCACGAAGCGCGAAGAGCACGAAGGCGCGAAGGGTTGAGGCGGATCATTGGGGGAGGAGGGGATCAAAACCGGGATGACTGATAGGGTTTCCGGCGTGCGGATTGGGAGGCTTCCGTCCCTGGCCGAGCTGAAGGCGAAGTTCTGGGCTTCAGAGACGGCCGTGATGGTCACGTTGGCCGTGCTGGTTGGGGTCGGCGCGGGCCTGGGGACGATCGCCTTTGTGCGGCTGATCGCCTTTTTTCACGGCCTGTTTTTCGGTCATGGCGCTCGCGTGTTGAGCTTCCTGGGCCCCGCGTACGTGGTTCTCCTGCCGGCGTTAGGTGGCTTGCTGGTGGGGCCGCTGGTGCACTTCGTCGCGCCGGAGGCGAAGGGACACGGGGTGCCGGAGGTGCTCACGGCAGTGCACACGCGCGGCGGCCGGATCCGGCCGGTGGTCGTCCTGGCGAAGGCGATCGGGTCCAGCATCACGATCGGGTCAGGCGGATCCGTGGGGCGTGAGGGGCCGATCGTGCAAATCGGCTCGGCGCTCGGTTCCACTATCGGGCAGTTCTTCAGGCTGAGCGAGCGACGGGTGATCAACCTGGTCGCCTCCGGCGCGGCCGGTGGCATCGCCGCGACCTTCAATGCGCCGATCGCTGGCGTCATGTTTGCCCTCGAGGTGATCCTGGGCGATTTCGGGGTGCAGACGTTCAGCACCATCGTGATCTCTGCGGTCACGGCCAGCGTGGTGGCCCGGGTGGCTCTGGGCGACTCGCCGGCTTTTGCCGTGCCGGCATACACGCTGAGGAGCCCGTGGGAGCTCCTGCTCTATCTGGGGTTAGGGCTGATGGCCGGCCTGGGCGCGCTGGTGTTCGTGAAGACCTTGTACTTCTTCGAGGACGTCTTCGACGGCTGGAGGCTTCCCCCCTATCTCAAGCCGGCGGTGGGTGGCATCGGGGTGGGGGCCCTGGGTTTGCTCGTTCCGCAGGTCTTTGGCACCGGATTTGAGGCCATCGAGGAGGCCTTGACCGGCCGGCTCGGGCTTAGCCTGCTCGTCATCTTGATCCTCGCCAAGATCCTGGCCACGTCGCTCACGCTGGGATCGGGGGCTTCCGGCGGCGTGTTCGCGCCGGCGCTTTTCATCGGCGCTGTGTTAGGCGGGGCGTATGGGGAGATCGCCCACCTTGTCTTTCCGAACGTCGCCGCTCCTAGCGGGGCCTATGCGATGGTGGGCATGGCCGCGGTGTTCGCCGGCGCCGCGCGCGCGCCGATCACGGCGATCCTCATCTTGTTCGAGATGACGCGCGATTATCGCATCATCCTGCCCCTGATGTTTGCGACGGTCGTCAGCACCATCCTGGCGGAGCGGCTGGAGCGCGAGAGCATCTACACGCTGAAGCTGATCCGTCGCGGCATTGACGTGCGCGCCCGCAAAGACGAAAACCTGATGCGTACCATCCTGGTCTCAGAGGCCATGACTCCCCTTGCCGAGCTCACGACGGTGACCCCCAACACCTCGCTCATAGAGCTCGCTCGCCTGTTTCAGCAGAGCTCCCATCATGGGTTTGTGGTGCTGAACGAGGACGGCGAGCTGCACGGCGTGGTCACGCTGGCAGACCTGGAGCGAGCGCTGGAGTCTGGCAAGGCGGATGCTACGGTCGGCGACATCTGCACCGAGAACGTGGCCACCGTGTTCCCGGATGAGACCCTCGAGGATGCCCTGCGGCATTTCGGCGCGCTGGACGTGGGGCGCATCCCGGTGGTAGATCGCCAGAACCCGCGCCGGGTGGTGGGGGTGCTCAGGCGGGTCGGCATCGTGAGCGCCTACTCGCACGCGCTGGTGGACCGGGACCAGCGCCGGCAGCGCATCGCCAGGCTCCGTCTGGAGGCCGCGACGGGGGCCGAGCTGGTGGAGATAGACCTGGCCGTAGGGGACAGGGCTGTCGGCAAATGTCTGAAGGAGATCCCCTTGCCTGGCGATTGTGTGATTGTAGCCATTCAACGCGGCCGGCGTCTCGTCGTGCCGCGCGGGAACACTCAGTTGCTGGCCGGTGATCGTGTGGTTGTGCTCGCCGGAGCAGGCGTGGCTGCAGGGTTGCGTCGCGCCTTGCGGGAGGGGGGCGCGCTAGCTCCGGGAAGCGGGGCCGAAGCTGGCGACCACGCGCCTCGATAACACCCTGAGGTTAGTCTATGCTCGAACCTGTGGAACTGCCCCTATCGGAGATGGGCGATCTGGCCGAGATCATCCCGGGGCCGGAGCCCGAGCTGCAACTGACGGTGCACCCGATCCCTCGCTTCGGGGGAAGTTCGCGGCCCCGGATCATCCCGGTGTGCGAGCCAACGCTCACCGGGAATGAGCTGAAGTACGTCACCCAGTGCATCGAGACAAACTGGATCTCATCCGCGGGCCGCTTTGTGGAGGAGTTCGAGGCCGCCTTCGCCGCTGCCTGCGGGACGCGCTACGGTGTGGCCTGCGCCAATGGCACCGTTGCCCTGCACCTGGCGCTGGCCACCCTCGGATTGCAGCCGGGGGACGAGGTGATCATCCCCACCTTCACCATGATCGCCACAGCTAACGCAGTCACCTACCTGGGCGCGCGGCCGGTGCTGGTGGATTCGGAGCTGGAAACGTGGAACATGGACGTCAACCAGGTGGCCGATAAGATCACGCCGCGCACCCGGGCGATCATCCCCGTTCACACGTATGGCCATCCGGTGGACGCCGATGCCCTCAACGAGATCGCCCGGCGGCATGGCCTGTGGGTGATCGAGGACGCGGCAGAAGCCCACGGCGCTCGCTACAAAGGCCGCCCCGTCGGCTCATTGGGAGATGCGGCCGCCTTCTCGTTCTACGGCAACAAGATCATCACCACCGGCGAGGGCGGTATGGTCACCACCAACAACGAACAGATCGCTCGCCTGGCATGGAACTTACGAGATCACGCCTTCTCCACCGAACGCCATTTCTGGCACAAGTTCATTGGCTTTAACTACCGGATGACCAACCTGCAGGCGGCCGTGGGGCTGGCCCAGACGGAGCAGCTCGACAAGTTGGTGGCGGCGCGGCGGGCCCACGCGGCGCGCTACACGGAGCAGCTCCGCAAACTGCCGGGCATCACCACGCCGCCGGAGGCGACGTGGGCCACCAACGTCTATTGGATGTACGGCATTCTGGTGGATGAGCGGGAGTTTGGCCTGACGCGGGATCAGCTGCGCCAGGCGCTGGCCCGGCGCGGGATCGAGACGCGCACCTTCTTCATCCCCATGCATTGTCAACCGGTGTACTTCCGCCAATACAGAGGCGAGCGTTACCCGCGAGCCGAGCTGTTGTGCAAGCGTGGGCTGTACCTGCCCTCGGCCTCGTCGCTGACGGAAAGCGACATAGACTACGTGGTGGGAGCGATCGAGGAAGCCCATCGCGAGCGGCGGTAATGCCCTCGTGTGAAATTCTTTGTCAAGTCAAAGGGAGCGATTCCGTCCCCCTTCCCCCGTTTCGGAGGAAAGGGGACGAGGGGGCAAAGGCCTTCATAAGCGGGGCTAAGGGATTGTTCCTTTCACCAGGCGAAAGTCAATCGGTATGGAGCCAAGTTGTTACGCGCTGTTGCGTGCCGTGGAGGACGAACATTGGTGGCATGTGGGGATGCGCCGGCTCGCGATCGAGTGGGCGGCCGCCGCGCGGCCGGCCGGCGGCCGCATGTTAGACGTGGGGTGTGGCACGGGCCGGCTGCTCTCGGACTGGCGGCGAATGGGCGAGGCTTACGGAGTGGATTGCTCCCCACCGGCAGCGGAGATCTGGCGGGCGACTCAAACCGCCGGTGTCCTGCGAGGTTGGGCGCAACGTCTTCCCTTCGCCGACGCCACCTTTGATCTGGTGACCTGCCTGGATGTGTTGTACCATCGGGGTGTGTCCGACGAGGTGGAGGTGTTGCGCGAGATCGCGCGCGTATTGCGGCCGGGAGGAGCGTTGATCTTGCGGGAGCCGGCGCTGCCTTGGCTGTGCACCCGCCGCGATGAGCGCTTTCACACCCGGCGGCGTTACACGCGCGGCCGGCTGAGCCAGCAGGTGAGCGTGGCCGGGCTGGCCATCGAACGGCTGAGCTATGCCAACGCGCTGCTGTTGCCCCTGGCGATTGGACAGCGGTGGCTGGGGCAGCGCTTCCCGCAAGTGGCCGACGTGGGAGATCGGGTGCCGCCGCGAGTCGTCAATTGGGCAGGGAAGGCGATCTTGCGTGGGGAGGCCTGGTGGTTACGTCGTCACGGCTTCCCGTGGGGGCTGAGCCTGGTCTGCCAGGCCAGGAAGGTGCCGTAAGGATGGGGCGACGAGGCACCAAGGGCTGGCGATGATTAACTTTATTGGCCCCGTTGCCTTGTTGCCTTATCACTTTCGCTCATGTCGGTTTGGAGGTGAAACTAGCCGTAGGACAAGTTTAAAACTTGTCCTACTTCAGACCCATATGAGCCATCACTTTTTGTCTTCGGCCAGCCCGACGACTTCCATCGTGAGGGTCTCTTCCAGCCGGCGAGGGCGTGGTGAGGGCTCTTGGGCACAATAGGGGCAGATAGTCCAGTTCAGCGCCATCAGTTTGCCGCAGTGGGGGCAGGGGGTCTTGAGGGGTTCCCGGCAGTAGGGGCAAATCTGCCAGTCTTCTTCGACGTGACGCTGGCAACGCGGACAGGCAGGCTGTTCCTCAATATCCCGCAACAGCGCCTCCTCTTCTAGAGCACGTTCGTAGGCTTCGGCCAATGTCTCTTTGGGGCGCAGCAGAAGGTAGAGGACCAGTCCAGCGCCCAGGAAAGGGGTGAACAGCAGCACCAGCAGAGCGGCCAGGATCTGTGCGAAGACGTCGCGGGTGCGCGCCCGGATATCCCGAAACGCCCAGATGACCAGGCTGATCCAGAAGGCGAAGAAAAAGGCGCCGGCCAGCGCCAGAACGATCTGAAGCACAACGCCAATCGTATTCATGAGGTCGGGTGACATGATGGCGAGATTCCTCCCAAACTAGATGTGTCCATTATACCTGACCAGCAGAGTGCGAGCAAAAGAGTGTGGACAAACCCTGGCCTGATAGCCAGAGCAGGCAACGCGGAGGTGGGCCGCAGCGTGGAGGGCATCATGGGTGATGAGGTACAAGAACGCGTTGAATACCAGCCGATGATTCGGGATCTGCCGATGGCGGAACGGCCGCGCGAACGGCTAAAGCTATACGGTGCAGGAGCGTTGTCCACGAGCGAACTGCTGGCCATCATTCTGAGGGTGGGCGTCTCGGGCGAAAGTGTCATTCAGGTAGCGAGTCGGCTGCTGGCCCGGTATGGGGGCCTGCCCGGGCTCGCGCGAGCGAGTTTCACCGATTTGTGCGCCGAGCGCGGCCTGGGCGAGGCCAAGGCGGCGCAGCTCAAAGCCGCGTTGGAGTTGGGGCGACGGCTGCTGGTGGCGTCACCCCAGGACCGGCCGCAGGTGAAATCCCCCAGCGATGCGGCCAACCTTCTTTCTCTGGAGATGGGTGCCCTGGAACAGGAAGAAATGCGGGTACTGCTCCTGGACACCCGCAATCGGGTGCTAGCTATCGAAGCAATCTATAAAGGGAGCCTCAACTCGGCTGTGGTGCGCATCGGCGAACTGTTTCGGGCCGCGATTAAGGCGAATGCGGCGGCCATCATTATGGCGCACAACCATCCGTCTGGCGACCCATCTCCCAGTCCGGAGGATGTGCGTCTGACCCGGGATGCCATGCAAGCGGGAAAACTGTTGGGAATAGATGTGCTGGATCACCTGATCATCGGCCAGGGACGGTGGCTCAGTCTGAAAGAGCGCGGCCTGGGGTTCTAAAAAGACGCGGGGAGGGGGAGATAGGGAGACGCGGAGAACGTTGCCCTTCCCGCGTTTTCCTCATGCAATAGACAACATGTTTCAAGCTGGGGGCAAGAGATTGAACCTGCATACCAAATAGGGGGAGAAAAATGAGACGAGAGTTGAAGATCACGGTGATCGGCGCGGGGAGTTCATACACGCCGGAGCTGGTCGAGGGTTTTGTGGAAGCGCGTGCGGAACTTAACATCGCGCGCATGGCCATGATGGACATTGACGAACGCAAGCTGGCGATCGTCGGGGGGCTGGCGGGGCGCATGTTGCAGGCGGCTGGTGTAGACGTGGAGATGGAACTGACCACCGATCGCCAGCAGGCCATCGAGGGGGCGCACTACGTCATCAACCAGATTCGTGTGGGGCAGATGGCCGCGCGCGTCCAGGACGAGAAAATCCCGCTGCGTTTTGGTGTCATCGGCCAGGAGACGACGGGGCCGGGCGGGTTTGCCAAGGCACTGCGCACGATCCCGGTGGCACTGGACATCGCACGGGATCTCCGGCGGTTGGCGCCGGGTGCATTTTTACTGAACTTCACCAACCCGGCTGGGTTGATCACGGAGGCATTGTTGCGTTACGGTGAGACGCCGGTGATTGGCTTGTGCAATCTTCCCATTGGCATCGAGATGCGACTGGCTCAGGCATTGGGGGTGGATCGCAAACGGATCACCATTGACCACGTGGGGCTGAACCATCTCAACTGGTTGCGCGGCGTGTGGGTGGACGGCCAGGATGTCTGGGAGCAGGTGTTTCAGCGGGCGATCGAGGAGGCTCGCCAGCGCCTCGAGGACGACTGGGGGTTCTCAGCGGAGCTCCTGGAAACCCTGCAGTGCATCCCCTGCGGCTATCTGAACTACTACTACAACCACGACCGGGTGCTGGCCAAACAGCTCAAGGCGGAAAAGACTCGCGGCGAGGAGGTCATGGAGGTCGAGCGGCAGCTCATGGAGATGTACCAGGACCCGAACCTGCGGGAGAAGCCCAAGCTGTTGGAGAAGCGGGGCGGCGCGTACTACTCGAAAGTGGCGGTATCGCTGATCTCGGCCATCGAGAACAACAAGAACGAGGTGCATGTGGTCAACACGCTCAACCGTGGGGCGATCCCCAACCTCCCGCCTGACGTGGTGGTCGAGGTGCCGTGTGTCATCGGGGCTAACGGCGCCCGGCCACTAGTGACCGCGCCCATGGCGCCGCAGATTGCCGGGCTGACACAACAGGTCAAGGCGTATGAGGTGTTGGCGGCCAGGGCTGGCGCGGAGGGTGACCGCCGGGCGGCGTTGCAGGCGCTGTTGACCCATCCGTTGGTGCCCTCATTCTCGGCCGCACAGGGACTGTTGGAGGCTTTGCTGGAGGCCAACCGGCCGTTCTTGCCCCAGTTCTTCAATCTGTCACGCTGAGGATGGAGGCCATGAGACATTTTCTGGGCATGGACGCCGGCGCATCCAAGACTTTCTGTGTCGTCGGGGATGAGAGTGGACGGATCCTGGGGTTCGGCCGCGGTGGCCCGGGGAACCACCAGGGGCCGGGGCTGGAAGCGGTGGTGGCCGAATATCGCCGGGCGGGCGAGGAGGCGCTGGCGCAGGCTGGCCTGCGGGGGGATCAGGTGGCCCACGGCGCGTTCTGTCTAGCGGGGGCCGATTTGCCTCAAGACTACGCCATGCTGATCCCGGCGGTACGTGCCTTGGGGCTGGCGCGGGAGGTCACGGTTAAGAATGACACCATGGCTGCGCTACGGGCTGGCCTCAGCCGGCCTTGGGGCGTCACCGTGATCTGTGGATCGGGCACCAACGCGGCCGGGCGTGGCCCAGATGGGACGGAGATCGTGTTCCCCGGCCTGGGCTGGATCTCAGGAGACTGGGGGGGAGGCGGGGACCTGGCGCGTGAGGCCATCCGCCGTATCATGCGAGCCTGGGACGGTCGCGGCCCGCAGACCATGTTGACGGAGATGGTCCTGGATGCGTTAGGATTGAGTGATACGGCTGCGCTGCTGCAGGCCCTTTACAATAATGAGGTGCAAATGCGATCAGAGGTCTATCGGTTACCACCTCTGATCTTCGAAGCTGCATATCGGGGGGATGCAGTTGCGCAGGAGTTGGTAGTTATGCAAGGAAAGGAGGTGGGTATCACTGCCGGAGCGATTATCCGCCGATTAGGCCTGGCAGACACAGATGTGGAGGTGGTGTTGGGCGGGAGCATCTTCAAAGCGAAAGGGCCGTTGCTGTTCGATGTGATCGCAGCAACGGTGCACAGCATAGCCCCGCTCGCCCGGATCGTCATCCCTGAGTTCGAGCCGGTGGTGGGGGCCTGGCTGATCGCGTTGGAGACAGGAGGAGGTCAAGCTACACCAGAAATCTACAAGCAACTGCGGGTTACCATGCCACCTTCGTTGAAGAGGGATTCTGTACCGGCATGAGTCGCCCAGATTAGTCGTTCCAGGCAGCTTGATCAGACTCACCCTGTATACCTATGGACATTTTTTCAGTGCCAGGATATAATCAAGCTGCTTACGGAAAGTTTACAATGTGCACCGGACATCCCCTTGTCATTGTGAAAGAGGATCAAGCCTATACAGGAGGCCGCGATGGATATGCTATTTGTGAATCCTGCGCTGCAGAGACGAATTTCATTTTGGCAGTTGGCCTGCTCTCTGGTATTGATTCTGGCGTTGCTGCTATCCGCCATGGGTGGCGCGGCTTCAGCGACTCCAGGCGATCTGGTACGTGTGATTATCCAGCGCGCTGACAACAGCCAGGCTGCAGAAGCGTATGCTCGTTCGTTGGGTGGGGAGATACTGGCAGACTTGCACCTGATCAACTCCTTCGTGGCGCTGGTGCCGCAGCAGGCCATGGAACGTCTGGTGGCACATCCCAGCGTACGCCGGGTTTCTATTGATGGCCCACTGGCTCGCCATTCTCAATTGGAGCAGGAGACCACCGGTTCGAATCTGCAGAATACTTACAATCTGTCGGTGGATGTGCTTCCCGCCTGGCAACAGAACATCCTGGGCCAGGGGGTCACCGTCGCGGTGGTGGATAGCGGCGTTGAGAAGAATACGGCTAAGGGGAACGTCAAGAGTGACTTTGGCGCGCGGTTACAAGTGCGCGTTAGCACCTCCTCTGTTGATGCCAATCCTCAGGATCGTTATGGCCATGGTACGGCGGTAGCGGGCATCATCGGCGGTGATGGCGCTATATCTGGCGGACGGTACATCGGTATCGCCCCACGCGTGAACCTGGTTAGTGTCAAAGTTGGTGGGAATGATGGCAGTGGCTATGAGTCAGATGTGGTAGCTGGATTGCAGTGGGTGTACGACCATCGCGAGCAGCTAGGCATACGCGTGGTTAACCTCTCAGTGACGGCAGCAACGGCACAGTCATATCACACCAGCCCGCTCGATGCCGCAGTCGAGGTGCTATGGTTCAATGGCATCGTCGTAGTCGTGGCAGCGGGTAACAATGGCGTCCTTTATCCGCCAGCTAACGACCCCTTCGTCATCACGGTCGGTGTCGTGAATGAAAGGGGCACGCCTGACATTCGGGATGACAGAATCCCGGATTGGTCAGTCTGGGGTGAGGATGAGGCCGGCCGGGTCAAGCCCGATCTGGTGGCCCCTGGTGTGCAAATGGTGACCACGCTGGCACCTAAGTCTGTGATCCGCAATGAGCATACAGATAAGATCGTAGATGATTATTATATTCAGTTCTCTGGCACTTCGGCCTCAGCCGCTGTTGTGTCTGGAGCGGTGGCGCTGATGCTGCAAGAGGAGCCCGGTCTCAATCCCGATCAGGTGAAGGCACGCTTGTGGGAATCTGCCCGTCGCTGGCCAGGGATGAAACCTCGTCGAGCTGGTCATGGATACCTCAGCGTGAGCGGGGCGTTGTCCGCCGGCACCACGGACTCGGCCAATGCTGGTGTGTTGATCAGCGGATTCCTGACCCCGCCTGGCATTGCTGTGGAGTGGAACGGTGTCAACTGGGGTGGTGTCAATTGGGGTGGCGTAAACTGGGGCGGTGT
>DAOUAJ010000011.1:0-9181 GCA_034433615.1 Anaerolineae bacterium | reverse complement strand
CGCATCCTGGAAAGCGGCCGGGGGCTCCTGGCTGGGGAGTATGACATGGTCTGGTTCCCCGGCGACGATCTGATGGCCGCCCTTCGCCCCCGGGGCTTGCCCATCGGCAATCTGACTTCCCAGTTCTGGGCCAATGTCTACTTGAACGAGGTAGATCAGTTTGTCAAACGTGAGCTCAAGTGCCGCCATTACATCCGCTATGTGGACGACATACTGCTTTTTGCCGACGACAAGCGAACGCTGCACGACTGGCGCAGGGCGTTGATCGAGAAGCTGGCGGAACTGCGCCTGGTGGTGCACGAGGGTCGCGCCCAGGTTTTCCCGGTGGTGGAGGGGGTCACCTTCCTGGGCTTTCGCGTCTTCCCCACTCACCGGCGGCTAAAACGGGCCAAGGGGGTGAGCTTCCAACGTCGGTTCAAGGCGCGCCTGCAGGAGTATGCGGCTGGTGAGATTGGCCTGGAAACTCTGAATGCCTGCGTACAGGGCTGGGTGGCCCACGCCAGCCACGGAAACACATATGGCCTACGCAAGGCTATCCTCTTCCGTCCAATCCCTCGGAGGTGAAACACGAAAGGTGAAGGAGTCACCGATTTTCACACGCACCCACGACTTGCTGCTGTGGCTGATCCCTCAAACGCTGAAGTTCCCTCGAGAGCAACGCTTCATAATGGCTAAACGAGTCCAGGATGCCGCTCTGGATCTGCAGGAGCTGTTGCTGGAGGCTGCATTAAGCGGAGAAAAGCGGAAAAGGCAGTTGCTGGCCCAGGCCGACATCACGTTAGCCAGGCTACGCTTTCATCTGCGGCTGTGCCATGAGCTGGAATTATTGGGACCGGGGCAGTACCAGCACGTGGCAAACATGGTGACGGAGATCGGCCGGTTGCTGGGTGGCTGGCGCAAGTCAGCCGCCGATGAGCCGGCCGCCGTGGGGACAGGCTGAGCGCGCTGCGGGTGGTGCGTGGCGGCTCGTGGTTCAACCATCATAGGAACCTCCGCTGTGCCAACCGGAACAGGAACATCCCGTACAACCGGAACAACAACCTGGGGGTGCGGGTGGTGTGCGCCCACAACTTTCCGCGCCCGGCCGGAAATGCTGTCCGCCGGTAGCTGGATGCCGTCGGCAGCCGAGGTCCCAAGGAGAGATGGCCCAGCCTGTTCCCGGCTCGGGCGTCGGACAGACGCCTGAGGCAAATACATCACTGGCCCGCCCCCTGCGCCTGCAAGACGGTGCCTGGAGCGGGCCAACGCGTAAAAGGCGGCGCATCTTGTCCCTGTAAGGGGAAACGATGCCGCTGTAGCCGCGACCACTCACACCCCCCAGTCGCGCGCGTAGCGGAAGTCGCGGCCGATGGTGCGCCCGCTGAGCTTGGCGATGACGGGGGTCAGGCGCTTGTACTGATTCCGCTGCACGATCTGCCATACCCGCCGTACAAAGGGCTCGGCAAACCCCTGTTCGACCACCTGTGGGATCGTGTAGCCCTGATCGAACAGGAGGAAAAGCACCTGATCCACCTCATCGTACGAGAAACCCATCTCGCCCTCGTCCGTCTGATCGGGCCAGAGGTCGGCCGAGGGGGCTTTGGTGCGGATCGGCTCCGGAATGTTGAGCGCGACCGCCATCTGCCGGACCTGGGTCTTGTACAGGTCGCCGATGGGGTTGACGGCACACGCCGAGTCGCCGTAGAGGGTCGTGTAGCCCAGCATGGCCTCGGTCTTGTTGCCCGTGCCGATCACCAGGCCGTGCCAGGCTTCGGACAAGTCGTAGAGGATGATCATGCGCTGCCGGGCCATGACGTTGCCCCGCCGGCGATGGTCCATGTCGGGGAAGCGCGCGAACAGCGGCTCGACCATGGGCGTGATCTCCACCGTCTCGCTGGGGACGCCCAGTTGGTCAATCAGCAGTTGGGCGTCCGCGAGGCTGGCCGGGTTGGAGGTGCGATAGGGCATGCGCACGGCCAGCACGTTCTCCGGCCCCAGCGCCTCCGCGGCGATGGCGCAGGTGACCGCCGAGTCAATGCCGCCGGAGACGCCGACGACCGCCCTCGTGTAGCCTACCTTGGTCAACTCCTCACACACGAAGCTCGTCAAAATGCGCCGCACCAGGTTGGTGTTGATCTCTAACGCTTTTCTGACATCTATCTTCATCGCTTTTTCTCCTGACCTGTGGTGTGGGCTTCAAGCCCGCTCTGACCACGCCAGCGCCAGGATCAGATCGTTCACGTTGGTGCCGGTGGGGCCCGTAACGATCAAGTCCCCCAACGCCGAAAAGAAGCGATACGCGTCGTTGTTCGACAGCATCATCGCCGCGTTCAGCCCCAAAGCCTCGCCGGCGCGCACGGTCCACCCCGTGGCCATCGCGCCCGCGGCGTCGGTGGGGCCGTCCGTGCCGTCCGTCCCCAGGCTGGCGATGGCCACGCCCGGCCAGCCGTCCAGGGCCAGGGCCGCGGCCAGAGCCAGCTCCTGGTTGCGGCCCCCCTTGCCTCGCCCGCGCACCGTCACTGTCGTCTCGCCCCCCAGGATCAGGCAGGCCGGCCGCGGTAAAGGCGCATTCGCCTGTGCCTCTTCCTTGAGCAACGCTGCACACACCCGGGCGACCTCGCGCGCCTCCCCCTCCACGAACGTGGTGAGCACCTGGGCTGAGAACCCCAGCTCGCGGGCGCGCCCGGCGGCGGCCTGGGCGGCGATGCGGTTATCCCCCACGATCACGTTTTGTACCCGTGCAAAGCAGGGGTCGCCGGCCTTAGGCGTCTCTGGAATCTCGCCGGCCATGCCGCGACGCAGGCGCGCCACGACGCCAGGCGGGGCCTGTTCGACGACGCCGTAGCGTTCCAGCACCGCATACGCCTCGGCAAAGGTGCTGCTGTCGGGCACCGTGGGGCCGGAAGCGATGACGTCCAGCGGGCTGCCAACGACGTCGGAGAGCAAGAGCGTGATCAGCGTGGCCGGGGCTGCCTGGCGCGCCAGTTGCCCCCCCTTCAGCGTGGAGCAGTGCTTACGGACGGCGTTAATCTCATTGATGGTGGCGCCTGAGCGCAGCAGCAGCCCTGTCAGAGCCTGCTTATCTTCCAGGGTGATGCCCTCCACCGGAGCAGGGAGTAACGCCGACCCCCCGCCTGAGATCAGGCAGATGACCAGGTCATCCGGGCTCAGATCACACAGCCGGGCTTGCAGCCGCCTTGCGCCGGCCAGGCCCGCGGCGTCGGGAACGGGATGGCCGGCTTCGATCAGCTCGATTTGAGGGGGAAGGTCGGCGTGTTGCACGGGAAGCGGAGCCCCTCCACCCCGGCCAAACCGAACTTGCCAGGCGCCCGCTGTGGCCGTATGGCCGTGCTTGACGATGACGGTGCCACCGGTGATGCGGTCACCTAAAATCTCGGCCACGGCTGCGGCCATGGGAGCTCCTGCCTTGCCTCCGCCGACGACGATAACGCGTCGAAACGCGTTGAGATCATAGACCTGCCCGCTGACCCAGAGGATATCGCCGTGACGTTTCATGTGACGGCGCACGGCCTCGGCCGGATCAACGGCTGTCAAGGCAGCCGCCATGATCTCGGCGAGCTGCAGGCGACGAGAGGCGCTCAACGTCTCAACGGTCATGGGGTGATCTCCGCCAGAACGTCTGTCACCGCCTGTTCGGGTGATGCACTCCCGCTGAGAACCTGCCGCTCGGCCCACTGTAATGCCCGCGAGATCGCGGCGAACTGTTCATTATGCGGGCGGGGCAGGGCGATCTCTAATTGCTGGCGCACGAATAGGACGTACGGGTCCTGGTCATCCCATTGAGCCAGCGCGGCCGGGCGAGTCGGCAGGCGGCCACTGGCTCGCGTCCATTCGCCTGCGCGCTCGGGATGCAGTAACCAGGCGATCAACCCGGCCGCCTGGGCCTGGCGGGCTGGCTCTCGGGTGACGATGGCCAGCATCCAACCCTGGCCGATGGTCGCCAGGCGTCCATCCCACGTCGGTGTGGCAGCATAGCCAACCCAATCGGCCTGGGCGCGGGCGTTCAGGTATTGAGAGGCGCGCACCTGGGCCATCTGCACGTCCCCGGCGGTTAAGGCGGCCCAGCACGCAGCCAGGTCCGGCAGTGAGAGGACAAGATCGGGGATGCGGCCGCTCTTTCGTCCCGTCGCGAGAAAGTCCAACACGCGGCGCAGAGCCACGTCATCAATAGAGGCACTGGCTCCCTGTTCGATGTGGCCGCCCGCGCCGATGTATTGGATCAAAAAGCTGTCATTGACCCGTCCCTCGACCCCAGCGCCTGGGATGGCAAAGGTGGCCTGGCTGGCCAACAACTGGTCCCATGTCTTGGGAGGCGAGGTGATGATGCGGGTATCGTAGGCTACATGTTCGATGTCGGCATCCCACAGCAAGCCGTAAAGAACTCCGTCCACCTGCCCGGCCTGCCGTGCGAAGGTGAAGAGTTCACTCTGGAGCTCGGAAGGGATCAGCGAATTCAGGGGCTGAAGGATGCCAGCGCGAGCGGCGATGGCCAGTTCGTCGCTGTGGATGGTGACCAGATCGGGCAGCACGGAGGGGGCCGCCACCGAAGCCGTACGCAGGAAATCGAGGATCCCCCCCTTGCCGAAGGGCCTCTTCAGGATGACCTGCACCTCCTGCCCGTTGGGCAGCCGGGTGTATGCTTGAACCTGCTTTTCCAACAGGCGAGCAGCGGGTGAATTCGCGAAGGGCTGGGGGGCGTGGTCTTCAGGGGTCCACCAGACCAGGGGGCTGGCAAAGCCGATCGGCTTTGCCGTCACAATAACTGCTTGCAAAGTTGGCGTAACCGTGGGCAGAGTCTGTATCGTGGGGGAAGGCAGCGGGCCAGCCGGCTGTGATGAAAGCGGGTTAAATTGATCTGATGACAGGCTGCAACTGGCCAGCATCGAAGCGCCGAGTGCCACCGCTATCAAGAGCAGAGCAATGAACAGGCCATGTCTATCAGAGCCGATGAACTTGTGCCTCTCCATTTGGTTATGAGCTGTCCTGAAAATAGCAGTTAGCGATCAGCGATCAACTGTTAGCAGCCTATGATCTTCGCAGCCTGCCCAGCCCTCTGAACCCTCCTTCGGAGTACAGGCAGTGAGGACTACAAGCTGGACGTCGTACAGCCTGTCCTCGTAGAAGGGCCAAGGTTCAGCCTGCCCCGGGCAGCCTGCCTTGAGTCGCTGTGCAGGCCAGGGGCCAGGGAAGGCCGCCAGTCACCTGCCGTCACTGGGCTGATAGCTGATAGCTGATGGCTGATGGCTGACCACTATATCAGCGCGGCCGGATGGTAACCTTGCGTCGTTCTCCTTCGCCAATGCTTTGCGTTGTCACTCTGGGGTGATCACGTAAGGTCAGGTGAATGATGCGGCGCTCGCGGGCGGGCATCGCCTCTAAAATGACCGGCCTCCCGGTTTGAACGACGCGCTCGGCCATTCGCATGGCAAGCTGGCGCAATTGCTCGTCCCGGCGCGTTTTGTACTCCTCCACATCCACTACGATGTTCATCCAGCGGCGTTGGCGGCGGTTCATCATCAGCCGGACCAGATACTGCAAGGCGGCCAATGTCTCGCCGCGCCGGCCGATAAGGATGCCCAGGTCATCCCCTTCGATATTAAGGATGAAAGCAGGCTCACTCTCTTCGTCCGTCTTCTCGCTTCGATAAGCATTGACCGTTGCTCGAATGCCCATGTGGTCCAGCAAGCCCTGGAGCAGTTCCCGGGCTTCCGACAAGATTTGCTCGGCATCGGGCTTTGCCTCCGGGGCAGGCTGTGCTGCCTCAATAGCAGGCGGTACCTTTGCCGGCCGCTCCTCGGCTTTGATCCCAACCTGCACCTTTGAGGGGAGTTCCGTCGGCTCAGACACAGGTCTTGTCGGGGCCTCGACAGGGGGACGAGGAGAGGGCACTGGTGGCGGAGGGGTCGGCCTGGGTTGAATAGGGATCAGTCGTACGCGGGCATCCTCGGCTCCGATGCCCAGAAGCCCGCGACTTCCCGGATGGATGACTTCGACCTCGACCTGATCTCGTTTGAGGCCGAGGGCGGTCAGACCAGCCTCAATGGCGGCCTCGACATTCTTCCCGCGAAACACCTGATCGGCTGCATCTGTTGTCATAGGCTATTTCCTTCTCCGCCGGCTGCGTCGCGAGCGTTTCGAGGTGCCTGGGAGCGAAGCCGGGATTTCAGCCGGCTCGCCCTCTGCTGCGGTGGTGGCCAGCGGTTCGTTTTTGGTGGTGGATGTCTCAAGCCTCAATCTGCCCCACCAGGCAGGTGTCTTAAACTTCAATCCACCCCATCCGGTGATAAAATACTGCTGCATGATCTGGAGCACGTTGGAAGCGACCCAGTACAGGCTTAAGCCCGAGGGGAGTGTCAAGGTGAAATAGGTGAACATGATGGGCATAAACATCATCATCTGGTTCATGAACGCCTGCTGAGGGTCACTGCTGCTGGGCGTAGTCGTCTGGGACATCTTTTGCATGATGATCTGCGAGATGAGGAAGAGCACAGGCAGGATCAAATAACCCATGACCCCGATGTAATCCCCTCGGCCGATGTATTCCATGATCCAGCTAATGCCCTTGTCCGGCGTAGGGAAGGATAAGTCGCGAATAATGAAAAACTGCTGCTGCTTAAGCAAACCCAGGTTAGCCAGCCGGTAGAGCGCCGCGTACAGGCCGAAGAGGATGGGCATCTGGATGAGCAGGGGCAGGCAGCCGCCCAATGGGTTAACGCCAGCCTCTTTGTACAGTTCCATCTGAGCCTGAGCCAGGCGCTCGCGGTCTTTGCCATATTTCTTTTGAAGTTCCTGGAGTTTCGGCTGCAGCTCCTGCGTGGCCTTCATCGAACGTATTTGGGTCAGCGTCAGGGGCAGTGTGAGCACCTTGATGATCAGAGTCAGCAGGATGATGGCGAAGCCGTAACTGTACCAAATGCCCAGGTTGTCAATCGCTTGACTGAGGAAGATGAGGGAATTGGTCAACGGGAAGACAACCAAAGCCTCCCATAGCCCTTTGGGAGGTGCATTGGGATCAATCGGGCCTTGGGGGATGCCACACCCTGATAACGACAGGGCGGTGGCCATCAGCACCAGGACGAGGATCAGGCGTATATGCCCAGATCCGGACAATGGTTTTGACAAAGCACTCATCACAATCTCCCTTAACTGGCCGTGACGCGACGAGGCCATCTATACGTCTTCAGATCAGTTCCTCATGCCGCGGGCGTCGCCACGGCCGATGAAAAGCGGTCAGCCATCAGCCATCAACCATCAGCTCAGTGATGACAGGTGATTGGCCGCTGATAACTAATTGCTGATCGCTAACTGCTATTTTCAGGTCAGGGCACAGGATCATACCCGCCCGGATGAAATGGATGACAGCGGGACAGGCGTTTTAACCCCAGCCACCCCCCGCGCAGTACACCGTAGCGTTGGATCGCTTCATAAGCGTAATGCGAGCAGGTGGGTGTAAACCGACAGCTTGGAGGGAGAGCGGGAGAGATGACGCGCTGATACAGGCGAATCAGCCCCAAAACGATCGTTTTCACTCTCGGTCATCCCTTGCGGCCATCGGGCCATCTTCTGTTGCAGACCCGTTTGTGACGGTGAGGCTGCTCATGGACGGTTGCCCGGGTGGGTACGTTGTCAGAAAATGCGCCCGCCATAGCAGGCGGGCGCAGGCTGTTGCCACCTCACGATAATTGGCCTGGACGATCGGCGGACGGGCAATAAACACCATGTCCCAGCCGGGTAGAATCTGTGACTGCATCAGGCGGACGGACTCACGCAGCCGACGTTTCACGCGGTTGCGTTGAACAGCGGAACCAATCCTGCGGCTAACCACAAATCCAAATCGGCTGTACGGCAGCTCGTTAGACAGTGCGCACAGGACGATCAACGGATGCGACCACGCCTGCCCTTCCTGCCGTACCTGCCGAAAGCGTTCTCGATCACTAAGCCGGTAACGTCGCTTCACCAGTCGCTACACATGACCCCCGACCCGACTCAAGCGTAAGCGCGCTTACGCGGTGTCAATCGCACGGTTAGGCGCTGACGCCCCCGCAACCGTCGCGCCTTGAGGACCCGACGGCCATCTTTGGTGGACATGCGTTGGCGGAAACCGTGCACGCGCAGGCGCCGACGCACCTTGGGCTGCCACGTTCGTTTAGGCATTACGACCTCTCCTTTACATAAAGGGCCGGGGGTCAGGCGCCCAGCCCAGAGATAGCAAATAAACGCGGGGTAGCAACCACGCCACCCCTGCTCAGCTACTCATTATACTCTTGGGCACTAGAGGCGTCAAATCTCTGCGGCTCAGTGTAAGAGTTAGTCTGAGAATTCGCTCTGAGGCCCGTCCCTTCAGGCTGCCTGTCCCCTGGCCCCTCGTCTGAGAAGCCTGTCCTGGCCGATAGCCCATTCGGGCCACAAGTAGCCCATTCGGGCCACAGGCAGGCCAGGGATGATGAGGGCAGGCTGCACGACGTCCAGCTTGTAGTCCTCGCTGCCTGTACTCCGAAGGAGTGTTCAGAGGGCCGGGCAGGCTGGCGGTCAGGCCAGGGAGCCCCTCAGGGCGAAGCCTCGGGCTGATTTCCGCACCCGAGGACGGATGCGGGGGCAATTTTCAGACATCCTCTAAAAAAAGCAAAACCTGAAGAAGAGTGTTGCAGAATTCGGATAGCCAGCAAGGTGGGATTTCGAAGCAGAAAGGCGGTGTAGGGGGCTCAAAAGGGGTAAAATTGAACGCATCATTGCAGCTTTGACCCGCTACAACGGTGCCCGTCGGCGGGGCCAGGCCAAGACAAGGTTGACTTCCAGGCCAAAATGGAGGCTATGGCCTTCAATATCGAACGCTGGTTGAAGCTCCTGGCGCAGCGCCAGCTTCTCAGTTCAGCCGAAGCTTGAACGGAAGGTGAACCTTGCCCAAAACCGGTCCCAAACGGCTTCTAACTGTCGCGAAAGTCCGGAATCGGTTCCTGATCGGTGATTTTGACTTTGGTTCGTCTGGTGGTCTTTGGTCTTTCGTCTGATGGTGTTTCAATGCCCTCACGGGCATTCGGTGATTCTGCTTTGAAAATAACCGCACTGGGCATGCGATGGGCGAGGTCTCCCGACCGAGCCCTTTCGCCTCGGTCGGGAGACCTTCGGCGATCAAGGTGAGAATAGCCGCACCGGGCATTTTCGTCCATCGGAACGCCGGGCG
>DAOUAJ010000010.1:0-16756 GCA_034433615.1 Anaerolineae bacterium | reverse complement strand
GGAGTAGCGGGCGTCGTCGTCCCAGCGGACGATGGCTTTCCAGTGCACCGTCTGGCCGGGCCGGTAGATGGGGCGGTCGGTGTAGAGGTAAGCGTTCAGCGGCTGCTTATACATCTCCACGTTGAGGCCGAACTCCCACGGGCCGATGCCGTTGCTCCACTGGTTCATGACCACGGCGAAATCATCGGCGCCAGGCTGGCCGGTGAAGACGTACAGTGGCTTCCAGTACTCCCGCTGCTCGAAGCTGGTGCGGAACACCCCTTGCGCGTCGGTCCGCCCGTTCACCTCCAGCCCCTGTCCATCCAGCAGGCGGAGCGGCAGGTCGGCGACCGGCTCGCCCGTCTTCAAGTCCGTGACCCATGCCAGCGCCTCGGTGTCCGTGTGTTTCAGGGTCACGTTCAGGCGGGAGATCGCCAGCAACTGGCGCGAGGGGAGGCGGTCCGGGCCGTACCGGATCTCGGGCGCGCGCAGCTCCAACAGGTAGAGGCCGGGCGGCAGCGGATTTCCCTCGGAGTCGGTCAGCGGGCCCTGCCAGGTGCGGATCACATTGGGGGGTGGGGTCACATCCACCGACCACTGGTTCAACAGGGCTGCCTCGTCCCGTTTCAGGCGTTGCCAGGCATCCCAGCTCTGCTCGCCAGTCAGGCTGAGGAAGGTAGCCTCGTCCACTCGATACAGGCCGAAGTCCAGCCGGCTGACGTTGCGGTAGCTGGCCGTGGCGATGGTTCGGGTGTAGGCGTTGTAGGTGCCCACCTGGCCGAAGCCACCCAGGTAGGCCATCGGATCGTAGTCGCGGGTGCGGAAGCGGATGACCACCTCCCGGCCCAGCGTGTTGCCGTAGCGGTCGCCGATCTGGCTGCCCAGGGTGACGGTGTAGGCCGTGCGGGGCTGACGCTCCCAGGAGATGATCAACCGATTGTCGTACCCGGCGTAGTAAGTGTAAACCTGGGTTGGCTCAGGTACGACTGTGATGGCGCCGGCCAGCGTCTCGGGGGCGATGGGGCTGCGGAAGGCGACCTCCATCGCGCCGTACGGATCGGCCGCCTGGTCGCCGTCCCGCGGCCGGGTAGCGCGCACCTCGGGCAGGTAGACGATGCGGAAGGTGAACCGCGTGGCCTGGCGCAGCGTCCCCTCGCCGCGCGCCGGGCGAGCGGTCTTGTCCACGTGGACCACGTACCCCGCGCCGTAGGCGAGCGGCTGCCTGGGCTGGTAGACCAGCGTCCGCCCTTCGTCCTGCCAGGCAAACGTCCCTTGGACGGGAACATTATCCTGGGCCGTGCGCAGAGAGAAGGCGGCCTCGGTGCTGGCCGGGTCCATGGGCTGGCTGAACGTGATCGTGACCGGCGAGTCGGGCGGCGTCTGATCGGTGTTGGGGGCCATGCTCACGACCGTGGGGCTGGCGGTGGTGAAGGTCCAGGTGTAGTCCTGGGCCAGGATGCCGCCGGTGGTGTCGGTCAGCCCGGCCGCGATGGTGGCGGTATAGCGGGTGGCGGCGGCCAGCGGCTCGCTGGGCCGGAAGGTGTAGATGCTGGTGTTGAGCCACTCGCCCTTTCCGGCAACCTCCGGCTCCAGCTTCAGCGGCTGGGGGAGCCCCGCCTGTTCCTCGATGCCGGTCAACGGCACCACCGGCCGGTTGAAGACGACGGTGATCGTCATGTCCGTGGCTACGTCGGTGGCCCCGTCGGCCGGCTGGGTGCTGGTCACCTCCAGGTAGCCCACCGTGGTGAAGCGGTGCTCGAAGGGCGCGGCCAGAGGCGGCCCGTTGATTCCTTTGGCCGTCGCGTCCACCGTTACCTTAAACGCGGTCGCCCGCGGCCAGGGCTGCGCGGGCTGGAAGGTGAGCACTTTGCCCATGACCGTGACCTTGCCTTCCACGGCTGGTTCGATGTGGAAGGCGGCCGCGGTGGTCGCCGGGTCCATGGGCTGGTCGAAGGTGATGACGATGGGCGCGTCAAGCCGTTGCTCCTCGCCGCGCTCGGGGCTGACGGCCACGATGGTGGGCGGTAGCTCGCTGCGCGGGACGGCCATCGCCATCTGCGCCTCGGTGTCACACGAACAGGCTCCGAAGCGGACGGGGGCCGCCTCATCCGATGTTTCCGGCTGTGGGCTGGAGCTTACCGGCGGGCTGGCCAGCGTGGCCTCGGCGCGCGCGGCTCGTCGTGGGGCGCAGCCACTCAGCACGGGCAGCACGGCCAGGATGATGACCACGATGAAGATCAGTACACGTTGCGATGGACGGGTGAGGCACATGGTAATCTCCTTCCCGACGATCGTTTCACTCTAGACGGCCAGATGATTCGTCCGATTGACCAGAAGAAGTTTTCCCGGAGCGCACCCTCAGCAAGGCCACATAGCGGCTGACAGTGGCTTTATCAATCCCCAACAGGTTCGCCAGCTCATTATAGGACACTTTCTGGCCAATTTGCAAGGCCAGTGCCTGGAGCAAGCGACGCAGGATGTTCGGGTTTTTCACCGCTTGATACTCCTAACCCACTGCTCTCGCCGAGCGATCGGATGGTCACCTGGCCGCTCTCTGGCCAGGCCAGGACGATCGCATACAGCACGTCCCCCTTCGTCGTGAAGCGGACGTCCTCGCCGGTGAACGCGCTGCGTTTCGTGTCAGCGAAGGAGCCTGCGACCACCTGGGTGGGGCCCTCGCCGAAGACCTTCCATGGGTGGGTGCCGTAGATCGCCTCGCCGGTGGCCATGAGCGAAGAGCCGCCCTTTCGCCGCACGTTCAGCATGGTCTACGACATCCTGGAGAACGGTGACGTCGACCTCCAGGGGTTGGGCCAGGTGCTGCGCCTCCGCCACCGCAGCTTCGGGAGCCTGAGCAGGGTGAGCGATGGGACGGCGATGCCGGCCCTGGCCCCGGGCCAAGCGAGTGGCGTCACATCCTGCCCGGCTGTCTGATCCCCCTGCTGGCTCAGGCGACGCTAGGGGGCGGCACCGCCATCCTGGAAGCAGCCGGGCTGGGATTCCTCGGCCTGGGAGTGCAGCCACCGGCCCCAGAGTAGGGGCCATGCTCAGCCAGGGCCTATGTAAACACGACGGTCACTGTACTTGCACGAACTCTCCACCCTTGACCTGGAAAATAAACACCCTGGGGTCGCGCAGGTCGCCGTTCTCATCGTAGCTTATCGGACCGATTACGGTGTCAGCCTGCACGTCGCGCAGAGCTTGTGCTAGGCGTTCGCCCGCGATGCTGCTAGCGCGCCTGGCCGCCTCCGCCAGCACTGTCATGGCCGCGTAACCGTTGATCGAGTAGGTGTCCGGGTTGCGGTACTCTACCGCCTGATACGCCTTCACCCATCGTTCGTCCACGGCGGTCGCCGGGCTGGGCGCGAAGGAGCTGACGTACATCCCCTCGGCTGTGCCATCCGACTCATCAATGGTGGCCGACAGGAACGCGCCATCACTGGCCAGCATGGGCGCGGCCACGCCGGCTCGCACCAGTGCCGCCCGTAGATATGGCGCCTCGATCTCGTAGCCGGCGTAAAAAATAGCGTCAGGGTTGGCCGCTTGGATGCGGGCCACCTCGTCGGCATACTGCGATTGACCCTCGGCGACCTGCATGGTAATCGCCACCTGCGCGCCCAGCCGGGCGATCTCCTCCGCGATCAGCTTGCCCAGCCCAACGCCGTATTCAGTATCGTTGTGAACGACTGCGATGCGCTGTGCGCCCAACTTTTGCACCAGGAACGTCGCGTCCACGCGCGCTTGCACAGCGTCGTTGGCATTGACCCGGAAGAAGTTACGGTACCCACGCCGGGTCAGTGAGACCTCCGATGCCGTAGGTGTGATGATGACGACGGGCAGGTCCTTGTACACCTCCATCGCGGCCAGCGTCTGGCCGCTGTTGTAATGGCCGATGACGCCCAGAACGCGCTCGCCGCCCTCCACAGCCTGGCGAATCTGTTCCGCCACCTTCACCGCCACATCGGAGTCAGACTCATCGTCCAGTGCGATGACTTTGATCCGGTAACCCAGCAGCCCACCCGCGCGGTTGATCTCCTCGGCGGCCAGACGCACACCCCCGACCACCGTCTGGCCTCCATTGGCCTGAAAGCCGGACAACGGCGCGGCCACGTAGACGGTCACCTCACCCTTGGGCCGGCCCGCACAGCCCGCAAGCAACAAACTGATTAACAACACGAATGCCAGGATGCGACGCATGAACTCTCCCCCATGCCAATCTGCGAATCTGCGAATAGCAAATAGCAAATTGCGAATAGCGAATAGCGAGAGTTGGCCTCTTCGCCATTCGCTGATTCGCTATTCGCTATCTGTACACCTCGTTGATGGCCTGCACGATGTCCTGCAGCGCGGTCACCTGGTCGGCGATGTCCTGGCGCAATCGTTGGGCACGATCGCTGTCCACGTCACGAGCGCCGATGAGCTGAATCTGAGAGTAAATGGTGCCCAGGGCTGAGATGGTAGACTCAAGCTGGTAGCGCGCCCGGTCCATGGTATTGTCCAGCGCCTCCAGGCTCTGCCATTGCGCTTCACGGCCAGCCAGCGCTGCCTCCAGTTGGGCACGCACGCCCGGATCGTCCTCAGCCTGTAGACGGGCACGCAGTCGGCGAATGTCTTCCGGCACCGCCGCCCGGTCACGGTGAATAATGGTATCGGCCTGGTAGGCGTCCAACTTGCGAGCCAGTTGGAAGATGCTTCCCAACCAGTCGCCTAACTGCGCAGTGGTGTCCGCCAGGCGGTCGCGCAGCACCCCGCCCCGTTGCTGCTGTACCAACCGTTCCACCCGTTCGTGGTAGCTCAGCGCCTGCTCGACCTGCTCCCGCAGCCGTTTGTCACGGACCTCGCGCGGGCTGAACTGCTGGCGGAACAGATCGGCCACGACGCGGGCATTGGTCTCTGGGTCCGTCAGGCTGGTGTAGACGATGAGCAGTTCGGCCACCACGGCCAGCGCTGCCCAGCCCCAGGCCGGCCAGCCGGGAAACGGCTGCGGCACAAAGAAGGACAACAGGATGGCACCGGCAATCACCACCGCGCTCTCCCACCGGAAAAGGGCGTACTGCACGATGGCCTGGCGTGCTCGTCGCTCGATTTGCTTGCGTGCGCTCTCAGGGCTCATAGTCAGCTATCAGCTATTAGCTATCAGCCATCAGCTTTCAGCTATCAGCCATCAGCCGTAAACTGACTGCTGAAAGCTAAGCGCTGAGGTCAGAAGTAGCTCGACAGAATCTTGTAGAGTTGGCGGATGGTCTCCAGGTCGCCCTGGCGAACCTGGCCGCCCGAGGCATTGGCCAACGCCTGCAGCACTTCATAATCGGCATCTTTGCCATAGGCGATGGCGAAGATCACCACCGGCGGCCCCTCCCGATTGCCGCGCTCAATCTCGGCCGTCAGGTCGTCCAGGCTGACATCGGACGCGTTCTCGCGGCCGTCGGTCATCACTACGATGGCGTTGATCCGTTCAACGTCGTTCAGACGATGCAGGCGAACATAGGCAGTGCGCACCGCGTCCAGCAGGGCGGTGTTCCCCCTAGCCTCCAGCCGATCAATCCGCTCCTGGAGTTGGCTGCGGTTCTGGCCTAACTCGGCCAGCGGCTCCACATTGTTGACCCGACTGGAAAACTCGATCAACCCTACCCGCTCCAGGTCGCCTTGAATCTGATCGAGGAAAACCCGCAGCGCCTGTCGGGCGGCCTCCAGCTTCTCCCCCGCCATGCTGCCCGAGGTGTCCACGATCAGGAAGACGTTGGTATGCCGTTTCGTGTACCACCAGACATTGCGTACCACGTCCACCACGGCCGGGCCGGGGACCTGGAGTGTAGTATGTGGCTGTGCTGGGTTCACTCCATTGGCCGCCGTCAGCGGCGAGTCTGGAGCGTCCAGCGGCATGCTCAAATCGGCCGGGCGGTACCCCGCTGCCAGCACTTGCTTCTGCACTTCGGGCGAGAGCAAAAATTCTCGAAACGCCTGGAAGGTGCGACGCTGGTTGGCCGTGGGCTCTGGCCGCTCCAGCAGGGCCAGGGGATGATCGGCCCACAGCGTGCCCTCGGCTGGGTAAATGGCCACCAGCCGCTCGCGTGGCTTTCCCAGGTTAAATTGCACGACCAGTTGTTCCTGGATGACGAAGGCATCCAGGTAGCGTCGTCCCTCAGCGCGGGCCCGCTCCAGCACGGCCAGCTCCCCCTCGCCATAGTAGCGGACGGTACGCTCAATGGCGGCCACGTAGTCTAACGTCGCCTGGGCCTGTACGTCCTCGATGGTGAGGTCACGCACCTTGTCGGCGCCGGCGTAGAACTCAGCCAGGGTGGCCAGCAGGCCGCTGGCGTGGCTGGTGGAGGCGTGGTTCCATTTGAACGCCGCATCGGTCTGGACCTTGCGCTGGATGTCTCGCCATCCCACTGTCCGCTCCGGCCAACCGAGATCGCGGGCCACCGGCTCCCAGGCGGCGATGACGATAGGGCTGACGGCGTAACGCACCGTGTCTGCCACCAGGCGCGGCGCGATGGTCTCCCCCTCGCCCACCTGAGCCGCATAGGCCCGGTCAAGCTGATCGAGCCACAGCGATGAATCGGGGGTGAGGGCCTGGAAAGCAGGTTGCGCCAGCGCCGCCTCGACCATCGCCTGCGGGTCCATGACCTGAACCTGGACCGACATGACCTTCCCATCAGGTGTGCGTTGCCGCTGCTCGTTAAACTGCCTGACCAATGTCTCGAAAAGGGCCTGCTTCTCCGGCGAGACTGCCACCGTCAGCACAGCCGTGCGAGGATCGCGCACCGCGGCCGTCGTGCCTGCCCTTGCCGCAGGCCCAGGGGAAACGGCAGGGGCCTCCCGGCTCACAAACCATAAGCCGATGGCGAGCGCACAACAGGCCAGGAGCAAGACGCCTGTAGCCAGCAGGATGATGAGCAGGTTGCGCGACGATCGGCGACCTACGACTGAAGATCGGAGACTGCGCGCGCGGCGGGTCATGGGCTTACCTCTGCGCTACGTTCAGATCAAACCAGCGCAAGAGCGCCAGCAACACTTCCCGATCAGGGGAGCGCATGGCCTCTGTGCGGGGGACCACCGAGCGCACCCCTTGCGCCTCGTAGCGAACGAACAGGCTGTCCTCTCCGATGACGGGTACCTCCGGGCTGGCCGGGCGCAGCCCGTACGTCACAGCCTGACGCTGTACCTCCGGCGAGAGAAGGTAACGCTCGAACTCCAGGGCCGCGTTCTTTTCCAAAGCAGTGGTTTCCGGTCCCATCCAGACCGTGAAGGGGAAGTCAAACCACGTCACATACCTGGGGTAATAGATGCGCAGCGGATCAGCCCAGCGTGTCTGGATACCGGCCATATTGGTGAGCAGGTCACTCTCCAGGAGCTGGCCGCCATCGCCCACGGAATAGCCGAAGAGGGCAAAGTCCTCGGCGGTATAGGCGCTGCCACCGCTGACGTCGGTCACTGCTCCCATTAACTCGGCCAGCCAGCGTTGGAAGTCGGGGTTGGTCACGTCGGCCGTTGAGATGTCTGGGCGCTCGTAATACTCGCCAGCGGCGGCGATCATGGCGGCCAGCCCACCCACGTTTTTGCGCGGGTTAGGCACCACCAACTTGAAGAAGCCCCACTCGGGGTTGCCTCCCAACTCCGGCCAGCCGCCTCTGGTAATCGCCGCGTCGTGGATCGTTTTCCAGTTGATTTCGCCGAAGCGCGCCTGCAGGACCTGCGCCCGGCTTTCATAGATGCCCCAAGCGAACAAAGAGATGGCGATGGGGCGCGCCCGATACTCGCCGTCGGTCAGGAAGACATCGCGTCCCAGCCGCTCTTTGTACCCGGCGTTGGCCAGCTCAACCAGATAGCGAGAGTCGGGGATCCACACGGTGGGAAAGCGGGCCAGCCGCTCCTTCTCGGCTGCGCTTAACTCGTCTGGTGTGCGCTCGCCCAACACACCAAACTCGTCCCGATCCCACTTGCCCAGTGCGGAGAGCCCATCCATGGCGATCACTTCCACCTGGATAAGCTCTCCCTCCAGTTTGTGCTTTTCCGCGTCGAACTGTTGGGCTGCCGCGCGCACCCACGGCTCCACCGGCAGCGCGGTGATGATCCGTACCTGGATAGGGCCGCGCGGTGTCACCGTCAACGGCTGTGGCTGGTTGAGCGCTCGCCACGCCAGCGATGCTCCCACAATGGCCAACGCCAATAACACGACGGCAAAGAAGATGATGCGCGTCCGGTTCATGAACAGCTCCTGGCAATTAGCCGTCAGCAATCAGCCGTTAGCAATCAGCCATCCATGTCCTCGCAGGCACAACCATGAATGAAAATGCCATGCTGCCTGACCGTCAGAGCAGGCTGCGGAGCGAAGCCTCTCTCACTTTCCAAGAGAGCAGATTCCCCGCTCGCAGCCTGCCCTGAGCCGCTGGTCAGGCCAGGGAGTCGCTCAGAATGACACAGCGACCATGATGAGATCAGCCAGAAGCTGAAAGCTGATCGCTGAAAGCTAATGGCTAAAAGCTGACCGCTATGGCTGTAATCCCAGCCGCTTTTTGCGCTCTGCCAACTGCGCGTCCAGCGTATGGCGCTCCAACACCTCGTCCATCTGGGCGTCTAGGCGCTGCGCGACCATCTCAGCCTGGGCCTGCGCCTTGTCCAGACGGGCGCGGATGCCTTCCGCCACCCGTGCGATGTCCGAATCACCGGCACCCACCAGATCATCCAGTGACTTGACCGCCTGCACCGTGACCTCTTTGGACTTGGCCAGGTCCAGCAGGGCTCGCAACTCATCCCGTTCCTGCTTGACGGTCGTCAGCCGAGCCTCCAGCTTCAACTTGGCATCCAGCAACTTCTGGTACTCGGCCTCCTGGCGCGTCAACTGCTCACGGTAATTCTCCAGCAGGCGTTGAGTAGAATTGAACTTGCTCTGAGCCGCCACCGCCAGCTCCTCGCGCCCTTCTTTCAGGAAGAGATCAATGTTGCGGTCCAGCTCAGCGGTCTTCCCGGCGTATTCATCAACTTTGCGCTTCAGCGTCTTGACCTGGCCGCCGACGGTCGCCGCCGCATCTTCCAGGTCCTCCAGATTGTCCTCGATCTGGCGGATGTACTGGTCAACGACTGCCAACGAATTAGCCTTCAACGCCCGATCCACCAGCGCGTGCAGGTTTGCCCGGATCAGAGTATCCACTTTCTCCAATAAGGAAGCCATCGTTTTATCCTCCTTAACCAGATTGCACACGGGTATGTTTAACCCGCCGTATCGGGGCCAGATGACCCTGCCCCTTAGCCTCAATCAGCATCATCGTCGCGCGGTCGAGGAATAGTGCATGACCTGCAGCAGACGCTAACCTGACAACAAAAGGGCGAGGAGCTTGGTCGCGAGCTGCCTCCTGCCTTACCCGCCCACCAGCTTGTAGCCACGGCCGCGCACGGTGATCAAGTAACGTGGGTTGGCCGGGTCTGGCTCGATCTTCTGGCGCACCCGGCTGATCAGCTTCTAGATGCGAGCGTCGTCTACCTCATCTATGTAAGCCTCGCCCCACACCGACTCCACGACCTCGTATTTGTCACAGATCTTGCCCATGTGCCCATACAACAGCAACAATAGCCGATACTCGAGGTTGGTCAGGGCCGGCGTCGGCCTCCCGTCCACGTAGACCTCGCCCGAGTCCACGTCCACCACAATCCCGCGCGTCTGCGGCCGCTGCACGAGATGTTGGCGTTGCGCGTACTCTGTGAAGGCCCGACTGAAGAGGCAAGGTTCATCGCCGTTCGCGATCAAGATGAACTTTTGCCGGACCGAGGCCAGGCCGATGGGATCCGGGTGCCGCCCGGGGTCGAACAACGCCAGCAGAGCGCTCTGTTCCTCTTCTGTCAGATGCCGCCAGATTTTGGCGCACTCCGTACGCACGTTCAGACTGGACGCCAGGCGTTCCGCCACCTGGCGGTGGATGATACGATCTTGCAGGGCATCCCGTACCGGCTGGCCGGTCACCGCGCCTAATTCGCGGCATATAGCCTCCAGGAGGCCGGGATGCCCACCTGCCCACTCCAGGATAAACCGGATGTCCGCTTCGTCAAACGTGACCGGCTCCCGTTGTGTGAACTCAACGATAAAGCGTCGGGCGTCGGCCTCACTCAGAGGCCCCAGGTAGTAGCGATGATGGGCGAACAGCTCATTGAACTCGCCGACCTCCTCACTGCTGCGGATTTCGCCCAGGCGGCGGTCTGTGCCTGTGACGTAGGTCAGACGGTCAGGGTATTGATCGCGCAGGGCGCGCAGGTTAAGAAACACGCGCCCATCTATCTCGGCCAGAGGGGCATCGAACTCGTCAAAAAGAAACACCAATTTGCGGCCCAGGCGGGTGATCAGCGTCGTGACGGCCTGGTTGAAGCTGAGCGGCACATGGAACGGGCTGGGAGGGCTGACTACTGCCTCGTAGGCCAAGCGAACTTCTCCACCCAGGTTGACCGCTCTCATCTGGCCATCCAGTTGATCCAGGGCACAGCGGAGCACCAGTTCGTAAAAACCCTGGTCGCTCATCTCCAACATGCGATTGCAGTCAATGTGGACCATCGCCAATTGCCCGGCTATGGCGTCACCCAGGTGAGCTCGTTGCACGTTGGGATCGCACAGCAGGCGTAGCAAGGTTGACTTGCCCACGTTGCTGATCCCAATGATCGAACACGGCTCCAGACGGCTGATGTAGCCCAGGATCTCCTCCACCTCCTGCCAACGGGGATGCCAGGTTGTCTCTCTCTGCATATGCTCTGCCATACTCAACACGCATCACACCCCTACCGCCGCCTGCGCAGGCGATCCAGCGTGATCGCTACGATGATGACCAATCCGATGGCGGCTGGCTGCCAGTAGGCGGGAAAGCCCAGCAGCACCAGGCCATTGCGCAACACCTGCATGATGGCCGCGCCGATCAGCACCCCCAGGATGGTGCCCTCACCACCGGAGAGGCTGGTACCGCCGATGACCACGGCTGCGATGACGTCCAGCTCGTAGCCCAGCGCGGCTGTGGGAGCCGCCACCCCCAGGCGAGCCGTCATCAGCAGGCCGCCGATGCCCGTGAGGAAGCCGCACAGTGTGTACACCAGCACCTTGACGCGCCCGGTGTTGATGCCTGAAAGCGCGGTAGCCTGTTCGTTGCCCCCCAGAGCGTAGGTGCGATACCCCCACACAGTGCGGCTGAGGAAAAGAGACATAACGATGGCGATGATGATCATTAAGATCACGGGCAGGGGCACCAACCAGCCTCCGATGGGCAGGTCATATTGTCCCAGGAAGCTGAAGCCTTCGGGGAGGCCGCGCACAGGTTGCCCGTTGGTCAGTCCGTAGCAAACGCCGCGAGCGATGCTCATCGTCCCCAGGGTAGCGATAAAAGGAGGCAAGTTGGCTTTGCTGATGAGCAGGCCGTTGATCAGCCCGATGAGAACGCCGGTGAGGAGGCCGACGATGATACCAGGCACGATGGGCACACCAGAAGTGAGCGCGAGGGCTGCCGCCAGCCCTGAAAGGGCCATCGTTGAGCCGACAGAGAGATCAATGCCGGCCGTGATGATCACCAGGATCTCTCCAAACGCACTGATGGCAATCCAGGAAAAGGCGCGCAGGACGTTGAACAGATTGCGGCTGGTCAAGAAGGTATCCGTGCGCAAAGAGAGGAAAAGCCCCATCAAGATCAAAACCAACAAGATGCCGGTCTCCTGTCCCAGCAAGATGCGGCGGAAACGGGCCGCCTGAGGAAAAGAGACCCGGCGCGCGATGGTCTGTGATTCGGTTGAAGAAGACATGGTCAACTCCCGTCTAGAGTAAAACGTAATGCGTAAAACGTGCGGTCGCAGATTACGCTTTACGACAGAATCGTTTTACGTTTCACGTTTTACGCCCTCGCGTGTCGCGTAGCCGCTCGCCAGCGCCATGATCCGTTCCTGGGTGGCTTCGGCCCGATCTAGAATGCCGGCCACGCGACCCTCGCACATGACAACGATGCGATCACTCATGGCCAGGATCTCGGGCATCTCCGAGGAGATCATGATGATGCCGATGCCCTGCTGAGCCAGGTCGCTCATGATGGCGTGCACCTCCGCTTTGGCACCGACGTCTATGCCGCGTGTCGGCTCGTCCAGGATCAGGACTTTAGGCTCGGCAGCCAGCCACTTCGCCAGCACGACCTTTTGTTGGTTCCCACCGGAGAGGTACATCACTCGCTGGACCAGATCGGGAGTGCGAATGTCAAGCCGGTCAACGTAGCGCTGGGCCAGCGTGTGCATCTGCTCCCGCTCCATAACGCCGTTACGGGATAAGCGATCCAGGTTGGGCAGGGCGATGTTCCGTTCCACGCTATGGATCAGCACCAGCCCGTGCTGCTGGCGGCTTTCCGGGACCAGCGCGAGCCCGGCTTTCACAGCCTCCTCCGGCGATGTGATGCTCACCTGTTCTCCATCAATGAAGACCTCGCCAGCGTCCAGTGGATCGGCCCCAAAGATGGCACGGGCTGTCTCGGTGCGTCCGGCGCCCACCAGCCCGGCCAGCCCCAGGATCTCCCCGCGCCGCAAGGAAAAACTGACGTTCTCGATCACCCCCCGCCGGGTGAGGCCGCGCACTTCCAGCACCGTCTCGCCTAGCCGGGCCTGGCCCTTACGAAACACCTCGTCTAACGTGCGACCGACCATCAGCGAGATGATGCGGTCGGGCGTAGCCTCACTGATAGGCATGCTGCCCACCCGCCGGCCGTCTCGCAGTACGATGACCCGGTCCGCTACCCGGAACACTTCCTCCAGGCGGTGGGTGATGAAGATCACCGCCAACCCCTGCTCCTTCAGGGTACGGACGATGTCAAACAGGACGGCAACCTCTTCCTCGCCCAGGGCAGAGGTGGGCTCGTCCATGATGATGACATCGGCTCGGACCGCCAGCGCCTTGGCGATCTCCACCATCTGCTGCTCGGCCACGGAGAGATCGCGCACCAACGCATCAGGGGAGAAGTGGGCACCCACGCGAGAGAGCAACACCGACGCTTCCTGACGCATGTACTGACGATCCACGAAGCGCAACTTGCCTGGCAGTCCTTGTCGGAAAGGCTCGCGTCCCAGAAAGATGTTGGTAGCCACACTCTGATTGGGCGTCAGGTTGAATTCCTGGTAGATGATGGCGATACCCAATTCCTGCGCGTGGTGAGGGTTCTCTGGCATCACCGGCTGGCCGCGCAGAAAGATTTCCCCCTTATCCATGTGATAGGCGCCGGATAGGATCTTCATCAGCGTGGATTTGCCGGCGCCGTTCTCGCCCAGGAGGGCGACCACCTCGCCTGGATACGCCTCGAAATCCACGTTATCCAGCGCCTGCACGCCTGGGAATGCTTTGGAGACGCCCCGCACCTCCAACAATGGTGCCGTTTCAGATGGTATGTTCAAGTCCATCACCTCCTCAAAAGCAAGGGCAGGTAGACAGGGCGCGGCGGGTCATGCAGGGTGATGTCTATCCCCATCACTGGGCTGCCTCCGCTCACGACCACGGGATCAGGGTAACCGTCGCCTGTGGGGTCGTACCAACCAAAAGGCTCACCCGGCTCTGGCGGCCCCATGTCGCCGCCCAGGTCCATAAAGGCAAAGACGGTGTAGGTGTAGTCAGCCATGTTCGTGATCGTGTAAGGTCCCACACCAGAGATCACCGTCGCGTAGGCCGGTGGCCCCTGCTCTCCCAGGCGGGCGGCGCCGACAACGATGTTATGGGCCACGGTGACGCGCCCCGTGTAGCTGATCCGGCCGCTGATGCTGCCCGTGCCCGTCGGGGGAGGTGCCGGATCGAGTAGGACGATGTCCACCCCCGTGATCAAGGCCCCCGCTGTGACGGTCACCGGGTTATGCTCGTAGAAGCCCATAGGATCCACAGCCGGGTCCGGCGGGCCGCCGGAATCATCAGCGTCCATGCCGGCCATGATGTTATAGACGCCTTCAGCTACATTGGTGAGCGTGTAGGGACCAGGCCCACTGCGCATGTCTGCGTAGATCGGAGGGCCGCCCTGGGTCGGTGTAAAGGCGCCCACCCAGACCCAGTGGATGCCGGTGACCGTGCCGGTGTAGTAGATTGTGCCTGTAATTGTACCAGGCGCTGAGGAGATGTGCAACGCGCCCGCCTGCCCTACATTTTCTGCCGCCGGGGCAGCGAATGCGCTCACGGCGACCAGGGCCCATCCGATGGTCAGTGTGATCAGGACAGCCGCGCAAGATAAGAACATGGATCGAGGATTCATGGTTGACCCCCAAAATCCTTACTCAACGTCACACCAGCCTGCTCCAGAAAAGCTTCCACCACAGCAACCGCGTTCTCCGTGGGAGTTTCCGGCTGGAGCGCCTTGGCCGGGCTCAGGATATAGCCACCGCCCCGTCCCATCTCGCGGCACAGCCTGGCGACTTCGGCCCTGATCTCGCCTGGCGTTCCGAAAGGGATGGTGGACTGCGACCCCAGGCCGCCCCAGAAGGTGATATGAGCACCGTAGCGGCGCTTCAGCTCGTAGGGATTCATCGCCGCAGCCTCGGGCTGCACACTCTCCAGCACGTCAAGGCCGATCTCGATCACGTCGGGCATGATGTCCGCGATGCTGCCGCAGCAATGGCTGAGAGCATACTTGCCCGCCGTGTGGACGCGAGCGTACATGCGAGCCAGGCGCGGCTTCAAGAAGCGGCGCCAGCGCTCAGGCCCCAGCAAGACCCCTTGTTGATAGCCCCAATCATCACTGAACATGATCCCGTCCACCGGCAACTCCAGCAGCCGCTCGATGATGGTCAGTTGGTGATCGGCTACCTGCTCGACCAGCTCATCATAAAAATCGGGATCGCCGGCAGCGTCCGTCAGCGCCTCGTTGAAGCCGCGCAGCGTCCAGGTGCGCTCGAAAAGGCCGAAGCCAAAGCCGGCAACCAGGAAATGGTCGCGATGCATCTCGATGAAGCGCAGGGTTTTTTCCTTCCAGGCCGGCGTGAAGAGCGTGTCCAGATCGGGAAAGGTGAAGCCCTCCAGCGAGGGGCGCTTCAACGCGGGCTCGACCAGATGGAAGGGGCGGCGGTCGACGCGCCAGGTGGTGCCGAACGGGTCGGTGTAGCAGGGGCCGGCGCTCTCATCCACGACCAGATTAGGGACGGGCACATGCCGGATCGCGTTGTCAATCAGGCCTCGCCAGGCATCGCTGCCATAATAAGCGTCTAACCGCTCGGCGACTCCCCCTTCGAAACCGATGGTGTAGGGAATAAAGTCGGTCTCCTGATGGTGGATCTGAGCGATCACTCGCTCCTTTGGAGTAAGGCTCATGGATTTGCTCCTATGCTGAAGGGGTGATCCTCTGTCAGTAAACGCGTTTGACCAGCCGGTCCGCCAGTTCGCGCAGGGCAGAGGCCGCCGGCTCCAGCGGCTGCGCTGCGTCCAGCGCGGCCTGGGCGCAAGCGTGGGCCTCTCGCACCATGGCCTCGGCGTAAAGACGGCCTCCTGCCGCTTCCAGCCAACGCAACACCTCCGGCACATCCGCAGGCGTAATCTCCGGCCGGGCATAGATGGCTCGCAGGATTCGCCCTGCCTCGCTCTCCTGGGCCAGCCCGTGCACCACCGGCAACGATTTCTTGCGGCTCAGGATGTCGCTTTGGGCCGATTTACCGGTGACCGCTTCATCGCCCCAGATACCCAGGATGTCATCCTGGATCTGAAAAGCCCGCCCCAGGGCCAGCCCGAACTGGCGATAGGCTGCTCGAACCGAAGGAGAAGCGCCGGCCACCAGAGCACCTAACTCGGCAGAGAGTCCCAGCAAGGCCTCCGTCTTCCCTGCGATCATGTGCAAATATTCTTCTTCGCTCACCTGTGCGCGCTCTTCGAACGCCATGTCCAGGTGCTGTCCCTCGGTCAGCGCCTGACATGCCTCATCAAAAGCGCGGGCAGCATCGAGTATGATCTCAGCCGGTATCCCCTGTTCTCGCAAACGCAACAGTGCCAGGTGAGCTAGAGCGCACATACCATCGCCTATGTTGATGGCCTGAGGCACTCCCCACACCTTCCACACCGTCAGCCGGTGCCGCCGCGTGGGGGATCTGTCCTCAATATCATCGTGGATCAGAGAGAAATTGTGCAGCAACTCCAGAGCCGCGGCGGCCGGCAAGGCCTGGGAGGCGGTCCCACCGGCTGCCTCAGTGACCAACAGGCAGAGCAGCGGGCGAATGCGCTTACCAGCGTTCGTTAAAGCCGGGCGCAACTCATGATCAACAAAGCCCAGATGATAGGCCATCATCCCGTAATGAACATCCAGCATCGGGCCTGGCGAGGCGAGCGCCTGGCGCAAAGCCTCCTCGATCAACGGCAACAGGCGCGCCATGGCCTGGGTTAACATCATTTTTCCTTTCCCTCCACTTTGAGCAGCCGGCCTGGCTCGCGCAGCGCAGACACGTTCCCCGCTCCCGCGCAAAACATGGCCACGCGTAGCTCGGCTGCCAGCGCTTCCGCCTCGGCGATTACCGCGTCGGCCGAGATAGCCGCCGCCTTGAGGAAGGGGGATGCCAGCCCCACTACGCTGGCCCCTAGCGCCAGGCACTTGGCCACGTCAATGCCCGTACGAATACCTCCTGACGCGATCACCGGCAACTCAGGGACACTGCTGCGTACCATCACCAGCGCCTGCGCTGTGGGGATGCCCCAATCGGCAAAGGTAGCTGCCAGGCGGCGGCGCGCCTCCGTCGGCGCTCGATGCATTTCCACCTGGCTCCAGGAAGTGCCACCCGCACCTGCCACGTCAATCGCCGCTACCCCTGCATCGGCCAGGCG
>DAOUAJ010000009.1:0-6649 GCA_034433615.1 Anaerolineae bacterium | reverse complement strand
ATAGCCGGCTGAGAATCCCTGTCCCACCCAGTGATCCACCCCCAGGACCTGACTCGTCCCGGCCAGCCCTGCCAGCGCGCCGCTGAGTACCATCGCCAGGATAAAGTTGCGGGTGATGCTGATGCCGGCGTAGCGGGCTGCATCCGGATTGGCCCCCACCGCGCGGATCTCGAAGCCGATGGTGGTCTTGAACAGCAGCCAATATACTGCTGCCGCCGCCAACAAGGCCAGGAAAAAGCCGACATGAAAACGCAGAGGAGCAGGAAACAGGCGTGGCAGGGCCGCCGTCGCCTCAATTTGCGGGGTGATAGGCCGGTACCCGGGAGCTTTCATGGGGCCGTTGAGCAACCAATCGCTGAGGCGGAAGGCGATCCAGTTCATCATGATGGTGTTGACGACCTCATGGCCTCCGGTGGCGGCCTTGAGGTAACCGGGGATGGCTCCCCAGAAGGCCCCCCCCAGAGCGCCAGCCAGAAGCGCCAGGGGCAGATGAACGAACCAGGGAAGGCCAATCAGGCTATAACCAACCCACGCTGAGCACAACGCCCCGATGAAGAACTGTCCTTCTGCGCCGATGTTGAACAGGCCGCAACGAAACCCCAGCGCAACGGCCAGGCCAGCGAAGATGTACGGAGTCGAGGCTACCAGGCTCTCGGTGATGGGCCAGAAGGCCTGGAGCAGGGGAACCGCGTCCCCTGTCGCTTGATAGACCTGGATAGCATGATAGATCTCCACCGGGCTACCGATGGAACCGTGAAAAAGGGCCCCATACGCGGTGGCTATCGCCTGCCAGGTGGCTCGTAGGGCTGCCCCGGGGGCGCGAAAGAAGTTCCGAAACGCGCCCACCACCGTGACATCGGTGATGACAATGACGATGGCCCCGATAACCAGCCCGGTAAAAACGGCCAGAACCGGCACTGACAGCGTTTGCAACACCTGGGACCAAGAACCCTGGCGTTTCACGGCCATAGCCAGTGCCTTTGCTCCTGGCATTGACGCCGACCGTGCCTTGGTTTTCCCTTCCGCCTCTTCCAAGACAGCCCTCCGACGTTTTACGCTTTACGCATTACGTTTTAGAACACCCGCTCAACTTCGATCTCCCTGGGGGACGGCGGAGCTGCTACAACAGCCTCGGCCGGCTTGACCCCGGCCATCAGCAAACCCAGATACTCCTTGTTGACCCCCGCCGCTGGCACGATGTCTACAATCTGGCCCTTATACATCACGGCGATGCGATCAGACAGGGCAATGATCTCGTCTAATTCTGGAGAGACCAGGAGCACAGCCGCCCCTTCGTCCCGCTTCTCGACAATACGCGTGTGGATATACTCGATGGAGCCCACATCCAGGCCACGGGTGGGCTGGGAAGCGATGAGCAGCTTGATGGGGCGGGAGAACTCTCGGGCCACGATCACCTTTTGCTGGTTGCCGCCGGAGAGGGTGGACACGGGTACGAATGCACTGGGCGTGCGCACGTCGAACTGCTCTATCAGCTTCGAGGCTGTGGCGATAACCGATTGTTCCTGAATCGCGATGCCTCTGGCAAAAGGAGGCAGATAGTACGAGCACAGTACCAGGTTATCATGAACTGGGAAGCTGAGGACCAGACCGTGCCGTTGACGATCCTCCGGCACATGGGCTACCCCTTTCTCCAGGATCTGACGAGGGGAGGCACGGTTGATGGGCGTCCCCAGGATGCGAATCTCGCCGCCGATCGCCGGACACAACCCGGTGAGGGCGTGCACCAGCTCCGTCTGCCCATTGCCTTGCACTCCAGCAACACCCAATATCTCTCCTGCCCGTACCTCAAAAGAGACCCCTCGCACCATCAGGTTCTGGCGCTCATCCTGCACGTATAGGTCTTTTACCTCCAACACTACCCCATCTGGGGAGGCCGGCTTCTTGCGTACTACCAGGTTCACCTCGCGCCCTACCATCATCGCCGCCAACCTGGCCTGGGTGGTCTCGCGCGGAGCCACCGTGCCCACTACCCGGCCGTTCCGCAACACTGTAATGCGGTCAGCCAAAGCCATGACCTCTTTCAGTTTATGAGTGATGAAAATGATAGACTTGCCCTGGGAGGCCAGGGAGCGTAACACCTTGAAAAGCTCCTCCACTTCCTGGGGGGTCAGGACGGCGGTGGGCTCATCCAGGATGAGAATGTCGGCCTGGCGGTAGAGGACTTTGATGATCTCCACCCGCTGTTGCACTCCAACTGGGAGGTCTTTGATGTAGGCATCCGGATCCACCTGTAAGCCATACTGCTGGGAGATTTCCCGGATGCGCCGGGCCACCTGGGTTCGGTCTAGGAAAACTCCTCTACGGGTGGATTCCACGCCCAGCATGACATTCTCGGTAACAGTCATGACCGGGACGAGCATGAAGTGTTGGTGAACCATGCCGATCCCCTGGGCGATAGCGCCGCTGGGGCTGTGGATTTCCACCTCCTTGCCTCGAATCAGGATGCGGCCTTCATCCGGTCGGTACAGCCCGTAAAGGATATTTACTAAGGTAGTCTTGCCCGCCCCATTCTCGCCCAGGAGGGCGTGGATCTCCCCCTCCTCCAGGGTCAGGTCAATGTGATCGTTGGCCAATACGCCAGGGAAAGCTTTGGTAATGCCATGCAGTTCCAGGACAGGTGGCATGAAGTTCTCCCAGGTCGCAGGGCTCAGGTCGCAGGTCTCAAGTCACAGGTCACAGGTCACAGATCGCAAGTTGTAACCTGGAACCTGCGACCTGCGACCTGCGTTAACCAACTAGAAAGCGGCGTTACTGACCTTTTAACACACCCTCTACGGTGATCTTACCTTCGATCAGGTCTTTCCTGGCCTGTTCGATCTCAGCCTTCAGCTCGGCAGGCACCTTGTCCTCGAACTCATGGAACGGGGCGATCCCCACGCCGTTGTTCGCCAGCGTACCAAGGTACGTACCGCCCTTGAAGGTTCCTCTCGTCACCGCCCTGATGGCGTCGAACACCGCCACATCCATGTTCTTCAGGATGCTGGTGAGGTAGACCTCCTTGAACTCGGGAGCAGAGATGTACCAGTCGGTGTCCACTCCGATGAGCATGGTGCCTCGCTCCTTGCAGGCAGCCGCCGAGCCCAGGCCGACCGGACCCGCTACCGGCAGGATGATGTCGGCCCCCTCGTCCATGAGGGACTCGGCGAACCGCCGCCCGTCATCTGTGGACTCGAAATTGCCGGTGAACAGCCCTTCGTCCTTGGCCGTCTCCCAGCCCAGCACCTCCACGTTGGTCCCGTGCTTCTGGTTGTAATACTTGACACCAGCCTCGAACCCCTTCATGAAGATCGTCACTGGCGGGATCTTGATGCCACCAAAAGTGCCGACCTTGCCTGTCTTCGTCATCCCAGCCGCCAGATACCCGGCCAGGAACGCCGCTTCGTCCGTGGCGAAGGTCAGGCCCAGCACGTTGTCCAACGCCTTGTCCGAACCACAATCCTTGCCAGGCTCCGCTCCAGGCCAACAGTCGGGGTAAGAGTAGTCCACGATGGCGAACTTCTGGCCCGGGTTGGCGATAGCCGCCTTGGCCGTATCCACCCCCAGCAGGAAACCAACGGTGACGATCAGGTCCAGTTTCTCCCCCAGGAACTGCTGGATGTTCTTGGCATAGTCGGCTTGCTGCTGGGATTCCAGGTACTTGCCTTCGACCCCGAGCCTGGTCATGGCGTCCTGGATCCCCTTCCACGCTGTGGCATTGAAGCTCTTATCGTCAATGCCACCCATGTCCGTCACCTGGCCGACCCTGTAAGGGACGCTGACCCCCTTCCAGTTCTGCAACTCGATGCCGAGCGCCGCCGCGGCTACCCGCACCGGTTCGAACAGGGCATCGTTGCTCTCGGCCAGGCCGTCCCATTCGTAGATCTCGTAGCCAGCCTGCTTGCCTTCCTCAGTCTCCATCACCGCCAGCAATGCTTGCTTGAACTTCTCCTTGATGTCGGCCGGCATATCCTTGCGCACGGTGATGGTATCGTTGGGGATGGGCTCGGTCTGGGCGATGACCTTCGTCTTGTCCTTGATGTCAGCGAAGGTCGTCTCCAGGCTGCTGCGCACGTCTACGTAGGTGGCTGCTGCATCCACCTGGCCGTTGTACACCGCCAGCGCGGCCGCGTTGTGAGAACCCGCGAAGACGGCCTCCGCCAGGTCCTTGGCCGGGTCTACGCCGTTGGCCTTGAGCAACGCCACCGCGTACAGGTAGCCCGAAGTAGAGGCCGGGTCGGTGAAGGCGAACTTCTTGCCCTTCAGCTCAGCCACGGTGTTAATGCCGCTGTCCGCCCGGACGATGATCTGGCCGTTGTACGTGGCACTGCCGCGGCGGATGGAGTTGACGATGACCTCGGCGCCGCACTTATCGTGGGCCAGGACGTAGGAGAGGGTAGCCAGGGCGGCGGCATCTACCTGGCCCGCGCACAACGCTTCGATGGCGGCTGCGTAGCTGGTGGCCACGGAGGATTTCACGTATATACCCTGCTTGGTCAGCAGCGCGTCCAGCTTCTCCGCCCCGGCCAGGATCTGCTGGGTATCGCCGGAGGGCACCCACACGAGCTTGATGGGATTACCCTCGCTCCCCAACGCGGCCGCGACAGGAGCCGGTGTCGGAGTGGGCTTCTCGGGTACGGGCGTGGGCGTCGGCTCGGCGGCCTTGGGGACTTCCGGGGCCGGCGTAGGTGCCTGGGGACCGGCGCACGCGGTCACCACCAGCGACAAGACGACAAGAATGGTCATGAGCGAGAAAAGTCGCTTCTGCATGTTTAGCCTCCTCACTGTCTGTAGGGTTAGCGATGGTCACTAACCGAACATCGCCAGAAAAAGAACACGCTCGAATTGGCTCTTGGACACCTCCTACACAAAAGATGCGCGAAACCTGGCATGAAAAGAGCCGATGAGGCGTCCTTTCCATACGACCCACGGCTCAATTTGCTAAAGGATTAGGCGTTGGCGGATCAGCGCCAGAAGTGAAGGATGTTAACATCGGTCGGGGCCGGGAAGCGTCATCATCAGGTTCATCCCTATACTTACCGATTTCAGGTGACCAGCACTTGATAAGTGCCAGTCACCTTTGCGTCAGGATTGCATCAGGCTTCAGAGAAGCCAAGGGCCTTCACGCTTTCACTGACCAGGGGTGCGACCGGTTTCAGCCAGGTAGGCACCATCGGCAGAAGCATGGCAATATACCTTTACGACTGCATTGTCATTATAGCGCATCCCCCACACTGACGCAAGCTTTGCTCGCGTGGGAGAGACCCCGGAGGTCTTATTGGCGCTATTTGGTACGATCGGGGCTGTGAAGACCGCTCTTGGAGGAGGTGGAGCACACGTCGCCAGACGTGAGCAATTCAATCTCTCGCCCAAATTGACCCATTTGATGCTAAGGTCAGTCAAATGTTAGCACCAGCGACAGGTACAGATGCCCCGGCGGCCAGTAGAAGCCGACAGGCGGGGCGGAGACGATGACGTTGGCTGCATCTACAACGTGGAAACTGGAGGTAACCCCCTTTGGTCAGAGACCAAAAGTGTGGCCGTGACCAACGGCCTGTTCAGTGTCCTGTTGGGCGATACAGCCGCTTTGGACCCGGGCATCTTCAACGGCCAGGCGTTGTGGCTGGGAGTGACTGTTGGTGCCGACCCTGAAGCCACGCCGCGCCAGCGCATCGCCCACAGCCCCTACGCCCTGCACAGTCAGCACGCCAATCAGGCCAACGAATTGGGTGGCTTTCCCCCCGGTGCCTTCGCGCGCGCCGTCCACGAACATAGCGGCGCGGAGATTACCTCAGGCACGGTGGCCGCGCCGCGTATTGACCCCGCCATCGCACGTGACGACGAAATCGTGCCCACAGTCCTCAGCAACGATGGGCCTGGCTCCGGCCTGGACGCCGACAAGCTGGACGGCCAGGATGCCAGTGCCTTTGCGCCCACCAACCACCTGCATGACGACCGCTACTACACCGAGGGCGAATCCGACGGCCGTTTCGTTAACGCCAGTGGCGACACGATGAGCGGCCCGTTGACAGTGCCCAGGATTATCTACACATCTCCTCGCACCCAGTACTTCGTCGTCGGGGGTGAAGGTTTTGTCCCCGGCAGCAACGTGGACTACTTCAACACCTATGGCAACGGTGGCGCCTACATCATCTCCGGCAGTGGCGCGCTCGTGGCCCCCGTCCACCTGCCCCACGGAGCTGTGGTCACCGAATTCAGAGTCTTTTTCTACGACACCTCGAGCAGCGACATGACCGTGTCTTTGGATTTGCAAGGAATGAGCGGCGGCTACTCGACCATGGCCCGGGTCTCCTCCTCGGGCGCTCCTGGATACATGAGCGAAACCGACACGACCATCTCCAGCGCAACCATTGACAACCTGGCGTACAGCTACCTGATATATGCCTTTTGCCCGGCGTGGGATGGCGGCAACCTCAAAATCAAGGGTGCGGTGATCCGTTATCTCCTCGGAGAGGCGCCATAAGTCGCCCGTTCCGCCGGCCTCCGGCAAAGAGTGGATGATCATGAACCGGCGCAAGCTATCCTTGCCCCTCCTGGCTTTGCTGGGAGCCTTGTTGCTGGGTAGCGTGGCCCTGGCTCAAATTTCGCCTGGCTTCAGCCTGCGGTGGAGCTTGCTGGCTGGCGGCGGTGG
>DAOUAJ010000008.1:0-3946 GCA_034433615.1 Anaerolineae bacterium | reverse complement strand
CCCCCGCTGCGCGCCTTACCCTACTCTGGTTTTACTTCCCGCGATCAGCCCCGGCGCCGACAGCGGCGCGGCGATGCGGAACAGGGTCCCCATGCGGCTGCAGCCATCCAAGAAAGCCACCTCCTCGATTTCCTGCGGGATGGCCAGCAGAAAGCCGCGCACCATCCAGGTGGCGAATGGCAGGTTGAACACGGAGTTGGCCAGGATCACCGCAAAGAGGGTGTTGTACAATCCGATCCCACGCATGTAAACGATCAGTGGACGAGAGCAATGCCCTCGTCCACCCTGATGAACAACGATCTCGGGACCTTTTAACGCCCATAGCGCACTTCCACCGGCACGTAGTCCGTGTCATACCCGAAGTAGCGCGGGCCCACCAGGGCCAGGCCGGCCGGCGTGCGCCACTTCTCGTGGCACGGGATGCCCAGGATCACGACCCGAAAGCCGTAGCGCAGGCTCTCCGTCGTGATGGGCTGGCCGGTCTCAGCGTCCAGGACAGCGATCAAGTCAGGGACGGTGACAACGATCCGGCCATCCACCGCCGCTACCAGGTGCTCGTTCTGGAAATGGAGCTTCATGCGCTGGCCAGCATATCCGTCCATCCCCTCGAAGGTGGCCTCCCCGCGCGCGAAGCCGGTCTCCGTCCGCCGCTGCACGTCCGTGATCTTACCGCGGAAGATTTCAAAACCGCCGGTGACCTCCTGCACAGCCGCGATCACGTCGCGGTTGGTATGACGTGCCTCCCGGATGGTACGCCCGATGCGCTCCGCCAGCGTGATGGTGCCCGGCACGCTGCACTCCTTGAGCTGGCGACCGGTCGCCGCGTAGCAGGCGATGAGGGCGGTGCATCCCATGTCAATCGTGATGCTGCGGGCCAGCCTCTCCGTCCAATGATTGTCAATGGTGTTCAGGATAGCGCTGTTCCCCTTCTCGTCCGCCATGGCGAACGGCGTGGCCGAGATACCGTACATGGTATGGGTCACCATGGGGATCTCAGGAAAGGCGCGGCCCATGCCGTCGCAGTCTACCATCGGCAACCTCAGCCGGGCGGCCACCGTGATCGGGATGGTCGAGTTGAGCCCTCCCGCCTCGATGGACATGGTGGCGTTGATCTTCTTGCCTAGATAATCTTCCAAAGCCTGAAACGCTTTGGTCACCTCGTCTCCTTGAGGCAGTTTCTCCACCATGACGGTGGGAGCCCCCATCATGGCGGCGGGCACGATCAGATCCTCGTCGCCGATCTCGTCCAGAGAAAGCAGGGTCACCGGGCCATACTTCTCAATGGCGTGGATTGCCATCAGCTTGCCGATGTAGGGATCGCCCCCGCCGCCGGTGCCCAGCACAGCAGCTCCCAGGGCCAGGTCTTCCACGTTCTGAACGTCCAACTTTCTCATAAAACGCCTCCTCCTGGGAAGGACAGTCCTCCGAGGTCTCAGATAATGCCTCCTCCCTTCCGCTTGGGCAAGGGATGATATTCCACCTGGTAACCGAATGCCTGGGGGCCGACCACCGCCAGCGCCTCTGGCGTGCGTAACTTATCCGAGCACGGGATGCTCAACACCGTCACGCGAAAGCCATAGCGTAGAAGCTCCGTGGTGATCGGCTCGCCCGTGTCGTCATCCACGATGCAGATCAGGTCGGGGACAGTAGCCCGGACCTCACTGTATTGGGATGCCCCCTGTGCTGGGGTGCAGAGGTGCAGGGGTGATTCTCCCCCGCTCCTCTGCTCCCTTGCTCCTCCGCTCCCCTGCTCCCCCGCTCCCTGGCTCCCCTGCCGCACCCAGGCGATCAGGTTCTCGTTCTGAAACTCGATGAGCATCTCCTGGCCGGCGTACGAATCCATCCCGGTGATGGTGGCCGTGCCACGGGCGAAGCCCCCCGTAGTGCGCCGGGCCACATCGGTGAGCTTGCCGCGAAAGATCACCTGGCCGTCGCTCAGTTCCAGGATGCCCTGAATGGGATCCTGCCCGTGCCGCCGCGCGGCCCGCACCCGATCGCCGATGGCCTTGACCAGGGAGAGGGTGTGCCACACGGCGGTGCGTTTCACCTGGGCGCCCGTCATCGGGGCCATGGCAAAGGTGGCCGTGCACCCCATCGCAATCGTGACCGAACGCGCCAGGCGTTCGAGTGTGCGGGCATCCTGCGCCCGATCGAACAGGACGACGTTGCCCTTCTCATCGCACAGCACGGCCGGTGTGGGATCCACGCCGTAGATGAAGAACGAGGTCATGGGGATCTCGGGGAAGGCGCGCCCCATCCCGTCGGCGTCCACGACAGGCAGGCCGACTTGAGCGGCCGCGATCAGCGGGGCCACCGAGTTCCCTCCGCCGATCTCCACCGAGATGAGGGCATCAGCCCGCCGGCCCAGAAACGTCTCGAGAGCTCGCAGCGCGCGCACCTCCTCATCGCCCCGTTCGAGCTTCTCCACGCCCACCGTCGGGGCGCCAATGCCGCCTACGGTGATCACCAGCGCGTCGTCCGGCAGATCCTCAGGCGGGATGATGGAAACGCGGCGCCCCTCTTCCAGCAGGCAACGCGTGCGGAGCTTACCCAGGTACGGATTGCCGCCTCCGCCGGTGCCCAGGATCCCCGCCCCGATCGCAATGGACTCCAGGTCTTCAATGGCCAGCATCCATGTCGAGTCCCTCATCCCCCCTCCACATCCGACTCTTCACTTTCATTAGGCCTTGACCTGCCTATCCTCAACCTGATCCAGAAGACCTGGGCCGGGGAAGGCAGGTAAAGAGCTGAAAAATAGAATTTTCTGGAGAAGAAACCCCTCCAGGCCTCTCCTTACCCATTTCCAGGCTATTCCAGCTTGAGAGCGCCTACTGCTTTGACCCGGATGCGGGTGGCGTTGCTGGGCAGATAGGTGAGCGGCACCTCTTCGACGTCCACAATCTGGATGGTCTCTTTGGCCGCGCCGGCCGCCAGCGCCTTGGCAATCGCTTCTTCTTTAGCCTGGTTGAGCGCCTCTTCTCGCGACGTGGTCGCCAGGGAGAAAATGCGATCGGTCTCCGCGCCGACCTGGGCGATGGCCGCGCCGATGGCGTTGGCCACGGCGAAATGCTCTGGTTTAACGATCTCGGAGGCGCCAGCGACGGGGCGTGAGACCAGGATGGTTCCCCCGCCCACCAGGATCACCGGGATCGGCTCGGCGCTCGTCTTCATGCGATCTACAGCGGCCTCCACCATCCGCTGCATCAGCTCCAGCGCCTCGCGCACGAAGCTGCCATCCAGGGAGCGCACCGCGCTGCGGTCGCCGATGTCCGCCAGCCCGCCCGCCACGGCGATGTCGGTGGCCGTCAGCACATCGCCGCCGAAAACCCAGGCCTTCGTCGTCAACTCGTAACCCACGCTTTGCGGGCCGACCTTGAGCGGATCACGCGTCACCAGGCTGCCGCCACCCAGGCCAAAGGAGTAGACGTCGGGCATGCGGAAGTTGGTGCGCACGCCGCCGATCTCCACCGCCACCGACGCCTCACGCGGGAAGCCGTGGACGAGCATCCCGACGTCGGAGGTCGTGCCACCCAGGTCCACCACCATGGCCTCCTTCGCTCCGGAGAGGAAGGCCGCGCCGCGCATGCTGTTGGTGGGCCCGGAGGCAAAGGTGAAGACGGGGTACTTCTCGGCGAACTCGGCGCTCATCAGGGTGCCGTCGTTCTGACTCAGGTAGAACGGCGCCTGGATGTTCATCTCGGCCAGGGCCTGCCGGAAGGATGTGACGATGCGCCGGGCCAGGTCCCTTAGGCAGGCGTTCATGATCGCCGCGTTCTCCCGCTCCAGCAGCCCGATGCGGCCGATCTCGTGGGAACAGGTGATGCTGGCGTCAGGGATCTCGTCCTGAAGGATCGCGGCGGCCCAGGTCTCGTCCTCCGGGTTGACTGGCGAGAAGACGCTGGAGACGGCGATCGCCCGGATGCCCTTGTCCCTGATCTCCCGGGCC
>DAOUAJ010000007.1:0-2922 GCA_034433615.1 Anaerolineae bacterium | reverse complement strand
TCTACGAGGCACTGCGCGGCCGGCGCGGGGAAGCCTGGGACGATGCGGTTGCCCAAGGCGTGCAGATCCTGCGAGAGCGGCTGAAGGCCGGCCCGGAGGATAGCCCTTGGGTCATGTTACTTCATAGTCGCTTCGAGCGACCGCACCGCCAGTTGAAAGAGGCGTTGCTGCAGTCGCTCTGGAACCCCCAGGGGTTGGCGGATGACCAGGGGCCTTCCCTGATCGTCGTCGCCACCCAGGTGGTCGAGGTGGGGTTAGACATCAGCAGCCAGACGCTGCACACCGAGATCGCGCCGGCAGCCAGCGTGCTGCAGCGCGCTGGCCGCTGCGCCCGCTACCCAGGCGAGCAGGGACGCGTCCTCGTCTATCCGGTGCCGGCCAAAGAGAACGGCGAGCCGAACTATGCGCCGTACGGTAGCAGCAAGCTGGAGGTCGCCGTGTGTGACCGCTCGTGGCAGGCCTTCCGTGAGCGTCACGGCGCCGTGCTGGATTTCGCCGCCGAGCAGGAGGTGATCAACCAGGCCCACGGCGAAGCCGATGTAATCATGCTGCAGGGAATGCGGGAAGGGGAGGCTCGCCTGTGGGAGCGCATCACCAACGCGGTGATCCGCGGAGATGCCAGCGCCCGCCCGGAGCTGATCCGCCAGGTGGATAGCCGCACCGTCATCGTCTGCGAGCCGCCCTATGGCCTAAGCGACGAGAGCCCGTACCGTTTCGAGGGCATTTCGCTCTGGCACGGCACGCTACGAGGCAGGCTCAAGGAACTCAGGCAGTTGCAGGAGGCGCTGGGACTGGAGTGGGCGGTGCGCTATCCCGTGACCAGGGGGGAAGAGGGCGAGGAGATCGCCTATCAGTGGCTGGAGGCAGAGCGCAGCGAGGACATCGGGCTCTCGCTGATCTTCGCCGTTCATCCCCTACTGGCGGCCTACGATCCTGAGCGCGGCCTGCGGCTGGGCGAGGCCTCCACGGGCGCATATCGCTCTCCGGAGCGTATCGGCCGCCGAGAGCGGCCTGATTATGCCGGCTATCGGCTCGAATCCTACCCGGAGCATATCGCCGGCATGCGGCGCATCCTGGAGGGCAGATTGGCGCCGGACACACCCATCGCCGACGGCCGACTGCGGCGCCGGCTGGCCTGGCCGGCGCGGCGCCTGGCCGAACAGGCGGATGAGAGCTGGCGCCTGCCGGTAGGCCTGTTAGAACGAGCTGTGCGGCTGAGCATGGCGCTCCACGATGTGGGCAAGCTAAGCGTTGACTGGCAACGCTTTGCGACGAAGTACCAGGAGGCCATTGGCGAAGGCACGCCGTCTTTCTTGGTGGCCCACACCCACTACGAGCGCGGCAACCCGGTCCATGAGGAGGCGCAAAGGAAAGTGCGGCGTTACAAGCCGGGAACCCACGCCGGCGAAGGCGCCTCGGCCTCGGCCCGGCTGCTCCACGAGGCGCTGGACGGCCGCCGCTGTCCCGGCCTCTATCGCGCAGCCTTTGCGGCCATTGCCCGTCACCACAGTCCCGGCCTGGACGACGCCAAGCCTTATCGTCTGCACCCCCAGGCCAAAGAGACGGTGGCCCAGGCGCTGGCGGCCGTGGGCGACGAGAGCTGGCGGGCCTGGGCGCAGTGGTTGCGGCAGGAAGAAGAAGCGCCTCATGTGCGCAAGCATCTGCCCGCTGCGCCGCCCGAAGGGGACTGGGCCTGGTGGTTCCAGTACTTTTTCATCGTGCGCATTTTGCGCCTGTGCGACGGTCTTTCACAGGAGGAAAGCTGATGTATCAGAACACCTATTACGTCCCCAAGCGCACCGGCACCTACAGCGACGTGCTGGTAGCTTACGGGTTAGCGGCTCTGCTCGACCACATCTTTCGCCAGGTCAAGGGGCCGACCGGCCGCTGGCAGATCACGGTGGAGGACGGCGGCGGGCACTATCTGGTGCGCCTGAGCGAGCCGGTGCGAGAGGAGTGGTGCAAGGCCTGTTTCTATTTCGCCCCACTGCCCTTCGTGAGGCGTAGGAACATGCAGGTCCCTGATGGCCTGCTGATGGTCAGGGACTGGGATGAGGAACGTACTGATTTCTTCCGATATGTTCAGGCTGACGAGGAAACTCGAGGCAAAGAAGTGGATCCACCCCGACCAGACTATCGCGTGCTAGAATTCATCGGCCACCGTAACGTTCAGGTCACCAACACCAACCCCACCAAGACCGGATTTCAGTCCTACAATGAGATGGTCATGCGGTGGGAGAGGCACCGTGCTGGCCTTCACCATTCGCTGACTGCAATCTTGAGTCTGTTCGCCTCTACAGACGCAGCTGTTGAAGCAATTAGCCAGGCTTGGCGTAGCCATGCAGATGCAACCCTAGATGATGTCAACATCACTTGCTCGCAGGCGCTCAATCCGATGCAGGGTCAGGGGCAAAACAAACCGAAGGCCAACGCACTCGATACACGCCAAAACCTGGAGGACTTCTGGCTGCTTGAATACTTGAAGGCTCTGGGGATGTGGCGTTGCGCTGCACCTCAACTGGTACGGCCTCCACTCAGGAACCCTACCCAACGTGATTGGGATAAGGCGGATTGGAAAGTGTATGTACTTGCGCCACTCAACCTGTCACTCGGTGCCCATAAAGATGTGTTTGACGGTTTCCGATCTCTGATTTCCTCCGAAACATCGCTCAAGCTTGACGTGATTTATGTGCTCCTCTTCAGCAAGACCTGGTTGAAGTACATCGAAGCAGCCTGGAAAGATGAGGAGGATTTCAATATTGCAGGTGCGCCCGAACAGGTGGTGGCCGGCTTTCATGTGGCCCAGTTCAAGCTGCTCAGCCGCAACGCCTACACCATGGTCAACCTCTCCTTCCTCAGCCTGCCGGCCTGGAGCGGCGAGCTGCGCACGCGGGCCGACGTGGTGGCGGTGCAGGGGATCAT
>DAOUAJ010000006.1:0-12144 GCA_034433615.1 Anaerolineae bacterium | reverse complement strand
GCGGACGAACTGGCCCTGCAGGCGCGCCATGCTCTCGCGCAGTTGCGCGTTGAACTGCTTCAACTCGGCCGAGAAGCGGCGCAAATCTTCGGGATTGGCAATGGCTTGGGACATAACATCACCTCCACGAGAATGGGAACCATGCATCTGTCAAGACGAAAGAACTCCAACCCCTATTCCGTAAAGCGCGCCGAAACTCAGCGCGGTGGTAAACGCTCTTTCCTTTCCGGCCGCGATGTCGCAGTAGGCGTGATAAGAGAAGCAGGCGTAAGATCGGTGGTTGGAGACACGCTCGGCAGCAAGATCGGCTCGGGTTCTGGCCCCAGGAGATACTTCGTGTACCTGATTTCGGTTTCAACCTGTCGCACGATCTCATCGACCAGCTCAGTCGAACCCGCCACCTCTGCGATCTGAGCAGCAACGATACCCTGGTCTATCTTGCGCTGCAACTCTGCCAATCGCCTCCATTGTCGTCTATATGTTTGGAACAGCTCGAGCTTGGCCAGCAGTACCTCTGTCTCAGGCGAACGATCCGAATTCTTCAACTGAGCTGTCATTGCTTCTAGCTGCTGCTGAAACTCTTCCGATGCCACTATCTCCTCCGCCACCTGCACCAACCGCCGTTGTAATATCGCCTGTTGCTCTTCCACCACGAGCCTGGCCCGCTCGAGCCTTCTGGCTGGGGACAGGGGTAGACCAAGGAGATCAATAACACGATCTTCGACGGCTTCAACGACCATGCGCTTAATGGTGGCAGGTCCATACAGGAAGTAAGCGGCCGCGCTGGCTGCTAACACTACCAAAACCACAACAAGGATCAGGCGTCTCATGGCAGCCTCACCTCTACTGACCTGCGAGGGAACGGAGCTCAGAGACCAAATCTTCGCTGGACTTCAAGTCAAGCTCAAGCAGGTCAAATTGCGATTGGATTTGCTCGCTTTCCGCCGCTTGCAGCTCGCTCATCTTCTCAAAGACTCTGCGTCTTAGTTCAAGTTTCTCCAACGTCTCGTTCATGATTCGCTGAGCTTCGGAGATCACGTCCTGATATGAGGCTGTGGCTCTGGATATCTCGGGCTGTTCTTGGTACAGCTTAAGAGCCGCAATCTGGGCATCCAACAATTCAAGCTGCGCTTCCAACTCGGCAACGGCGGTTTTGCCCTCAATCCATCGCGCATGAGCTTCTTGCGCTGTGGCCATCAGCAAGTCAATACTCTTTTGGTAGATGGCAATCTTTTGATTGAGCAGCTCAAACTGCGATTTTGCGCGCTCCGCGTGCCTGACGAGATCGGGGATGGTGAGAGTTGTCCCATCAGTGAGGGTAATTGGCTGTCCGGCTTCGATGAGATCAGCGAGTTGGAGCAGCCTCCCCCGTAATTCCTCCTTATTGGCTTTCAGCTCTTCTAACTTCTCTGAAAGCATCTCAGCCTTCACCGTGCTTTCGGCCTCGACCCGTTGGAGGCGGGTGATCTCGGCCCTCGCTTCATCTACAGCGTTGATCACCTTCTGCCTTTGAACTTCTGCTTCGCCGATCAGTTGAACCAGTGAGTCGATCGTCCGGGTAGCCATGACCTGGCCTATAGACCTCAGGTCGGCGCACCCAATCGCGCCGACCAACACCACGAGAATAGCGATGAAAACTAGGGGTCTGTACATGGGAACCTCCTTCAGAATCTAGCCGTTTCTAACGGCGAGAACAAACTAAGATCGCATCCGTCACAGGCTGCCCGCCGCCCTGGGGGACGAAGGGGCGCAGAGCACCTCGGTCCCAATACACGAGCTGGGCACTGGACCCGCCATCCAACTTCATGGCCGCCCAGACGCCCAGGCCGCGCGGCCCCAGCAGTTCCGCCACCTGGGAGAGGGTCCGCGGTTGGGTCACCAACAGGTATAGCTGGCGGCCGTCACGGCTTACGGCCACGGCCGACTGGCTGAAGCGATCCCGACAATACCGCTCCGGCAGTCGCTGGTCTCTGCAAGTAGCCACGTCGGAAAGCGACAGGACCTGGCTATCCTTGATGAAAACGGGGCCCGCCGTCACCACCTCCCGTGCCGGAGTGCTGCGCCACAGGTAGTGGCCGATGCGAGCCCGGCCATCAGGCGTGATCACCAGCGAGGGCCAGTGCTGGGGCGGATAGTCTGGGGCGACCCGCACCTTGACCCGTATATCACGCCGGGCCTCGCCGGCGACCACCGTCCACCCTTCCGAATTGTGCTCTCCCGGCCCGAAGTAGCCGCCGTTGACGCCGGCCACGACCGGACAGCCGGGGTTCACGGCCGGATCCTTGATCATCTCTTGAACCGTCTGGGCCCGGAAGACCTCTGGATCGGTCCAGTTATGGGCCGTCACCACGCGCACGCTGACGGCCGGATGGATCAGGTCGGCCACGATCAGCTCATAGCCATCGCCGCGACAGCGTTGCACGCCCTGGGATAGCTCCGGACAGCTTACGGGAAAGGGACGGCGCGGCCACGGCCAGATGCCGTGCCATTTGTTGTCGGTGCCCAGATAGGCCGGCTCCACGAAGTAGTCCCCTGGCAGGCCAAAAGTGCGGCGCTGGCGGTAGAGGTACTCCTGCCCCGGCTGCAGAGTGATGTCCGTCACGGCAGGGAAGTCCACGTTGGGGGCGTTCCATCCCCGGCTCTGCCCACCCGGCCCGCGCGCCGCCGCCACCAGCCGCCGGATGACGACCGTTTGCTGGCTGTTGTTGCGCAGGGTGAAGCTGGCCTCTACTTCCTCGCCCGCGGTCACCGTGGTCCTGGACAGCCTCAGCCCATCGCTCACGATCAGACACTCCGGCCGCGGTACATTCCCCCGCGCATCGGCCACGTTGAACCAGACTCGGGGGAAGGGACGGATGCCGCCCCAGCGGCCCTGGGTGTCCTGCATCACCGGCTCGACGAAGTAGTCACCGGCGGCAGGGAAGGTTCGGCTCTGTCGGTAGACGTACTCCTGGCCAGGACGAAGGGTGAGGTTCTCAACCGCCGGGAAATCGGCGTGTGGGGCATCCCAGTTGCGGGCGCAGGCGTTGGGGCCGAGCGCCCCGGCCACTAACCGACGGATGGTCACCGCCCGTCCGGTCTCGTTGCGCAGGCGAAAGGTAGCCGTGACCAGTTGGCCGACGCGCGGGGCGCTCGGGGAAAGACGGATACCGTCTACAATCATCAGGTGGCCGGAGCCTTGCGGGGGCGCCGCTGGCGGCCCTGTAGTGGCCGGCAGTGGCAACAAAGTCACTAACAATACCAAAGCGAGGACTGCCCAGAGTCGTTCCAACCAATACCGGGGCGTGGACATGGCCCGCTCTCCTGGCTCCATCAAACAGCCAGCATGGTGTGACCAGAAGTGAACAGCGAAGGACAAACTGGCTGTATATCCACTTGAGGAGAACTACTTAGCTTTTGGATTCTACTATGAAATCGGCAAGAGATCAACCTTTCCTCTCGGTCAGCAAAACGTTCCGACAAGCAATAGTGCATGGTAAGGGAGTGCTACAAGGTTGCACGGACTCAGGTTTTTGGCAGTTGCTTAGTTTCGGTCCGCTGCTCATTTGATTCGGTTGAGATCCAACGTTCTAGGATAGACGCTTCTGATATTAAGACGTAATTCGGCTCGCGAATCTGACACTTTCCGACCCCGGAATGGCGCTTTTTTTGAAAATGTACCCCTATCCACCGACCCCTTACCTTTCCGCAACAGGTTTTCTACAACCCCTCCCGCCAGGGTAGCTCCGTTTTCCCCTATTCGTGCGGAGAGGCGGAAAAAAAGCAGAAGTGTAGGGTTACTCCAGCCGGATCAGCGGCAGATAAGCCCGCTTCACCGCTGGCGCCGGCCAGGCCGCTGCCAGCATCCCCTCACCCCACTCAGCCGACACGCTCCCCTGCTCCTCATCGTAGGTCACCTCCAGCGGCACCCACGCTGCCTCGCCGTCCGCTTGCCCCAACAGAACTACCTGGGCAATGGGTACGGCCGCTAACTGGCCCGGATCCGGCTGCAGACGGACCCGCCCGATGGGGGCCGGCTGGCCGGGCGGATAGCTCACCGCATAGGCGGGCCCGGCCGGCGCCCACCCCGCGGGCCAATCCCCAGACAAAGCGCCGAAACTGCTCACCACCACAAAGGTGTCTTGCATGACGCCCCCCTCGGGCAGGTGCAGCCACAGCCGGCCGTCGGCCGAGTAGACGTCCGCCGGCGCTGGCGCGGCCAGCCCACGGCCGGCAAAGACAGCACTGAGATGAGGCCCCACCGGCTGACCATCCGCGCCCAGGATCGTCACCGCCCCGCTGGCCCGAAAGCGCAAATCCATCGGCAAGGTGACCACCAGCGCTTCTCCAGCCGGCACCAGCCTCAGGCGCTCCGGCTCTCGGCCCGGCAACGTGTACTCGGCCCACAACTCGTTTTGGGCGGCACCCATCACCTCAATGCGCACCCCTTGGCCATCGGCCTGTGGACTCAGATGCAGTTGCCAGGGCGGGGAGGCAGCTACATCCGCGGCCAGGAATGTGGGCCGATTCAGGGTCAGCGTGATGATCTGCGACGACGACACAGGCACGCGAGCCTGCACGCTGCGATCGAGGGTGTTTACCAACAACTGCGCCCCTTCCTTCGCCCCGAAGATCTCGATCCTGCCATCAGAGCCTGTGAACCCTTGTTCGGTGTAGGTCAGCCGATCGTTTACGGTCTGTTGGACTACCGTGCGCAGGGCATAGGAGCGTCCAGGCTGCGGGTCACCCACCCACAACACCTGCAGCGTGCGCAGAGGCGGTCCATCGGGCGAGGCGCGCCGCTCAATCACCGGCCAGGGCCAGCTACGTTGCACAGGTGGATCCGGCGTGGGCTGCGGGATCACCCCTCCCCGGCTGCCCGGCCGCCACAAACAGTAGGCAGCCGGGATCGCTGCGCCCTCTGCACAACTAAAGGTTGGGGGCCCATCGGCAGCCCGGAAGCGCCGAACAAAGGTGTCCCAGTCTGACTCACCGCCGGTGCGATCCCACTGCTCCGTGCGCGCGCAGGCATCGCTCCACAGGAAGGGCAAAAACCTGTCGGCTAACTCGCTCGCCAGGTGCTGATTATGCATGATACTGGCACGATTGGGCTCCAACGGGGCAGGGGTGGCCTGGTCAGGGTGGGTACAATAGGCGTCTTCGTCCACCAGGATACCATCCTGGAGAGCGTAGTGAACGTATTCGTCATACAGCCCTAAGACGTAGTGTCCCAGCTCATGGACGATGGTCCGGTACCCTGGTGGCCGGCTCCAGGGGCCGTCCCCGCCGAGAGTACGCCGCGCGCTGTGCCCATTCCACAGCGGCCCCAAGCGCACGTCCCAATCCGGCCGGCTGCTGGTGATTCCCGCGACAGCCGCATGGGGGACGAGCAGGTTATTGGCCGCGATGCGAATGTCGGCGTCATCCCAATGGCCACCGCGGTCGAAGATCGTCACCCGTCCCAACGCCATCTGCCCATCGCTCACGTCGTACAGAAAAGAAGAGGACCGGCGCAAACCTGTCTCCAGCTCGTCCAGGTACTCTTGATTCGCGTCCCACTCGATGGACACGGTCAGATTGAGCAGGATCAGGGGGCTATCCCGGCGCACGATCAGCCGCCGTTCGCCGGGATTGCCGTCGGGCAGCAGGCCAGGAGGCAGCGGCCCTATCTCGGGACTCTGAGGGAGATTGGTCAGGAAGACGCGAAATGCCCAGGGCTCGGTCAGATCGCCGGTATCCAGGTCGCGATCGTGCCCGGACCGATCCGTACGGCCGGAGGTAGCAGCCGCGTCCAGCGGCAACGGCACCAGCGCAATCAGTTCATCGCCGGCTTCCAGGCGTTGGAAGTTCAACACCCCATCGGGGCGGGTGAGGCCGGCGAAGACGCCGTTGCGATAGACGCGAGCCCCCTCCCATGGCCGACCGGTCTCATCCACCACGCGCACGTGGTACGGCGCCGGCGTAGCGGTGGGGGTCGGGGTGGGTGTGGGGGTTGGCCGGAAGGAGAGGTCTGGGATCCCACGGTAGACCAGGAAGCCGTAGCTGCTCCACAATAAATCCACCCAGCGTGGGTCCAGCAGTCCATCAGCCATGTTGGGAGCAGTAGCGCTGTAGATAGCAAGCCGCCGGGGGTCCAGCCAGCCGATCTGCGCGTCGAACGGTTGCAGACAGACCGTGTTCGGCTGGCCAGGCACGAGACAGAAAAAGAGGGAAACCAGGTTGCCGGCCCCGTCTGTCTGAAGCGAAGGGGACTCGGCACCTGTCTGGCCCGTTGGGACGCCGTAATAAAGCAACTGCGGCGGCGTCCAGGTGCCATCAGCTCCTCGGGAACGGTAGTAGAGATCGCCCTCCATAGCGCCGCGCACCAGGTAAAGGAGATGGTAGCGTCCCTGGGGATCGGCCGCTCCCACGACCGAGCCTGACCAGACGCTGTCAAAGGTTAACCGTTCGGGACCGAACCAGGTCTGGCCATTGTCATTCGAACGCAGGTAATACACCTCCACCCAGGTGGCATCGCAGCAGAGCCCGTTGCCGTTGTAAGCCACGTGGATGTGCTGGCCCGGCCCCACGTCTATGTCCGGGTGCCAGCCATTGGTGATCAGGCGTCGAGCACGCGCCCAGGTGCCGTCGGGATAGCGCACGCGGTACCAGATGTCGCTGTCACTCCAGGCCACATGCACCCGGCCATCGGGCCCCACGGCCAGGTTGTAGCCGAACCCGCCGCTGGCGATGCGCTCCGGGGGTGACCACTGGCTGTCGCGAAAGCGGAAGTAGAGCGCACCGTTGATGCCGCCATCGGGGCTGGTGCTCAGATCCTGGCCGATGACCAGGTGGAGCCCCTGCCCGTCCGGGTCCAGGCCCAGCGATCCGCCGCCGCCTGGCTGATCGAAGACGTAGAAGGGGGTGCGTTCGGCCAGAGCCGGTTGCCAGGTGCGGCCATTATCGTCGCTCCAGGCGTAGACCAGCGAGCGGCCATCGGGGTTGAAGTAGATCAGGTGCAGCCGGCCATCCGGCCCGCGCGCCATGGAATGTTGCTTGCCGTAGCCGATGGGGATGCCGGGCCAGAGCGCGTTGGGGGGAGGACCTTCGGTGGGAGTAGGCCAGGGCGTTAGGGTGATGGTAGCGGTGGGGCTGGGAGTGCGGGTGACTGTTGGGGTGCCGCTGGGCGGAATCACGTTAGTCTCCACGGTCGCCCGGATCATGTCGTAGCCGACAGCTTGTGGATTCAGCCAGAAATTGTAATGCTCGATCCAGGTTTGTCCGCCATCGCGGCTGTAAAAGCTCTTGCCTATCGGAATGTTCGAGGAGTCATCGGTGAGGATGCAGGGAGTGCTACCCTTATCGCCGCCCAGGTACTCGATGCCGGCCAGGAAGGGCTGTGGCTCGGTCAGGAACACGGGCGCGATCAGCGATAGGCTCACCCAGGTGGGATAAAAGGTCGAGATGGTGGCAGGCAGCGATTCGCCCAGCCGTTCGGCTGGCCGGCCATCGGGGCCGATGTGATAGATTACGGCACGCACATAGGCCGTGGGGTCGGCGTAAGGGAAGTTACGGTAGAACAACGCCTGCACCGAGTGCACAGCCATTGGGAAGAGCTCATCCCCACCCAGCAGGACGGCACCCACCACATATCCCTCGGCCATGCCGGTGTTATAACCTTCCGCGATGCCGCTATCGTTGCGGAGCTGGATCAGCCCGGTAGGGGCTGCACGGCTCATACTGGCCAGCGAGAGCCCCAGCATACCAACCAGAGCCAGGAATGCCAGAGCACGAGTGTTTTGATGGAACACGCGATTCATAACAGCTCTCCTCATCCTTGGACCCCGGCACGGAACACCAACGGTAACCATAGGTGCGCTCTTGGCGGCGCTGCCAACGCATAGGCCGTCAGAGCATCTATGGACGCACTCACCCGATTTAGATTGATATTGAGGTAGCTGTCCAGCATCACCCAAACGCGCTGGGACGTATCCCAGCGCCACAGCCGCAAGGCGGTCGGCTGGATACCATACCACTCAAGCAGGTCGGGATCGTAACGAATAGCCAGGGAAGCCCGTAGTTGCCCATCCACGCCGTCCGATTCGACCACGTAAAGGCCGCCCTCCAGGATAGACCACCCGCTAGGCAGAGGCGCCGGCCCTACAGGCGGCATCAGGAGTGTGACGGTATGCGTTACTCCATCGGTGAAAGGCGGCATCGCGAAGCGCAGACGGGCCGTGTAGAGCGCCAGATCAGGCGCTAGTGCCGGCCCCACCGACGCGAACTCGTAGGGGACAGTTACCTCATTACCTCGTCCCCCTTCATCAGTGTACGCATAAACGTGCAAGCAGCCGGCCGGGTCCGGACATGGCTGCGAAAGGGCACCCACCGCTATGCCCCGATACTCCTCTTCAAACTCATCATACTCCAGGTCGGTATGCGACCAGGTGTGGGACGTAGAACCGAAATCGGCCCCCAGTTTGCTGTATGCATGGCCGATACCCTCAGCATACAGTATCGCATCATCACTATGGACCTGCGGCACGATCCGGACAAAAGGGGGCCACGTTCGTGAGCCGGCATCACGGATGTCATGTGCTGCTGAGACCTCTGGCTTGACAGCCGCCTCAGCCTGGCTATCATAGAAAAGCGTACTGCCCACGATCAGGCCGATAAGGAACATGCCGATGAGAAATCCCAGTGTTTTCAACGCCGGCCTGTAACACTGGTGATATCGGCTCTGCCGTCTTTGAGATAGGTGTTGACCGTTCATCAAGACCTCCTGTAAGGTGCTCAATGGCATCGTTCCGCTCTATCCTGACAACTACCCTGATCACGGCACTGACCGAAGCTGCTCAAACAGATGCAATGGCTGCCTGGGAGAAAGCGAAAGCTTGTTTCTTTGACGCGCTCTCAAAGGGCGATCTGGACGCCGCGCGGGCAGTGCCTCGCGCGCTGTGCCAGGCCCCCTTGCCACGTCGAGCTGCCCGCGCCTGGGCGGCTTACTTTCAGGCCATCCTGGCCTCTGACAACCATCGGTGGGATGCAGCCGAACGGCACGCGCTCACCGCTTTGCGTCTGGCCGATAGCCCCGAGCTGCGCGGCCGGGCCTGTAATGAGCTCGGCATCCTCTACGATCACCTGGGCCGCTGGGCCGATGCCATCGCCTTCTACCGCACAGGCCTGACCACGTTCGAGCTGTTGAACGACCCGATCTACATAGCCAAGCTCTCCAAGAATCTGGGCACCGCGCTGGTGCGCGCAGCCGAGGCGGGGGCTGTTTCACTGGACAGTCTGAGCGAAGCGGCGGTGTTGGAACAGCGCGCTCTGGAAATCTTTCGCTCTCGGGGAGAGCCGGCCTTGGAAGCTGCCACCTGGAACGAGCTAGGCACGGTATTTAAGGCCCAGGGACATTGGGCTGAGGCCCAGGCCTGTTATGAACGCTTCCGCGCCTATTGCGTGGAGGCCGGCGATCGCCTCGGCGAGGGCCAGAGCCTCAACAACCTGGGCGAGGCCTTTCATGCCCAAGGGCACTGGGACAAGGCAGAGGCAACCTTCCATCGAGCACGGGAGCTGGTGGCCGGCAATGCCTGGGAGGAGGCCGACGTGCAGATCAACCTGGCCATGCTCCGGCTTGATCAAGACAACCTGGCCGCTGCAGTGACCGCCGCCGATGAAGCTCTGTCGGTGATCGAGTCGCTGCGCGCCAGGCTACAGAGCGCCACGGCCCGCACCGATTTCTTCGCGACCCAGGAGCGGGCTTATGCTTTCCGAACCCGACTGGCCGTGATGACTGGCCGCCACGATGCCGCCTTTGCCCTGGCTGAGCGAGCCAAGGCCCGCACTTTCATCGAGCTTCTAGCCGGCCGTTCCGTGCGCCCGCACGCCCCAATCCCGCGGCGCTGGCTCCAGCAGGAGGCTGCACTGCGCCGCCAGCTTGAGGAGCTGTACGCGGCAGCCGATGCTGCCCCTGAAGGCCATCAGGCCCTCATCGCCGAAACAGAGGCGCGCTGGCAAGCTCTGCATCACCAGATCGTGCAGCGGGACACCGAGTACGGCTCGCTGGGACAGGCCAGTCCGTTGACGCCGGATGCCGTTCAGGATCGCCTGCCGGCCGGCGTAGCACTCCTGGAGTATTACGCCGACGACCGCGAGCTGCTGGCCTGTCTGGTTCAGCGTGACACCATTAGAGTATTGCCGCTGGGCCTTTCGCCCTCCGATGTCGCCGCGGCCTCCTTCGATCGGCGCGGGCGGCCTCGCGGGCTGACAACTGAAGGTGGCCCACTGGGCCGTCCTTGGGTCCTGGATCGGCTGGGCGAGGTGCTCCTGGGCCCGGTATTGCCGCACCTGGGTTCCCCTGAGCTCTTATGTGTGGTGCCTCATGGCCCGTTGCATCACCTTCCCTTTCACGCTTTGCCCGCTCAGGCGGGCGGGCCGCGGCTGGGCCAGCAGGTCGGCGCCATCGTGCAAGCCCCCAGCGCCACCGTCTGGCTGGAGTATTGCCAGTCTCGTCCGGCGGCCGAATCTGGTGAAGCCTGGGTGTTGGGCTACAACGGGAAAACGTTGCGCTATGCCGAGGCTGAAGCAAAGGTGATCGCTGCCCATTGGGGCAAGTCGGCAGTGACGGGGCGGGCAGCAACCCGATCAGCCTTGCTGGCAGGGGCTACCCAAGCCCGCTGGATCCACCTGGCATGCCCCGGCATCTTTCGTCCTGATCAACCACTGCGATCAGGCCTGCGGCTGGCGGACGGTTTCCTGGACGTAGCCGATACCTTCCGTCGCCTGCGCCTGGCGGCTGAGCTCGTCGTGCTGAGCGGCTGCGAGACCGGCCTGGGGACTCTACACAGCGGCGATGAGATTGTCGGGCTGGTACGCGCCTGGCTCTATGCCGGCACCCCCGCCATCCTGGTGAGCTTGTGGACCGTGGACGATCTCTCCACCGGGCTACTCATGCAGGAGTTCTATACCCACTTGGCCGCGATGGGCCCCGCCAGGGCTTTGACGGCGGCTCAGGCCACGCTGGCTTCCCTCACCTCCGACGCACTGTACGAACGACTGTTGACGGCTGGTCTGGACAGAGAGCAAGCTCAGCAAGAGATCGCTCGTCTCTTGTCCCTCTGGCCGGAGCCTTGTCCACCGCGCCCACTGGATCATCCCTACTTCTGGGCCCCATTTGTGCTGCAGGGCGGACGAATCTACCAAGCACTTGAGGTTCAAAAAGCTTGTCTGAAAACTCAGGCACCGATCATGGTGGGAGGATGGTAAAGTTCAAACGCGGCACCTTCTCCCTGGGAATGGCATCGAACTCCAGGCGACCATCGCGCCCGGTGACCCGTTCCAGCTCTCGTTCCCCATCGTCCATGATCACGCGCACGCCGCTGAAATCGGGCCAACGGGAGGGAATGCTGATCTCCAGAGCCACACGCGCCAAGTGGGGGTCTCCCGTGCCGGATATGATTGTCACCCTTGCCTCCAGATCGGGCAGATCGGTGCAGAATGTTGTCTCGGCCTCAGGAATGGATTCGGGGCCACGATGCACCGGGGCCAAGCCCTGGCCTGCCAACCATTGGCCGAGCGAAATCAGCAGCGCTGTGGCACGTTGTCCCGCCTCCTGGGCCAGGCGTGCCAGATAACCGATACCAGACCGCCAGTGCCCAGGCTGAGCTTCGAGCTGAGGCGCATGACGTTGCAGTCGCCACTGCTCGCCAAAGGTGGGCGCCTCGGGGAGGAGTAAGGGCCCCCCGCCGGGTAGAATGGGCTCACCTGTCAGCATTTCCGCCATCATCTGAAAGCGTTCCCAGCAAGCAGCACAACGGACCACGTGGGATCGGGCGGCCTCCCAATCAGTCTGGTCTGTCACTTGGCCCAGCACGGCCCTGAATAGAGCGGCAATCGCCCGGTCGTGTTCATCCCGTTGAGTGTTCATGATCCACTCCATTTATCTGCAACTATACTTCTTAGACGTATAATTCGTTCCTATTCTGACACCTCACGAGAGTGGCTGAGCCAATCAGAGCCAAAGATCTCTTCGACCAAGCGCATTAATTCCGGATTGGACTTTAGTCGCTCCAAGATACGCTTACGGGTGGAAGGTATGCTGCTGGGCGCCAATCCTACCTGTTGCGCAATGCGCTCATCTGTCCACCTGAAAAGCTGTGAGGTATCTCCTACTTGCTCTATCCCGTA
>DAOUAJ010000005.1:0-3791 GCA_034433615.1 Anaerolineae bacterium | reverse complement strand
CCAGGTGGCCAGGGGGGCGGGAGGAGACATCACTGGGTCCGGGTTGTAGCCACCGGTCTGAATGCAGGAAAACGCCAGGAGTAGCAGGCTGGCCAGGGCAACACAAACGCCTCCCCGTTTCAAAGTGGGAAGGCATCGCCAGGCACCAATGATGCGAGATAGGGCGATCATTACGACTGGAAGCCGGAAACTGGGGAGAGCATCTCTCAGCCCCGAGCCCCGCGCATCCTGGGGTCCAGGATATCGCGCAGCGCGTCGCCGATCAGATTCCAGCCGAGGCCGAAGAAGATCAAAGCCAGGCCGGGGAAGACCACAATATACCAGTGGACGTCCAGGCTCAGGATATAGTCACGGGCGAAGCTGACCACCTGGCCCCAGTCAGCGTAGCCGATATCCGTGCCCACTCCCAGAAAGCTCAGGGCAGCGAAGACCAGGACGATCGAGCCCACATCCAGCGAGGCCAGCACCATGGTAGCGAATATAGCATTAGGCAGGATATGGCGCAGCAAGATGCCGGTGTCCCTCACGCCGATGACGCGGGCGGCCAGCACGAAGTCGCGCTCTTTGACGGTCAGAATGTCGCCCCGGATCAGGCGGGCGTAGGTCATCCAGCCAAACGCTATCAGCGCAATCATGGGCGGCCAGATGCCACGGCCGAACATCGGCACCAGGATAGACGACAGCGTGAGAGCCGCCAACAAGAACGGGAAGGCCATAAAGATCTCGGTGATGCGCATGAGGAGGTCGTCAAGCCAGCCGCCATAATAAGCAGAGAGCGAACCAACAATCAATCCGATGATCAAGGCCACACCAACAACGACGATGCCCACGAAGAGGGCCGTTCGCGTGCCCCAGATGATGCCATAGTAGATGTCGAACTGGCCACTGGTCGTGCCCAACAGATGGACCCACTGGTCTTTGCCGATAACGGTTTGATACCAGAATGGTACCTCCGGTGCTTCGCGCCTCCAAACCGTTCCGGGCGGCTTGGGCTCAGGGCCAAAGCCGTCTCGAGGGATCAGGTAAGGGCTCCTTGTCCGGGAAAGCGGGGGAGCCAAAACGGGCGCGAAGGCGGCAATCAATAGAAAAGCAAGCACAATGATCAATCCAGCAACGGACAGGGGATTGGTGCCCAGCCCACGCAGGAGGCGATACCATTCGGGTCCCAGCAATCGTTCGAGCCGGCCGGGTTCGCGCAGGACAAGGCCTTCGCGTGCGAGAGAAACGGAATCTGATGGGACAGGAAAGGTTCTCGTTGTCATCCGGCACCTTGCTAGCCCAGGCGAACGCGCGGGTCCAGGACGGCGTACAGCACATCCACCACCAGATTGGCGACGACCAGCAGCGTAGCGTTGAATAACACAAAGCCCAGGACGGTTAGCGTATCCAGGCTCACGGCGGCGGCTGCCACCGCTGACCCCAAGCCCGGGTAATTGAAGATGGTTTCGGTGATGACCACTCCGTTCAATAAGCCCACGACCGTTAGACCACCAAGAGTCGCTACGGGAATGAGCGCATTGCGACGGGCGTGGCGGTTGATGACGACCTTTTCGCTCAGGCCTTTAGAGCGGGCAGTGGTGATGTAGTCTTGCCGAAGGGCTTCGAGCATTGATGAGCGTGTCACCCTAAGCAGAAGTGCCCACTGGACATAGCACAGGGTGATCACCGGCAGAATGATATGCCGCAATGAATCCAGAAAAATATCAAAACGGCGGTTGAGCAGTGCATCAATCGTGTTCAACTGGGTGTAGCGAGTGAACTCGTCAGACAGAACAATTCTGCTCGCCCAGTCCGACAGCCGGCCTGGCGGGAACCAGCCTGTTTTAGCGTAGAGGAGCATCAGTATCAACAAGGCAAACACAAAGGTGGGAAATGACCAGCCGATGATGCTAAAGACGCGCGCAAATTGATCAATGGGTTTGTTGTGGTGCACCGCCGCCTGGATGCCCAGCCAGATGCCGACACCGATGATAGGCACCATGCTCCACAATGCCAGCTCGACTGTGGCCGGCAGGCGATGCAGGAGCAGGTCCTTGACCGGCTGGCGGCCGGTGCGGGAGAAACCCAACTCACCCCATATCACACCCCCCACCCGCTTGCCCGTTTCGGGATCTATGCGACCCACCAGCCAGCGCCAATATTGCACAGGCATCGGATCATCCAGCCCATAGCGTCGGATGACGGCTTCAATCGCCCCCGGAGTGTGAGGAATGTCCCGGACGTACAAGGCCGCGCGCTCCACCGGGGTGAGCAGTTGCAACATGGCGAATATCAGCACGGTCACACCCAGCACGGTGATGGGCAGTTGCAACAGGCGGCGGATGATGTAAGCAGTCAAATTCGTTATCTCGGTCCAGAGAGAGCCTTTCCGGCGGGAGCTTTGCTCTCCCGCCGGAAAGGGCTTGCCAGTGCTCGCCCGTTACTATCGAGCCAGGTCGTAGGCGTAGAAGTAGCCGGCGAACATGATCGGATTGTAGAACCAATCCTTCACCCAGCGCTGCTCATAGCGAACACCCGTCGCCTGGGCCAGGGTGATCTGGATGGCCTGTTCGTGATGCAGCCTCTGAAGCTCGAAGTAGATCTGTTCACGCTTCTTGGGGTCGGATTCCCTCACGCCCGCAGTGACCAGCTCCTGGAACTGAGCCTTGAGGTCCTCGGGCAAGTTCTGCCGGCCGGCGTAGGTCCCGACGGTGAACGGCTGCGCCCAGTTGTGTGGGTCGTGGATGTCCTCGATCCAGCCGCTGACGATCACCGGCAATTGTCCGGCGCGGAAGAGGCGCAGGAACGTGGGCCACGGCAGGCCGATGATCTCGATCTGGTACTTCTCGTTGATCGAACGCAGGTTGGACTGCAAGATGGCCGCCACGGTCTGGCGGGTGACGTTGCCGGTGTTGAAGGCAATCTGGAAGCGGAAGCCGACTTCCGGGAGTACGCCGCCCCAGGCCTGGTCGAGCTCTTCCTTACACTTATCGAGGTCGAACTCGTACATTTCCCCGTCCGGGTTATAGCCCAGCATGTCGAGGATGATGGGGCCATTGTTGCGGACCCCCTCGCCGTTCAGCGCATCCTGGATGTAGGTGTCGTAGTCCATGCAGTAGTTGAAGGCCCGGCGGACGTGGATGTCGGAGAAGAAGTCGGGCGGGATGCCATTGCCATCCAGTTTCCCACTGCCGATGTAGGGGTTCTGGCCAGCCTCATCGGTCTTCACATTGAAGTTCAAGAAGACGTCCGTCCGGCTTACGGTGGGCAGACCACCCCACTTGCGCAGCGGTGCGTCCGGGTGTTCGGGATGAGGGGTGCATTCGTTGGTGCGGAAGTCGCAGATCTCGCCCACGAACTGGTCTACCTGCGGCCGGTTGGCGGGTGGCACCTCCACGCTTTCGGCATCGCCGGCCTGCAGGATGGCGAAGCGGGTGCCCCATTCGTCCACGATCTTGCGCACCACGCGCTGGATGCGAGGCGGGCCGCTGGGGCCGCCCTCCCAGATGGGGTCGCCTGGCTGGCGCCAGTAGTTCGGGTTGGCCACCAGGACCCACTCCTCATCCGGGGTCCAGTGATCGAGCATGTATGGGCCAGTACCGTTGATGATGCTGCCGAGTTCCGTCTTCTCCGCCCCCGGTGCGTAGTGGTTCTGCCAGGTATCACAGGACCAGTTCCAGGCGCCGTTCTCCATAGCCCACTCTTTGTCCAGCGCATAGCCCCAGGACTGGGCCAGGGTGGCCAGGAAAGGACCCCAGGGCTGGGCCAGATGGAAGGTGAGGGTAAAGTTCTCGTCGTCGGCCTCAACGACG
>DAOUAJ010000004.1:0-3625 GCA_034433615.1 Anaerolineae bacterium | reverse complement strand
CGCTGGCAATGCTTTCACTGGCAGGGGGACACGGAGACGCGAGGACGCGGGGATCCCCCGCGTCTCCGCGTCTCCGTGTCCCCCTATCACACGTTGGCCAGACCTGACGACGCTGGCCCTGGCCGCGCTCATTATCCTAGGCAGCTACTCATACCTGCGTGTCCAGGTGAGCGAGCCCACGCCGGAGCAGGGGCCGGTCTCCTTACAGGCCCTCATGCGCTTCCAGCGCTCGGCCGATCGCATGACGGGCGTGACGATCTGGGTAGATCCCGCCCAGCGGCCCCACTGGGGCCCCCTGGCCGACGTGTTCATGCTCGGCGAGGACGTGAAATCGCGGGCCGATTACAGCGCCATGAGCCCGGATACGGTCGTGGTGGGATCGGTGGACATCGGCAGCGCGCACGAACAGCTTTTCTTCCACGCCGAGGGCGGCGAGCGCCAGGTAACCTTCAACACCTTCTGGTTCCCCGGCTGGACAGCGTATCTGCTCGATGGCCAGGATGGGCGTATTGTACGGGAGTTGCCGGTGACGCGGGAGGCCGGCCCGCTGGCCCGCATCGTCGTCACCGTGCCGGAGGGGGAGGGGTACATGCTGCTGCGCTTTGAGGACACGCTGGTGCGCCGGGTAGGCAAGATGGCCTCTACGGTGACAATTGCGCTGCTCCTCGGCCTGTGGGCCGGGCGTTGGTGGCTGTTACGTCCTCGAGGGAATCGCTTGTGAAATTGATACGCGCCAATTTAGCGGTTGGTAGTGAGCCACGCAGCGATAGTGGAGTGGCGTCATATAAACGGCTGGGGCGGTTGCTCGGCCGACTGCCGGGGGATGGCATGTTGTGGCTGACGCTGGGGCTGACCGCCTTCGCGTGGGTGGCGCTGCTATCGCCGGGGTATTTCTTCAAAGCCCACGATGCCCGGCACAGCGTCTACTTTCTGGTGGAGTTCGACGCGGCGATCCGCGATGGGGCGTGGTGGCCGCGCTGGACGATGGACCAGGCGTTGGGGTACGGCTACCCGCTGTGGATCTTCTACTCGCCCCTCTCGTACTACGTGGCCGAGGCGTTCCACCTGCTGGGACTGGGGTTCGCCGCGGCGGTCAAGGCAACGTACCTGACCGGCTTCCTGGCGGCGGCCTGGGCCATGTACGCGCTGGTGCGGCGATGGTGGGGCCGGCCGGCCGGGTTGGTCGCCGCGCTGGCCTACACCTACGCGCCTTACCACTTGGTGGACATCTACGTGCGCAGCGCGCTGGCCGAGTTCATGGCGCTACTCTGGTTTCCGCTGGCAATGCTGGCTTTCGATGAGCTGGTGACTCACGGGGGACGACGCCGGCTAGCCTGGGCTGCGCTGGCCTTCGCCGGGCTGACCCTCACCCACTCGGTGACGGCGCTGGCCTTCACGCCGGTGCTGGCCGCGTTCGTGTTGTGGGAGCTGCTGCGGTTGCACGCCCCACGGGAGACAGGGAGACACGGAGAGAGGGAGACGCGGAGACTGTCTCCCCCTCTCTCCTTGTCTCCTCGTCTCCTCTGCACCCCAGCACCCTTGCACAGGAGTGGGGGGTGGGGGCGGCTGCTAATTCGCGCCGTCCAGGCCCTGGCAGCCGCCCTGCTGGGAATCGGCATGAGCGCTATCTTTCTGGTACCCATGATCCTGGAGCGTCCGTTCATCGCCCAAGAGCAATGGGTGCGCGGTACGTACCAATTCCAGCAACACTTCGTCTACCTGCACCAGTTCTTCTCGCCCTTGTGGGACTTTCTATACTCGGTGGAAGGGCCAAAAGATGGTATGTCCTTTCAGTTGGGCGCAGTGATCATGGTGCTGGCTCTGGGCGTGATCGTCGCTGCACTGCTCCAGCCGGGGAGGGAACGGGCGCGCATCCTCTTCATGGCTGCTGCCACGCTGGCCCTCGTCTTCGGTATGACCGGGCTGTCTGAGCCACTATGGCGCTCGCTACCGCTGGTGCAACTGATCCAGTTCCCCTGGCGGTTGCTGGCGCCGACCGCGGTCATCCTGGCCATCCTGGCAGGTGCAACGATCGCTGTCTTGCCTGACACGGACTCGTATGCCTCAGCCGGTATGGTAGGGCTACTGCTGATCCTGGCCAGCCTGCCCTATACTGTGCCTCAATTCACCCCTGTCACTCCTGAGGACGAGAGCGCTTTGGCCGTCATCCGCTTCGAGACAGATTATCCCGACATGGTGGGGATGACCGCCTGGGCCTCGGCGTTGCCGACCGATTCGCCGCTGGTGGCGCAGTATCGTGAAGGGAAGCCGCTACAAAAGTTGACCATCCTGCGCGGTCAGGGGCAGGTGGAGACGACGCGCGTGGGAGGGGCCTCAGTGGAAGGACGGGTGCGAGCTGCGGAGCCGGTCACCGTCCAGTTTCTCACGTATTGGTTTCCGGGATGGCAGGCACGGGTGGACGGGCAGCCGGTAGACAGCCGCCCGGAGGGCACATACGGCCTGCTGACCCTGGACATTCCCGCGGGCGAGCATACGGTCTCCATCCGTATGGGGAGCACGCCCGCCCGCAACGCGGGGGCTGCCCTCTCGGCGGTCAGCCTGCTCATCACCGCGGCCGTCGCACTGATCCCCTGGCGGAGGGGTTCGTAGCCTGCCACGGAGCGGCAGCGGAGCTTGCCCTGACGACGTGCAGCTTGCCCTCGTCATCTAGCCCATTCGGGCCACAAGCTCGCTTCGTGCCTCACTACAAACGGGCTGCGTGTGGGCAACGGGAGGACAAAATGGTGAATCAGCCCATCATACGGCATTGTCCTAATTGTGGCGTCCAGGTTTCCTGGCGAGCAGAAACTTGCTTTATGTGCGGCATGCACCTGGAAGCTAGGCCCTCAGGGCGTTTGCCTGTTGCCTGGCCGGAAGTGGTGCTGATGGTGGGGGTTCTGGTTATCGCCTGGCTGTGGTGGACACGCAGCAGCCCCTATCTGGATGACATTTCGATGCCGACGGTAGTTCCTCCCACAGCCATCATCATCGTCACGCCTACGACTGTGGCCACCCCCACCGCCGCTCCGACCTTCACGCCCACGCCCACCGCCGTGCCTTCTGCGCCGCTCGCGACATCCACCCCTATCATCCACGTGGTCCAGGCGGGGGAAAACCTTGAATACATCGCCGGTAACTACGGGCTGCGCGTGGCTGACCTGGTGGCCGCCAACCAGCTTGACGATCCAGATCGGCTGCTGGTAGGCCAGCGGCTGTTGATCCCGACACCCACTTCCAGTTCACCATCCATTACTGCCTCGTCTACGCCGGCTGGTGGCATCATCAATTACGTCGTGCAAAAAGGGGACACTCTCACCACCATCGCTGTTCGTTTCAATGCCCCGATCTCGGCCATCCGGGCAGCTAACAAGCTGGGCAAGAGCGACCAGGTTCACCCGGGACAGGTTCTCCTCGTGCCATTGCCCACACCTGAGGACACTCCCACGCCTGAGCCGACACCCACTCCCACACCCGGGAGCGCTTATCGCTGGCCGGCGCCTTCTCTGCTCAGCCCGGCCAACGGAGCTACCATCGCTGGTATCGCCGAGCCCATGCTTCGTTGGGCGGCCGTCGGTTTGCTGGCCGAAGACGAATGGTACGTGGTGCGGCTGTGGCCAGAGGATAC
>DAOUAJ010000003.1:0-5343 GCA_034433615.1 Anaerolineae bacterium | reverse complement strand
GTGGCCTGAACTTGAGGAAGAGGAGGATATGATGGCCGAGGGTGCACGCGGGCGGGTCGTTCAGATTATGGGGCCGGTGGTGGACGTGGAGTTCCCTGCCGGGGAACTGCCCGAGATCTACGATGCGGTGGAAGTGCCCAGAGACGGGCACAAGCTGGTCCTGGAGGTACAACAACACCTGGGGCGCGACTGGGTGCGCTGTCTCGCTATGGACACCACTGATGGCCTGCAGCGAGGGATGCCGGCCTTCGCCACCGGTGCCCCGATCAAGGTGCCGGTCGGGCCTGCCACCCTGGGCCGGGTTTTCAATGTCCTGGGGGAGCCAATTGACGAGCAGGGGAAGGTCGTGGCCGAAGACTACTACCCCGTCCATCGTCCGGCTCCCTCTTTTGAGGAGCAGGTGACCCAGCCGGAGTTCCTGGAGACCGGTCTGAAGGTGATTGACCTGATTGCCCCCTTCACTCGCGGCGGCAAAACCGGCGTCTTTGGCGGCGCCGGCGTGGGCAAGACCGTCATCATCATGGAGCTGATCCGCACCTTTGCCACCGTGCACAAAGGCTATTCAGTCTTTGCCGGTGTGGGTGAACGCTCTCGCGAGGGCAACGACCTGTGGTACGAGATGCGTGAATCGGGCGTTATAGACAAGGTGGCGATGGTCTTTGGCCAGATGAATGAGCCGCCGGGGGTGCGCTTCCGGGTAGGGCTCACCGGGCTGACCATGGCTGAGTATTTCCGCGACGAGGGCCGGGACGTCTTGCTGTTCATTGATAACATCTACCGCTTCGTCATGGCCGGTATGGAGGTCTCGGCTTTAATGGGGCGGATGCCTAGCGCCGTAGGCTACCAGCCGACCCTGGGGACCGACATGGGCGAACTCCAGGAGCGAATCGTCAGCACCAGGAAAGGTTCGATCACCTCCATGCAGGCGGTGTACGTCCCTGCCGACGACATCACCGACCCCGCTCCGGTAGCCACTTTCGCCCATCTGGACGCCACCATCGTCCTGGAGCGCTCCATCTCCGAAATGGGCATCTACCCGGCGGTGGACCCCCTGGCCTCCACCAGCCGCATCCTGGATCCCCGCATCGTGGGCGAGGAGCACTACAATGTGGCCCGGGGCGTGCAGCGGGTATTGCAACGCTACAAGGACCTCTCTGACGTGATCGCCATTTTGGGCATAGAGGAGTTGAGTGAAGAAGATAAGCTCACGGTGGCCCGGGCCCGCAAAATCCAGCGTTTTCTTTCTCAACCGATGTTCGTGGCTGAAGCGTTCACCGGCCGGCCGGGCCGCTACGTCCCCATCCGAGAGACGGTGCGCGGCTTCAAGGAGATCCTGGAGGGAAAGCACGACGCGCTGCCTGAGCAGGCATTCTACATGGTAGGCACGATTGACGAGGCCGTGGAAGCAGCGGCGCGCCTGGAGGCGGCCGAGAGATGAAGGAGCCAGGCCACTCTTCATCACCTGATGGAGTTCTACTGCCGCCAGGGCTACGTGGCGTACCTGGCTCCGGAGGCGGAGAAGTTGGTAAGGGCCATCGAGTCTGTGTTGGCGTTACGCGAGGAGCTGGCCTGGCAACCATCTGAGACGTCGAAGCACGAACCGGTCGCAGCTTGAGGAAACATCATTGTAAACCCTGGACTGCCCAGGGCAGGCTTAAGGCTCGAAGGCCCGTCCCCGGGCCGCCCCGCGGACGGGGCTCAGAGCTTAAGTTGACACAGATGCTTGAGGAAATGTGATGGCTACCATGCGGTGCGAGGTCGTGACGGCTGAGCGCGTAGTCTATTCTAACGAGGTCAATCTGGTCGTCGCGCCGGGTGTCGAGGGCCAGATGGGCATCTTGCCTCACCACGCGCCGCTGATGACGGCACTAACCTATGGCGAGTTGCTGATCCGCCGCGAGGGGGAAGAGGATGTTTTGATGGCCATCGGCGGCGGCTTCATGGAAGTGCGCGGCGATCGGGTGACGATCCTGGCTGACTCAGCCGAGCGGGCTGAGGAGATTGATGAAGCGCGCGCGGAGGCTGCTCGCCGCCGGGCAGAGGAACGCCTACGTCAGCGCCAGCGGGAAGATATAGACTTCGCCCGAGCCGAGGCCGCGCTGCGACGCTCGCTGGTGCGGCTGCGCGTGGCTGAGAAAGCCCGGCGACGTCGCGGCCGGGCTTCCCTACCCTCGGCGGAAAAGTGAACCATAAAACCCGAAGGGCATCCCCTCAGCCTGTGCTCGCAGCGGACCCTTCCGGTTTGGTAACTGTTCAGCTCCCCTATCCCCCCTTCCCGCTGGCGGGAAGGGGGATAGGGGGATGGGCTGAATAGTTACCCAGTTTGTTTGGGTTTAATACTAAGGAAAGCATGTTTGAAAAATTGATCGGGATTGACCTGGGAACGGTCAACGTGCTGGTGTACGTCCAGGGCCGCGGCATCATCATGCAGGAGCCTTCTGTAGTCGCGATCTCCACCCGCGACAACAAGATCGTGGCTGTCGGCCACGAAGCCCGCGACATGCTGGGGCGCACGCCGGAGTCCATCGAGGTGGCGCGTCCTTTGCGCAACGGCGTCGTGGCCGATTACCTCGTCACCGAAGCGATGCTGCGCTATTTTATCCATAAAGTATGCGGGCGCAGCCCGCTTTTCAAGCCGCGGGTGATGATCAGTACGCCCAAGGGGGTGACGAGTGTCGAATCTCGAGCTGTGCGGGATGCGGCACTGGAGGCTGGCGCAAAGGAAGCGTACCTCATCCCTGAGCCTCTAGCGGCGGCCTTTGGTGCGGGCCTGCCCATTGGCACCCCTACCGGCAACATGGTCGTGGATATCGGCGGCGGCACGACCGAGGCGGCTGTGGTCTCGATGTACGATATCGTGGTATGGAGCGCGGTGCGCGTCGGCGGCAACCGCATAGACGAAGCGATCCAGGCGTACATCCGCAAGAAGTACAACCTGATGGTGGGCGAGCAGACAGCCGAAGAGATCAAGATCAAGATCGGTAGCGCGCTGCCGATTGACCCCGACCTCTCGATGGAGGTCAAGGGACGAGATCAGGTGTCCGGCTTGCCCAAGACGATCACTATCACAGCGGGTGAAGTAACGGAGGCCATCGCCGAGCCACTTAATGCGATCTTGGGCACAGTGCGAGCTACCCTGGAGAAGACGCCGCCTGAGTTGGCGGCCGACATTATTGACCGAGGCATGGTGTTAACGGGAGGCAGCGCGCTGTTGCGCTATATTGACCAATTATTGACGCAGGAGATGGGCGTGCCCTGCTACGTGGCGGAGAACCCGATAGCTTGCGTGGCACTAGGCGCGGGGAAGGCGCTGGAAAATTACGACCTGATGCGGCGGAGTCTATTGCAGGTGTAGAACCACTACAGCTTCTTCACCCCATGCCAGACCTCATAACCGTACCAGTCTATGAGAGCGGGCAAGCGATGGTACAAGATTCGCTGGCGGACTACCAAGCGAACCGCATGCTTAAGTAGATTCATCTTTCGCCTCCCTGCACAATTATAACGCAGCTTGTGAGGTTTACAGTGACACGAGGCGGTGTGGTGATTTCGCCAAACGCTCAAGCCTCACGCCGTTGGAGGAATCGCTACGCCTCTTTGGGGAACCAACGCCCCATCCGCCAATGGCGTGAGGCATGTGTTAGGCGACGGCTTTCTCTCCTTCCACGCTTTCAACTTCATCGGCCACAGGTATGCCATCTTCATACAAGGTATCTGGACAGAAATCCTGACCGTTCTCCCACTGCACACTTCCCAAGAAAGGCTTGACCGAGTTGAAGATGCTCATATCCTTTAACTCTTGGAATATCCCTGTGTTCAGATAGGGTTTCACGTCAAAGCGTCTTACTTCGCCGTTGGTGAAAACCAAAGTGATTGTATAATCAGGATTAGGCTTGACCCTCTTAACTCGTGGATTCATAGCGGCCTCTCCTATCTCAAAGGCTCAATTTTAAACACAGATTGACCTTGACTTGCAAGTTCCCAATCTGCCATCAGTTCGTCCTGATGAATTTCAATCCATGCTTGCACCAGTTTCAGTCTACTTGCCTTCAATTCGCCCTCCAGTATCTCGCCACTTGGAATAGCGATGACTGCTTCTTGGTCTTGATATTTGACGTGAATGTGAGGCAGGTGATGCCGCCGTTTGTCAAAGTAGTACATCGAGACGATGATTCCGTAAAAGGGATGGTTCAGAATCTGGTTGACACTTTCAAATGGCCGATAATTTATTTCGGGCGCCAACGCTCACTGACGAGGGGCTACCAAGCCTCCAAATGGCAGTCTTTGGCGGCTTTGAACGCAGAAACGAAGCTCGCGGCCTGCCTCTCAAATTATTGAGCCACCGAAAGTGTCAACCTATCTTCCCTGGCAAATGAACCATCCCCCGTAAAACATTGAGATGACTGCCATAGTTCGGAATCCTTATCCCTGTTTTCGCTATCGGCTTCGCTGCCCTGCTTGTGAGCGTGCTGTCGCCTAACGTGTAGCACGCCGCCACGCCCGACGCGCCACGCGAAATGAAAGTACGTTCCAACTATGCCAGCCACCGCCGCCAAAAGGCGCGTACCGTGCGTGGTCGGCGTGCGCGTGTTCCCAGACGCGCTTGTCAAGCGGCTACCGTTTCAAATGCAACCTGCAAGTGTGAGGGCTTTGGAACGAGAAAGTTCAGTTTCTCAAACCCGATGACTTGACCAGACTTGTCTTTCATCAGTATCACTTCGTCGCCCGTTTCCTCACAAACGTATTCATCTTTGGGATTGCCGAACCAAACAGTGAGCGAGTTCCCTGCTTGGTCGTAGTACACCTTTACTTGTGCCATATTCGTACCCCTTCCTTTATCGCGTCAGTCGGATAGGTCGTAATCAAGTAGCCGTCGCCATCAAGTCGTTTTGTTACTGCACAAACCCAGCGTCCGATACGTTCGGGCTTATAGAACAAGTACACGTTCGGGTCACTTTTGCTCTGCCGAACTTCATCTGGATTTCTCAACGTTTCTTGTACGTCGTCTTCGCGTCCCGCCATTGCAGGGTGTTTAACTGTGATGATCAGCTCCCAGTAGGTTCGAGTTACACGCACGCGAAAGCCGAGCGGTGTAAGAACGTCAAAAAGCAAGTCGCCTGTCAGCGTGTCTTCGGTCATGTTGTCCTTATTCTACTGCAAATCGTCGTTCGTGAGAAACGTACCGCACATTTGGAAAGGCGTGTCTGGGAAACTCCGAGCCTGCCGCCGCGTCGCGCGCTGGAGAAACCCTTTGATCATCGCAGCCCAACCACACCTTGCGGGTCCCTGCGCGGCGTGGTCGGCAGGCGGGCGTTGAACGACGGGCTTGGTGATCAGCAGCGA
>DAOUAJ010000002.1:0-8235 GCA_034433615.1 Anaerolineae bacterium | reverse complement strand
ATTGACAGAACAAACGGGCCCTCGTATAATGGCAATAGATGCGGGCGAATAGCTCAGTGGGTATGAGCGCCTCGCTTACACCGAGGAGGTCGCAGGTTCGATCCCTGCTTCGCCCACCTGAGTCGCAGGTTACAGGTCACAGGTCCCAGGAAGCAGTGAGATGAAAGCAAGAAAAGTTCTGAGGTATGTTTCTTTCTTGTTGGCTCTGGCCGCGTTGGTGGCTTTGCCTTTCCTGGTTGCGGCGGCCCCTGCCCAAGACTCTACCACAGCGCAGCCCCCCTTCGCCCCTGGTCGCATCCTGGTCAAGTTCCGACCGGAGATCAAGGCGGCTGATAGGGCGGCTTTTCATCAGGCCGAAGGGGGGCAGTCCATTGAGGTGATCCCCGGCATCGGGGTTGAGGTGGTCAACGTACCGGTAGGAACAGAAGAGGTGAAGGCGGCCGCTTACGCCCGCAGCCCACTAGTGGCTTACGCTGAGCTGGATTACGTGGCCTCGGCCTTGGAAAGCCCTCACGATCCAGAGTTCGCCAAGCAGTGGGGACTGAACAATGAAGGGCAGACTGGAGGTAAGCTGGATGCCGACATTGACGCTCCCGAGGCCTGGGCCGTCACCACGGGTAGCAACAGCGTGCTGATCGCCATCCTCGACACAGGCATTGACCAGGACCATGAGGACCTGGCGAGCAAAGTCGTCACCAGCACCAACTTCACCAATAGCAGCACTGTGGACGATCTGTACGGCCATGGGACCCATGTCGCCGGGATCGCCGCGGCGGTAACTAACAATGAGACAGGTGTGGCCGGTGTTTGCTGGGGCTGTGGCCTGCTGAACGTCAAAGTCCTCAACGATCAAGGCTCCGGCTACTACTCCTGGGTCGCCTGGGGCATCGTGTGGGCGACGCATAACGGTGCTAAGGTAATTAACATGAGCCTGGGCGCTAACATCAAGTCGCGCACACTGGAAAACGTTGTCAACTATGCATGGAGCAAAGGGGTAGTCCTGGCCTGTGCGGGTGGGAACAACGGCAATACGATCCCCACTTACCCTGCCGCGTATCGCAATTGCATTGCAGTCGCAGCGACGAACGCTAAGGATCGGAAGGCTTTCTGGTCCTCCTATGGCAGCAGATGGATGGATGTGGCAGCGCCGGGGGTCGGCATCCTATCCACCCTTCCCAATGATTTCTACGGCTTCGGCAGCGGCACCTCGATGGCAACGCCCCACGTGGCTGGCGTCGCCGGCTTGGTCTGGTCAACCCCCGGTCTCTGCACTGACAACGCCTGCGTCCGCAACCGCATCGAAAGCACCGCTGACCGCATCACGGGCACCGGCATCTACTGGATCTACGGGCGGATCAACGCCTGTAATGCTGTCGGCGGGAACTGTAGCTACGGGAACGCGCAGCCTTAGGGAGCAGTCTTCTCGTTGTCATATTGCGCCAATGGAAAGGCCCCCACCGTCTGGAGACGGTGGGGGCCTTCTGTGCAGCTTCTGAAGAACAGCCTTACCTGGCTACCGGTTGCAGCCGGCCGTCCAGGATCATGACGATGACGAAGCTGTCCGAGTACGGGCTGTTCTTGTAGATGGGGTCACCCTCGGCAGGCCAGCCGGTGACACGGACGCCGTCCAACGAGGCGTTGTTGCCGTAGCGCTCCCACAGCGGAACAATGGGCAGCAGCTTATTGAACGCCAGCGCTACCTTGGCGATCTTCTCCTTCTGCGCCGCCTCGTCCAACCCATCGGCCGACGCCACCACCATCTCCTCCAGATCCAACTCACCCAGGCCCTCCACCGTTTGTTTCATCGGGAAGTTGATCCCCTTACCCTCGGCTGCCTGGACGTAGTTGTGCACGAACAGGTCGTTAACAAAGGAGAAGTGGGGGTGCGGGTTGCCGGCGCCCCAGTTCTGGATGGCGAGCTGGAAATTGCCCTTGTCAACCTCAATAGGTTGCTGGGTGAAGGTTACGCCGCGGATGGCGGTCTTGATGCCGAAGGCCGTTAACTGCTGCGCCGCGTTCTCCGCCGCGGCCGCCCAGTCAGCGAACTCCGCCGGGAAGATCATCTCATACTCCATGCGCTTCCCCTGGTCGTCCACCCACACGCCGTCGCTGTCCCGCTTGAAGCCGATGCCGGTCAGCAGCGCCTCGGCCTTGGCCGTGTCGAACTTGTACTCCTCGAACCGGGCCAGGTCAGCCTCCGGGATCCACAGCGGCACCAGGTTGTCGCTGAAGCCAGCTTGATACTTGGGTGCCTTCGCGGACTGGCCCAGGGAGACCACGGCGTTGTCGTCCTTGTTGATGGCGTAGGCGACGGCCTGGCGGACTTCCACCCGGCTGAACGGATAGATGTCGTGGTTGAAGTAGACGGCCGGGCCGGAGTAGATGGGGGGCCGGATGATACGAATTCCCCCTTCGATGAACGCCTTCTCGGTGGCTGGCGGGAAGCCATGGGTGGCGTAATCCACATCTTTGGCCATCACCAGCGGCGTCACCGTCGGCGTTTCGCCATTGTAGAGGACAACCTTATCGAACTTGACCTGATCCGCATCCCAGGCGGTGGGCACCTTCACCAGCGTCAACTGCGCCTCAGTGATGCTGGCCTGGTCAATGTTGAAGGGGCCAGATACAATCAGCTTTTCGGGGCGGAAGTTGTTGAACTCCTGAAGCAGAGCCTGCCATTCCTCAGACTCCCGAGTCTTACCAGCCGCCACCAGTTCATCCACCTTCTTGGCCCATTCGCCGTAAGTGGAACGAGCGGTCGGAACGATATCCCGCAGGACGTAGCGCAGCACCACGCTGGACGGGCGCGCCATCACGAACTTGACCGTGGTGTCGTCTATTTTCTCAACGTGGTCCAGGTAGCGCCAGACGACGTTGTTCATCAAACGGGCGATGCTATAGGTAGCCAAGATGTCGTCGGCGTTGAAGTCACTACCGTCGCTCCACTTTACCCCCTGGCGCAACTTCACCGTGATCGCGTCGGGTGGTTCCACCTTCCACTCGGTCGCCAGTAGCGGCATCCAGGTGCCGTCGGCCCACATGTACATGGCCAGCGGCTGCTCCATGAGGCTGCGGTAGATGCCTAAGGTGAGGGCGTTCGTCACCCACATGTTGTAGTGACCGACCGGTGGCACCTGGTACGGCCAGGCGCCATGGAACTCCGCCGCAACAGCCGGTTTCTCCGTCGGTTTCTCTACTACCGGTGCGGCCGGCGGGGCCGGCGCTGGTGTGACAGGCGCACAAGCGGCTAGCACGGTGCCTGCCACCGTCACACCGGTCAAACGAAGGAATTCACGACGATTGACCCTGTTCATACGAACCTCCTTATGAGTTTAAAATGGGGCAACGTTGCCCTTAAGACGCCCCGTGCCTTGGGGGAACAGATTGCCAGGCTAACTGCGTTGGCCATCAGGCAGGGGCGATATTCACCCTGGTCAAAGTCGTATTCGAAGTTGGAAGGTGTGAAACGATGCCAGTTGACCACTGCCTGTTGTAGCTTGACCTCCAACTGTCCCATTGTCCTTACTGCTCGTCGTCGCTCAGATCGAAATGTTGCTGGACGGCGTGCGTAGCGGCCTGTGACCGCCCGGTGCGCGTTGTGAGGAAGACCAGCCCGCCGATGACCGCAGCGAAGAACACCCCTATCATCAGCGACATCGCTGCCACCACGAACTCAGCGGTCCCTGGTTGCAAGAAAAGCAACATGATGCCGGAAACCATCACCACATAGAAGGCGATACGGAACCCCGCTCGCGTGATCTGTGGATCCATTCGCTTTGCACTCTCTCCGCTTCTCGTTTCGCTCCCTTCCTCGGCTTCCTGCTCTCTTACCACACCCTCTGCCCAGCCATGTGACACGCTGTCTCATGCCTGTCAGTGATTGTCACCAGGAGAGGGCGTTTCGCGTCGCACAGGCCTGGCTCGTAGAGCGGGCAGCGCGGGTGGAACGTGCAGCCCGACGGCAGGTTGAGCAGGCTAGGGATGTCCAGGCTGCGGAGCTGTACCCGCTTCTTCTTGCGCGTCACCTCCGGATCTGCCTCAGGCACGGCCGCCAGTAAAGCCTGGGTGTAGGGGTGTTGTGGGTTGCTGATCACGTCCGGCGTTGGCCCCACCTCAACGATCCGGCCCAGATACATGACGGCAATCCGTCCCTCCCAGGCGAAATACTTGGCCAGCGCCAGGTCATGAGTGATGAAAAGAAAGGTAACCCCCAACCGCTCTCGCAACCGATAGAGCATGTTAAGCAAGGAGACCCGGATAGACACATCCACCATGGACACTGCTTCGTCGGCTACGATGAAGGACGGGTTGACCGTCAATGAGCGAGCCACCGAGACCCGTTGTCGCTGCCCCCCGCTCAATTGATGGGGGTATTTGTCCAGAAACTCGTCAGGCGGCGTCAGGTCCACGATCTCCATTAACTCTCGTACGCGGGCACGGGCCTGCCGGTGATTAGACGCTAGGCCATGGCGAAACAACGGCGAACTCAGGATCTTATAGATGGTGTGCGTCGGGTTGAGCGAAGCGTAGGGGTCCTGGTGGATGATCTGCACACCCCGCCGGTAGTCGCGGAACGCCTTTCTATTCAGTCGTCCGATATCCTGTCCCCGAAAGAGGATGCGCCCGCCCGTAGGGCTGAGTAGCCCTGCCACCATCCTCCCTGTCGTCGTTTTACCGCACCCACTCTCTCCAACCAGACAGACGATCTCTCCCTCTTCGATGGTCAGCGAGACGCTGTCCACGGCCGTCACCCGTTGTTTGCCGCGACCGAACGCCCGGCTCAAGTGATCAAGCACGATAAGGGGCTCTGGCATGTCAATCTCCCGTGCTGATGGTCCGGCGCACCGGGCTACGTTCCAGTTCCTGGGCCACCATGTCCCAGTGAAAGCAGGCTGCGTAGTGATGATCCCCCACCTTCGTCAACTGTGGTTCTTCCTCCTGGCAACGCTTCGTAGCGAATGGGCAACGCGGGTGGAATTTACAGCCGGGCGGCATGTTGATCAGGTCAGGTGGCGAACCCGGAATAGATGTCAGCTCTTCGAACCCCCCTGTCACCGTGGGCACAGCCCGGATCAGCCCCAGCGTGTAGGGATGGCGCGGCTGGTAGAAGATGTCGTGTACCTCGCCCAGCTCCACGATCGTCCCGGCGTACATTGTCGCCACCCGATCCGCCAGCTCCGCCGCTAACGACAGATCGTGGGAAATGAAGATCATGGCAAAGTGTAGCTCCTCCTTCAATCGGCGCAGTAACTCAATAATGGAACGCTGGGTCAGGATGTCGAGCGCTGTGGTCGGCTCGTCCAAAATCAAAATCTGAGGATTCAACAACAGGGCCAGGGCCAGCAACACGCGCTGCCGCATGCCTCCACTCAGCTCGTGTGGATAGGATAAAATCACGCGCTGAGGATCGAGTTGAACGAATCGCATCAGGTCCAGCGCCCGCTGCCAGATTTCCTTTCGATCCGTCTCGCCGTGAGCGCGAGCCGTGTCGTTAATCTGATCCCAGATGCGCAAGACCGGATTGAACGCGTTCAACGCCGACTGGAAGACCATGGCGCATTCCCGCCACCGGAACTGGCGCATCTCCTCCTCGCTCAATGAGAGGATGTCGTACACCTGGCCATTGCGCCGATAGGTGATCTGTCCCTGGCGGATAGTGGCTGTGGCGGCTAACAACCGAATCAGAGCAAGCCCCAGGGTCGTCTTGCCTGAGCCACTCTCACCGATGAGGGAGAGGCTTTCGCCAGGGCACACATCAAAGCTGACACCGCGCACAGCCTGCACAGCCCCGCGCCGTGTAGAATACTCCACCCACAGGTCTTGCACGGAAAGGGGGATATCCCCGTCAGTCTCTACATGCCATGACAAATTGATCCCCATAATCTCCCGCTACACCTACATCCCCGCTCGCAAACGCGGGTTAAATACCTCTTCCAGGCTGCGGGTCATGGAGACCAGGGCAAGCTGGAAGAAAGCGATAGCCAGGACCGGCGACATGATGTAGTAAATGCTGTCCTTGAAGAAGATCGCGCCGCGCACCCAGGCTAACTGGATCATCACCGCCCAATTTTGTCCGGACATGGGCACCAGCCCCAGGAAGATCAGGCCGACCTGCGCGTAAATAGCCCCTGTCATCGCCAGCGTGAGGCTGATGACGATGTAGCTCATCATGTTGGGCATGATCTCCGAGAAAATGATGTGGCGCAGGCCCATATCCAACGCCACAGCCGCTTCCACATAGTCTCGCTCTTTGAGCGAGAGCACTTGCGAGCGCACAGCTCGCAGCAGGGTGGGCCAGCCCAGGACCGCCAGCAGGATCGCCAGCAGCGTGAGGCTGTTGAGGCGCACGAACCCTGCTAATACTGCAAGCAGCGGAAACTGAGGAATGGTCAGGACGATATCGGTGATCGTCATAATGAACGAGTCCACCGCGCCTCCCGCCAGCGCCGCCAAGGAGCCAAAAGTCACTGCGATGAGCGTAGAGAGGAGACCAGCCAGGAAGGCCACGTACAGAATATCTCTCCCGCCGTGAACGATCTGGGACCAGATATCGCGCCCCTGGTGATCGGTGCCCAATGGATGTGTCCAGGAAGGGGTCTGGTAGATTTGCGATATGTCGGTCTTAAGATCTAGCTTCACGAAATAAGGGCCTACCAATGACAGGAGCACAAAACCGATCACCACCAGGAATCCGACAAACCCCACCCGGTTGCGCGCGATCACCCGCAGAAAAGTGGTAATGTTATGGAAGAAATTGTCTATTGCATCGCGGAAAGTACGCTCTTCTGTCACGGCTACTGAAGCCATCTTCACTCACTCTTAGTTAGTTTGATGCGTGGGTCTAGTCGGCTATACAGGACGTCAGCCAACAGGTTGGCCACAATCACAGAGATGGTGACGATGAGGAAGACCCCTTGCATCACCGGATAATCTCGCTGGGCGATGCTATTGAGCAGGACCAGGCCGATCCCCTGGTAAACGAAGATGGACTCGATCAATAGCGACCCACCGACAATGAAGCCGATGGCGATAGTCAACTGGGTGAAGAGGGGTAGAGCCGCATTGCGTCCCACGTAGGCAGTGGTGATGCGCCGCTCCGGCAGCCCCCTGGCCTTGGCTACGATCACATAATCCTCTCCCAGCGTGCTGATCGTACTGCTTTTCATGGTTAGCATCCACGTCCCGATGGTCGTAATCACGTAGGTGACGATGGGCAGTGAGGCATGATACAGGACATCTCTGACAAATGGCCAGCTAAAGCCTGGCTGGACACCAGGAGACATGGACCCACGCATAGCAGCAACGTTCACCAGCTTCCATTGCACGCCCAGGAACACCACCAGCATCATGGCGATCAGGTAGTTAGGTACAGAACTCAGCACCGAGGCCAGGGCAGAGAGCACGTGATCGGCGGCTGACTCGCGGCGGTAAGCCATGATCATGCCCAAGACAATCCCCAAAGTGAAACTGATGCACAAACCAAGACCCACGCTGAAAATCGTCCAGGGCAGGAAACGCAGGATGATGTTCGAGACGGGGATGCCCGACGAGAGAAGTGATGTGCCCAGGTCGCCTTGCAGCAGGCTGCGAAGGTAACTCAAATATTGCAGGTAAAGGGGAGCATCAAGGTCAATGGCAAAGAGAGCGGCCGCCTGGTTTTTAGCCTCGTCGTATGAAAAGCCATATTGTTGCATGAGGCCGTTAATGAACACTTCGACCGGATTGCCTGGCATCAGCCGCACCAGGAAGAATGTCAGGGTGATGACTACGAAGATGGTGAAAAGTGCCTTCGCGACCCGCCGCACCCAGAAGTTGCGGACGAAGCGCGTCCACAGGCTCACTCTGGGCCGAACAGCGCCCACCGGAATCGCAGGTGCGGAAGTGGTCAAAGTAGAGCCCTCCTCATTTCACGCTCGAGAGGTTCTGCTTCCTGGCAGTTCGGTACTTTATTTCAGTTGGACTTTGGACGATTCTGGAGTCGAGCCTTTAGGCGGGCTATATCCTGTAGGGTGACCGGCTGAAGCCTCCTGGTAGGGTGGGAACGTATGTCCAAAGTCCGGTTTCAGGACAGTCCCACACTTCATCCTTATTTTAACATTATACTGGGGCGCTGTCAATCACTATCCCGGAGGGAAAATCCCCTCCCCTTGCCGCCGTCCCTGGCCTGTAGCCTGATACAGGGAACAGGCTACAGCCGCGGAGGACCCCCTTCTGCTACGCTCAAAAGCCTAAGGG
>DAOUAJ010000001.1:0-15818 GCA_034433615.1 Anaerolineae bacterium | reverse complement strand
GTCGGAGTAGGCAACGGCGTGACAGTCGGTTGGGTTTCCAGGGAGACTGCGATCCCTCCACAGCCGGCCAGGACCACGACTGCTAGCACCAATCCACAGCACGCAGTTAACCCTCGTCCTCTCATCGCCCTTCACTTCCTGTTCATAGAAACGGGGCGTCCTCGCGGCCCGCCCCGTTGTTCCTCATTTATCCACAACTCAAATCCGGCTACTGTAACAGACGAGCAGGGCGCACACCCAGGGTCACGGGCACCTCAATGCGTTGATCGCCGCGCACCACGATTAATGTCACTTCCTGCCCAGGTGATGTATGACGTGACAGGTAGATCAGCAGGTCATCGAAGTTGTTAAGAGCCTGATCGTCAATCTGGACAACGATATCTCCGCCCACTCTCACCGGACGACCTTTGTAGTTGACCGTGCGGGTGCCCGGACGGATGCCAGCCCGCACGGCCGGGCTATCTGGAACCACCTCGACAACCAGGATGCCATGTTCCACGGAGAGATTCAGCTCTTGTGCCATCGAGGGCGACACGACCTCCCCGGCGATGCCCAGCCAGGGGTGTTCGTAGCGCCCCGTCTCGATCAGCGCTGGCACCACCCGCTTGACCAGGTTGATAGGGATGGCGAACCCCACGCCGGAGTTGGCGCGCACCGTCGAGCGAATCTGCGCGTTCACACCGATCACGCGGCCGCGTGCGTCCAGCAGCGGCCCCCCTGAGTTGCCCGGGTTGATGGCGGCGTCCGTCTGAATAGCCTCCGGAATTTGAAAACCGGTCACCGCCGGGATAGAGCGCCCCACCGCGCTCACAATTCCTTGCGTTAGAGTGCCCTCGTACCCGAACGGGTTGCCGATGGCAACGGCCCGGTCGCCCACCTGCACAGCATCAGAGTCGCCTAACTCGACTGGAATCAGCTCATCCTCGCTGACGTCTACCCGGACCACCGCGATATCGCTGTCCGGGTCAGCGCCAACCACCTCAGCCGAGACAACTACATCGTTCCAGAACGTGACGTCCACCTCTGTGGCATCGGCTACCACGTGATGGTTGGTGACGATGTGCCCCTGCTTATCCCATACAAAGCCAGAGCCCTGCCCTTCAGCGAAGAATTCATCACCTTGAGTGTCCACGCCGGCCGGCTGACGCACGGTGATATTGACCACAGAGGGGTTGACCTTCTGATAAATGGCCGTGAGAAGCTGGGTTTGCACGTCGGCCTTGGGGTCAATCTCGATCACGATAGGAGGCAGTGGTGTGGAAATCGGCCGCGTCGGCACCAGGCGCGTGGCCTTTGGTGCAGGCGCCAGGCTGATGCCACGGCCCCGGGTTTGATCCCATACGAGCACCGCGGCGATCAGGCAGGCGCACAATAACACTAACATGCTGGCGCCCACGACAATGGCCAGAATGGGCGCCCTCTGATTTGATGAATTCATGCCGGCTCAGGTCCTTTTTATACACAACCTCTCACACCGACAGATCGCCAGGGACAGGCACGGAGGCGCCGCCCCTACGCTTCAACGTTTGGGCGATCCCTCCGCCTGCCCCCTGGCCTGACGACCAGGACAGGCTCGTCATCCTCTCAGACGAGGATGGTCGCCCAAACGTAGTTCAATCTTCGCGCCGGCTGAAGCCAGTGAGCAAGAACACGTAATACAACAGCGTAGACAGGGTCTGGGCCAGCGCTGCCACATAGGTCAGGGCCGCTGCGTCCAGCACCGCTTTGGCTTCATGCAACTCGCCACCGTCCACCAGTTGGAAGGAGCGGAGCAACTGCAGCCCCCGGCCGCTCGCGTTGAACTCCACCGGTAAGGTGACCAGAGAGAAGACAGCGGCCGCGGCGAACCCCGCGACGCCCAGCCAGGCCAACGTCGGACTGCCCATCAGCCAGCCGAACATGAAAATCAAAGGGGCAATCCAGGCACTGACGGTGATGGTCGGTACCAGAGCACCTCGCAACTTCAGCGGCGCATACCCCTGCACATCCTGCAATGCGTGTCCGATCTCGTGCGCTGTGACGGCCAGAGCAGCTATGGAACGCCCGTAAGCTACTCCCTGGGACAGGTACAACGTCTTCGTGCGCGGATCGTAATGATCTGTCAGCTCCCCCGGCGTCCCCTCGATCTGGAGATGCCCCAGGCCAATGGGACCCAGCACCATGCGAACAAGGTCCAACCCGGTCAGCCCGCGTCGGTTGGGCACCCGAGTGTATTGAGCGTAAGCGTTCCGGACTTTCATCTGCGCGTACAGCGCCAGGAGCAGCGCCGGCAGAGCAAAGACCAGATACATCGGGTCAAAATAAGGAGCAAATACCATCTTCACTCACCTCGCTCTCTAGAATCCTTATTTCTACATCTCGTTACCCGACATGGCGATGCGGAACGCCTTCCAAAGGGTGTCATTCTGAGGCGTGAAGCGCCGAAGAATCTCTTTTCCGGCGTGATATTGCATTTTTGACAGCGAGATTCTTCACGCCCTTCGGGCGCTCAGAATGACATGTCGGGTAGTGAATTTCTACATTGAGAGACGTATTGATATTATAAACGATAACCGCAATTACGCCAATGATGATGACCTTAACCTGACATAAAGCGGCCTCTTTTATGACCATTCTCGTTCGCACCTGGAGTCGAGAGCAGCATTGACAAGAGGCCTGGTCGCCAATTTTGCGAATATTTGCATGTGCGTATAATTGCAACTAGTCAGATGTGCAGGAGAGAGCGATGAGCTGCTACGAGTCTGAGACGAATGCATTGCGGGCGGCGGGTCACCGATTGACGCCGCAACGCCTGATGGTGCTGGAGGCGCTCTATCATCACGCCGGTCACGCAACTGCTGACGAGATCTGGGCGCGAGTGCGGGAACAACACCCCTACGTGGACCTCTCTACCGTGTACCGCTCGTTGCAGTTCTTGAAGGACCACGGGCTGGTGGGGGAGCTGCGCCCGGCCATCGGGCCGGCTCAATATGAGGCCGTGCGGCGTCGCCCGCACGCCCATGCCCTCTGCCGGGTCTGCGGTGTCAGCGTTGAAGTGCCCGCTGAATGGCTGACAGGGCTGGTAGAGCGACTGGCCACAGAGCATGGTTTCAAGGCCGAAGTGGATCTTGTGGATATCCCTGGCCTCTGCGCGCGCTGCGCCGCCAAGGCTACGTGATCTGACACGATGTAACGATTCAATTCAGGAGGTAAAACGATGCTGTGGAATGGAATGTTGGCACCGGTTTTGAGACAGGCGGCCATGCATATCCCGGACGGATTCCTGAGTCTGCCGGTGATCCTCGTCTGCTGGCTGCTGAGCGCGATGGCGATCGGATTGGCTGTGCGCCAGACCAACGAGCAACTGGGTGAGCGCCAGGTGCCGTTAATGGGCGTGTTGGCCGCTTTCATCTTCGCCGGCCAGATGATCAACTTCCAGGTGGCTGGCGGCACTTCTGGGCACCTCATCGGTGGAGCGTTGGCCACAATCCTGCTGGGCCCCTGGGCAGCCATGTTGATCATGACTGCGGTCGTGTCGGTGCAGGCGTTGTTCTTCCAGGACGGCGGCCTGATCGCTCTGGGTGCGAATATCTTGTTCATGGCCGTAGTTGCGCCGCTGGTCAGCTTTAGCGTGTACCAGGGGTTGCGCCGTCTGCACCAATGGGTGGCGGCCGGGCTGGCCGCGTGGGCCTCGGTTGTGGTCGCCGCTGCGGGCGTGGCGGTTGCTCTGGCACTGTCCGGGACAGTGGCCATGCGCATCGTACTGCCGGCAATGGTCACGGTACACGTCCTCATCGGCATCGGCGAGGCACTCATCACGGTGGGAGCATTGGCCTTTATCGCCGCCAGCCGGTCAGATCTGATGACGTTGCGGCCGGCCATCACCGGAAATGGTCGTTGGCCTCTGGTTGGATTGGCTATCGCCCTGGTGGTGGCGCTGCTCTCGCCGTTGGCCTCATCTTCGCCAGATGGGCTGGAACGTGTGGCTGAAGATGTCGGGTTCATTGATCGGGCTATCGGGCCGTTTTACCAGATTATTCCGGATTACATGTTCCCCGGCGTCTCCCATCAGGCCCTGGCGACGATCCTGGCCGGAGTCGTGGGTACGCTGCTCATGTTCGGCCTGGCGTTGTTCCTGGCTCGCCGATTGCAGCGGCGTGCTGTCAGTTGACGCACACGTATGCACATCAGCTACCTGGATCAGTATCTTAACCAGGACAGCCTGGTGCACCACTTGGATGGGCGCATCAAACTGATCGCCACCCTGGCCTTTGTCCTGGCATGCACGCTGACGCCCCCCGGTCGCTGGGGGGCGTTTTTAGCGTTGTGGGTGGTGTGGGCGGGTGCCACCACGCTGGCCCGCGTGCCTCATCGCCTGCTGCTGCGCCGCGGCCTGGTGGCCTTACCTTTCGTCATGGCAGCGATCACACTACTGTTTACGCAGCCGGGCGAGGCGTGGGCTACGTTATCATTGGGACGCTGGCAAATCCATATCACCGGCCAGGGCCTCATCGCCTTCCTCACCGTCATGCTCAAATCGTGGCTGTCGGTGCTGATGGCGCTGCTGCTGGCAGCCACCACAACGTACCCGGCGCTGATGCAGGCACTGCGTGGGATCGGCGTCCCTAGGCTACTGGTGGCGATCATTTCCTTTATGTATCGCTACCTGTTCGTGCTGGCAGATGAGGCGCAACGGCTGCTGCGTGCTCGCGCGGCTCGTAGCGCACATCCAGGGGATCGTCAAGCAAGCGGGCCGATTCTCTGGCGCGCGCGTGTGGCTGGCGGCATGGTGGGCAATCTGTTTCTGCGCAGCTACGAGCGCAGCGAACGCATCTACCAGGCGATGCTCAGCCGAGGTTACGCGGGCGAACTGCGCACGTTGGAGTCTGGCCGCCTCACCTACCGCGATGTGCTCATGCTTCTCTCCTTCGTGCTCCTCCTGACCCTCATCGCGGGGGTGGCACGCGTATAGCGGTCAGCCGTCAGCCAAACGAAAGCAGGCCAATCGTGCGCGCAGAAAGTCTCGAAATCCAAAATCCCTGTGCCTGGCCACAGGACAGGCTAAAATCCAAAATCCCAAATGATCGGGGGCCGATTCTATGCGTGGAGAACCTGGAGTTTACGTACCCGGATGGGCAGCAGGCGCTGCGCGGGGTCACACTGACCATCCACCCAGGTGAGAAGGTTGCGCTGGTCGGCCCTAACGGCGCGGGGAAGTCCACCCTCATGTTACACCTCAATGGCATTCTGCGGAGCCGTCACGGCCGCGTGCAGGTGGATGGGTTAGAGGTCAAGGATGAGAACCTGGGTCGTATTCGCGCCTATGTAGGGTTGGTCTTCCAAAACCCAGACGATCAGCTTTTCTCGCCTACGGTGTTCGAGGATGTAGCCTTCGGCCCCTTGCACATGGGCTATCCGGAGGCTGAGGTGCGGGCGCGCGTGCAACGCGCTCTGGCGATGGTCGGCATGGCCGGCTTCGAGGAACGCATCACCCATCACCTCAGCATGGGTGAGCGCAAACGCATCGCCATCGCCACAGTCCTCTCCATGGAACCCCGCATCCTGGTCTTAGATGAGCCATCGGCCGGATTGGACCCACGGGCACGGCGGGGCCTGATCAACCTGCTGCGCATGTTGTCCATCACTATGCTGGTCTCCACCCACGACATGCGGCTGGTACAGGAGCTGTTCCCACGCACTGTCATCCTGGATGAAGGTCGCGTGGTAGCGGATGGTCCCACTGCCGAATTGCTGGCGAATACAGCGTTATTGGAGGCCCATGGTCTGGAAGCGCCGTGAAGATCCCCAGGCACCGGTTCCTCTTGTCTGCCGACAGGCAGGCTGGCCTGCCCGGCCAGGACGGGCAAACCAATGCCTGGGGGCCAGTGAGACCACCCTGCTTTGCTCATCTCATCTGCCCGTGGTAGGATGTGTCCTGCCAATCTTGATTTGACCGGAGGAATCCATGATGCCTGATGCCTCCGATCTTGCTACCGGGCAAGGTCCACGGGCGTTTACCCTTCTTGTCACTACCGCTATCCTGCTGATCTTGTGGATGGTCCCGGCCCCTCGGATCGTCCTGGCCCAGGGTACTTCGCGGCCGATTCTCGCTCAAGAATCTGCCAATGACGCGCGTGACCCTATTGACGATGATTTCCTTACCCCAGACGAGCGACGCGCACTTCGAGAAGAGCTGAGCACGCCAGTTCGTCGCCAGATCATCACCTACACGATCCGGCCTGGAGATACACTCTGGAGTATCGCCAGGCAATTTGATCTGGACGTGGACACGTTGCGCTGTCCAACCCGGAGATCGAGCGTAACCCGGATCGCATCTGGGATGGGCAGCAAATCATCATCTTGCCGCGTCGGGGTGCATACTACACGGTCAAGCCTGGTGACACGTTAGATTCCATCGCGGCAGCGTGGGGTGTAGCGCCTGTTGATATCACCGCAGAGCGCCTGAACGGGTTAGTCGAGCCCTACCGGCTCACTCCCGGTCAAAAGCTGTTCATCCCTAACGGACGCAAGGACCTGACCCGCTTCCTGCGCAAGCCCGATCCGGCGCCAGGTTATGATCTCGCCTGGCCGATCGTGGGCAAGCTGACGCAAGGTTACTCTGAAGGCCACCGGGCCATTGACATCGGCAGCGTATATGGGGCCCCGGTCTACGCCGCGCGCGCTGGCGTGGTCATTCATGCAGCCTGGGCCAAGATCGGCTACGGTTACACAGTGATCGTTGATCACGGCGGTGGCCTGACGACCCTGTACGGTCATCTTAAAGGAGCCTGGGTGCACGTAGGTGACCACGTTAAGCGTGGGCAGCTCATCGGCGAGGTGGGCAGCACCGGCCGCAGCACAGGGCCCCACGTCCACTTCGAGATTCGGGTCGAGGGCGTGCGCGTTAATCCGCTTAACCACCTCCCACCTGAACCGTAGATCCGGGCTGCTTACCGATAGTCAACCAACTGGGCCGGGACGTAAAGCAGCCCTCCCCAGAAGGCCCGACCATCCCGCTCCATGATCAACAGAAAAGCTTCGTCCTTCCCTTCTGGCCCCCACCCGGTAGAATAGCCGATCCAGCGCACGCTCGCTGGGAAAGCCACTCGATCTTTTAACAGACTGCGAGCATCCACAGAGAGGTCTATCTTGACATTGCCGGGGCCGAGGTAGTTATCTTTGAGCTGCTGGATGGCCACGTCAGGCGTTACTACCTGCCCTTCTGACCGGTAAACGCCGATGGCGAAGTTGTCAGGGGGCATAAAGCCGCGCAGATCCTCATAATCTTTAGTCTCGATGGCCTCGCGCAACAGCTCAATCACCGGATCCAGGTCCAGCCCCTGCAGACGTACCGTCACCGAGTTCAGATGCTCGACGGCTCCGTCACGGGGGCTCACACTGTACACCTGCACACGACCAAACTGCGAATTGAGGGGCACAATGAACGGCACAGTTGCCGTGAACGGCCCGCGCTGGCCCATGTCCGCGTCAATGAAGCCTACGCCCAGCCCCACCTCCGCACCCGATTCATCCAGAATGCGCACGGTGACTTGCTGCTCGAAGGCCGAGGCCAGGCCCGTGATCACAGCGGGACTGACAATGGTCTGATTTTGAGCCGGGCTGGCGATATAGATCACCTCTTCACACGAGTATTGGCCCAGCGGTGGGAGTGCAACGGCAGGTAGCAACTGGACAGCAGTCGGCAGCGGAGCCGGCGTGGGCGTGGGGGCAGCCTCCGCAGGTGTTGGGATGGCCGGTGCAACTGGCATGAGCGTCGAAGCGACCGGTTCAGTCGGTGTGGCGGTTGGAGTATCGGCTGGCAGCCCGGCTGGTGGCAATGTGGTGGGCGCCGGCACGCTGGGGATGATCAAACGTTGCCCTACGCGGATCAAATTGGGATTGCGCAGCCCGTTGGCTCGCATCAACTCGCCCACCGTCACATTGTAACGCAGCGCGATCGCATAGAGCGTCTGGCCACGTTGCACGATGTGAACCTGCTCACCTTCAGGTGAGGGCGTGAGGGTCACGGTTGCCATCGGTGTCGCTGTAGAAGTCGGGGCCCCCCCAGCACTTGTCGGGATGGTTAACTGCTGCCCTACATAGATGATGTTAGGGTTGCGCAGCCCGTTGGCCTGCATGATGGCACGCACGGTCACGCCGTAGCGGTTCGCAATGAGGTAGAGATTCTCACCCGGGCGAACGATGTGAATGACCGGCGATTCCTGGGCAGAAGCGGCCGAGACCCACATCAGCCCCAGCAGGAGCAGGCTGAGCAGGCCGAGACACATGAGCTTTCGCGATAGATGAGAGACTCGGAACATGGGCATGAGCACGCCTCCTCTAAAAAGAATCGGAGCACCCGTCCGGGTTCGGACTGCTGCTCCGAGTATAGCACAAAGTAGATGCGCTCACAACTGTTATGAAATCGCTGCTACGATCTCACCCGTCCTCGGCCGGTTGACCGCCCACAGCCTGCCGGCCATCCAGCCCTAGTTCAGCAGCGATGCCCTGCATGGCCTCCAGCACCACAGCGATGTGCTCGTTCAGGTCCTCGCCCAACTCAGCCGTGAAGCGCTCGATGTCCTGGCGATTGACAGCCGCCGCGAACGCTTTATCCTTCCATTTTTTGCGTACAGACTTCACGGTGACGTCGCGCAAATCTCTGGAAGGGCGCACATACCCCACCGCCATGATGAGCCCGGTCAGCTCGTCCACGGCCATCAACGCCTTATCCAGCCGGCTTTCTCGCGGCACACCCAGAAACTCAGCGTGCCCCTCTATGGCACGAATCAGGGCTTCCGGCCAGCGTAGCTCCCGAAACAGCCGCAGCTCCGTACGCGGGTGGCCGTTCACTGGATCGTCCATGTCCGGGTACCTCTCGAAATCCAGATCATGCACTAACCCGGTGATGCCCCATAACCCCTCATCCTCACCGTATCGCCGGGCGTAAGCACGCATGGCAGCCTCCACAGCCAGCATATGCTTACGCAGGCTCTCGGACGAAACCCATTCACACAGCAGGTTCCAGGCCTCCTCCCGAGTCGGCAATGTCATTGTCACCCTCCCCTGGCAATGGTTGAATGTATGCCCGATAATAGCACAGGGAAACGGGGCAGGCAAACAAGCTCTCGGATGAGGTGCGACATCCTACAGGGCGAGCTACAGGCTACACCCTGGTGATCACCGGCAGGATCATCGGGCGACGATGGGTCTCGTCGTACAGGAACTTGCTGAGCACGTCCTTGACGGTGGACTCAATAGATCGCGCGGGGCGATGGCCATTGCCGTTGAGGGCTTTGACCACCCGCCGGGCCGCTTCGTCGAGGAGCTCATTCGAGCCGCGCAGATAGACGAAACCGCGGCTCACCAGCTCTGGCTGCCTCACCAGCGTACCTGTATCCCGATCCACCGGCACCACCGCGATCACGAATCCATCACGCGCCAGTATCTCTCGATCGCGCAGCACGGCCGGGCCGATGTCCCCTACGCCAGAGCCGTCCACAAAGACATAGCCACCTGGCACACGCTCGCCGATCCGGCCGACTCCGTCCTCAAACTCGATGACGGTGCCATTTTCCACCACGAAGATGTTCTCCGCCGGAATGCCCAACGCGCGCGCCGTACGGGCATGGGCGTGCAAATGGCGTAACTCTCCGTGAATCGGCACAAAGTAACGGGGCCGAGTCAACGCCAGGAGTAACTTTTGTTCCTCCTGACTGGCGTGGCCGGAGACGTGGACCTGCGCCAGGGGTGGATAAATCACCTCTGCACCCCGCTGGATCAGCTTGTTGATGACCCGGGCCACTTCTTCCTCATTGCCAGGGATGGGGTTGGCGGAGAGAACGACCGTGTCACCGGCAACGATCTCGATGTCTCGATACTGGCCGCGGGCGATACGCGCCAGTGCTGCCCCTGGCTCCCCCTGACTCCCTGTGACCAGAAAGACGACCCGGTTCGGTGGCAGATGGCGCGCCTCCTCGATCTGGATCAGCGTCCCCGCCGGCACCTGTAAGTAGCCCAGCTTCTGAGCTATGCGGACGTTCTCCTGCATGGAATACCCGGCCAGCACGACTTTGCGATCGTGCTGAACAGCGCAGTTGATTACCTGCTGGATACGCGCCAGTAGTGAGGCAAAAGTGGCAATGATGATGCGCCCTGGCGCCTCCCGAAAGATCTCTTCAAAAGCTGGATCAATCACCTTTTCCGACGGGGTGAACCCCGGGCGTTCGGCTCCTGTGGAGTCAGCCAGCAGTGCCAGCACCCCCTCACGGCCTAATTCCGCCAGCCGACCGAAGTCCGGCCCCAGGCCCTGGGCAGGTGTGTAATCGAATTTGAAGTCACCCGAATGGATCAGTAGGCCGGCGGGTGTGCGGATCGCCAGCCCAACGCCGCCCGGGATGGAGTGATTCATCGCCAGAAACTCGAGCTGGAACGCGCCGATAGTGGACTGATCACCCACCTGGATAGCATGCAATTCCACAGAATCGGCCAGGTCTTGTCGCCTGAGTTTGCCCTCGATCAGACCGAAGGCCAGCCGGGTAGCGTAAATGGGCGCCTGCATCTCCTTCAGCAAATATGGCAGCGCTCCGATGTGATCCTCGTGGCCATGGGTGATGACAATACCAACTACCCGATCAAACTTGTCACGCAGGTATGACCAGTCAGGGATCACCAGGTCTATGCCCCACATGTCGTTCTCAGGGAACATCACCCCTACATCCACGATCAATATCTCCTGGCCGTATTCGATGGCCATCATGTTCTTTCCGATTTCTCCCAGGCCTCCCAGGGGGACGATACGCAAAGTTGTACTCACGTCTAAACTCCTAACAAAAGACCCCGACGCGCTCGCCGGGGTCTGGTCTGATATTCAGTCTGAGAAATCAACACTCTCTTCACGATCGGTCAACACACTGCAAGCGATTTCTTCACAGACCACTATACCGCAAGAATCACTTTATGTCAAAATTCGCGGGCGTCTTGTTAGATCATGGCGACGATGTGTCCTTGAGACGATGGATCGCCTGGTGATGTTCCGCTACCATCCATAGGACAGGCGAGCGATCAAACGATTAGGCAGACCGGCTTCTCGCATTCGAGCTTGAGTCAATTCCACAGGATAAGACAGCCGCCGGTAGGTCCAGAGGTCGTTATCCGTGTCCAGCAGTGCATAGCTCGCGCGAGGATCGCTGTCTCGCGGCTGCCCCACACTGCCGGGATTGAGGATAAGGCGATGGGAACCAGCTAGCATAATGGAATGCTCAAATACGGGTGTCAACTCCTGGCAACGATCGCGGCCATCCTCTTCTTCGGTCAGACGGTAGATCGCGGGCACATGTGTGTGTCCTATCAGGCAGTAAGGTGTGGAGAAATGAGCGAAGTTGCTGTGGGCTACACTAGCCGAGAGGATATACTCCCAAATGGGGTAGCGAGGGCTACCATGGGTAATCGTATAGCGTCCACGCACGAGAGGCGCATCTGGTAACCTTTCCAGCCAGGCACGATGGTCAGATGTCAACTTCGCCTGCGTCCATTGTACCGCCCAGCGAGCTTCCGGGTTGAAGTCGTCCATATCGAGGCGGCCCAATGCAGCCCAATCGTGATTGCCGGCCACACAGACCAGTTTGCCTGGTAGGTGGCGCAGACGTTCGATGCACTCGTTGGGATCAGGGCCATAACCCACGATATCACCCAGGCACCACGTCTCATCGTAACCGAACGATTCGGCCTCAGCCAGTACAGCTTCCAACGCAGCCAGGTTAGCATGGATGTCGGACAGGATCAGCACACGCATGAGCATCCTCCACCGCTAGGTAATCACATCATACCATATACTGAGAAGGTCAACCAGCCTGGGCACGGGGTGCGCAAGAGGTTGCTCAGGCTGCAAAGTGAAAGCATAATCCTGGTATGAAAATAGCGATCAGCGATTAGCCACTCTGGCTGAAGGCTGACGGCTGCTTGTGGCCCGTATGGGCTACTTGTGGCCCGCACTTGTGGTCTTCGCCTCTCAGAAGACCATGGGCTAAAAGCTGACAGCTAACCGCTGACGGCTGACCGCTTTTCATGCGCCGTGGCGCCGCCCGCGGCATGGAGAACTGTTCTGAGAGATTTCTGCCAGAGGCAAGATGCAGGATACTGATGACTGCTTGCCAGACCCTCAATCTCGCGCGACAATGAGGTGGGAGGAGATGTATGCAACCGGTTAATTTTTGCCCTCAGTGCGGAACACGCCTGGAACAGCAACAGGTGGGGGATCGGGTTCGACCTGTTTGCCCCGCCTGTGGCTTCATTTACTACCTCAACCCGGTAGTGGCTGCCGGTGTCTTGATCGAACAAGATGGTCGTATTGCTCTGATACGGCGTGGAGTTGAACCCGGCAAGGGGCTATGGGGATTACCAGCGGGGTATGTGGAAGCAGACGAATCCGTCGAAGAGGCCGCGATCCGCGAGGCACGTGAGGAAAGTGGTCTGGAAATTGAGTTAGACGGGCTGATGGGGGTGTACTCTTTTGGTCACGATGTCAGTTCTCGTGGCGTGTTGATCCTCTATGCAGCCCATGTAGTGCGTGGCACCTTACGCGCCGGAGATGACGCGGTTGAAGTCGCGTGGTTTACACCAGAATCGTTGCCTCCAGACGATCAGATCGCTTTCTGGACCCATCGGCAGGCGCTGCATGACTGGTATCGCGCCCGTGCCGTTCGTGATCGGTTGGCTACATCAGAACAAAGGGGCTTCGTTCAGGGGGTGTGTTCAAAATGAGTTGGGCTAGGACTCCTGCCCGAGGCCCTCTACCCCTGTTCGGGAGATTAACCGGATGCTAAGACTATCCGAAAATGATCTGAGCAAGAGCCCGTCCTCCGGTTATGCTACCAGTACCGTCTCCAGGGGGTATTCTGCCCCATTATGACTTCGCGCAATCTCCTGGCTAAAGGCCAGTGTCCATCAACTGGCCCTTTTTGCGCCGCGTTGCTGTTTTTTAACTTCGCGCAATAATCTGGCCGAAAGCGAACCCGATCTCGCCACAAAAAAGTGGCAAATAAATCCTATGTGGAAATCTTCCAAAATATGATATTTGATCATCCAATATATAGTATTGCCATCTTTTCGCAAATCCTGCCTCTAGGGGGAACCTTTTATCTCAGCCAAGTTATCCACAGTTGCCCCCGCTTTTCCACAGATGAGCGTCAGTTATCCACAGAGGGCCGTCCAAGGCCCGTGTTTTCCACAGGTTGGCGTGCAAAAACAGGCGTACCTCATCGGATCCAATCACTTGACTGTTGCATAAAGCCTTTCCCGCAACGCCATGATGTGACGGCGCACACTGTCATCGGTCTCCATACGCTCTTCCATTTTCCCTACGCCGTGTATCACAGTGGTGTGATCACGATGCAAGAAATCTCCAATCTGTGGAAGTGAGAGTCCTCCGTCATTGCGTAACAGATACATCGCGATCTGTCGGGCCAGGACAATTTCCTTATGACGTTCTGGCCCCATCAACTGATCTACGTCCACACTAAAGTAGCGGGCAACCAACTCCATGATCTGCTCAGGAGATAACGCAACCTGAGGAGGAGCAAGATCCTCCAGAACCGCAAGGGCCTGCTGAACAGTGATCGGAGTGCCCCGCACTTGCGATTCGGCGATTACACGGTTGAGAGCACCTTCCAGGTCCCGAATATTGGTACGCACCCGTTGGGCGATGAGCATCACCACGTCGTCAGGAAGGTGTACTTCCATCATCGCAGCCTTGGCCTTGAGGATGGCCGCGCGCACTTCCAGGTCTGGTGGCGCAATGTCTACACACAGCCCACCTCCGAAGCGCGAACGTAATCGCTCCTCCAATGTGGTCATGGCCTGTGGATGACGGTCGCTAGTGAGCACAATCTGCTTATTAGCAGCATGCAACGTGTTGAAAGTGTGGAAGAACTCTTCTTGCGTGCTCTCTTTGCCAATGATAAATTGGATATCATCAATAAGCAGGATATCCAATGTACGGTACTTATTGCGGAAGGCTTCTGTCATTTGTGCGCGGATGGCATTGATCAGATCAATGGTGAACTCTTCGGAGGTCACATACAGGACCCGCGCACCATTAGCCAACGAACGATGTCCAATAGCCTGCAACAAATGAGTTTTGCCCAGCCCAACGCCCCCATAGATGAGCAATGGGTTATACTTTTGCCCAGGGTACTCCGTGACCGAAAGAGCAGCCGCATGTGCCAAGCGGCTGTTGTCTCCCACAATGAAGGTTTCAAAAGTGTACCGTGGATTTAACGATTGTCGTGCATCGCTTGACGATACGCCATCCGAGCCCATCCGCACAGGAGCCCCTCTCAGCAAGGGCTCTACTAGGTCATTGGCGACGGGCGCTCGTTCTGATGGTGAGTGAACAATGAAGCGTAATTCAACCGTCTGGCCGGCAATACTCTCTAACACCCGTTTGACTAAACCATGAAGGCGTTGTTCAAGCCAGTCTTTGGCATAAGCGTTGGGAACGCCGACCACAAACGCTCCATCCTCATAAGCAACCAGATCACTGTCTTTGAGCCACGTATCGTAAGTTGCTCGGGGCATACGCAATTGGAGCTCCCCTAATGCCGCCCGCCACAGTGTTTCAGCCTTCCCTAGGTTGCCTCGGACCGACAATGATTCTGCAATCCTGTTCATGATATCTCCCCTCGGATCTGCAACTCCTATGCTACTGATACTGACAAATTCACGCGACGAATGCCCTGGGACGAAAGCGAATCCAATCAAAGAGGCGACAAAGTTACGTGATCGGGTGATCACCCCAGCACTGCATTCTGAGGGTAGCGTTCCCTTCATGATGGCAATGTGGTAAAATAACCCAAGGGAGACGCGAAATCCAACGGTAGCAGCGTGATTCTACCAGAGAAGCGGTAAGGCAGCAATAGGTGAAAGTCGCCTCAAATCTCATTATTATGTTGAATCTGAGCCAGCCCTTGCAGTCAGGGGTTGCCTGTCCCCACTAGTGGTTGGGGTAGGGCGGGATTTTCCTACTTGATCTTGTACTCGTCTAGAAAATGATGCTTTCTTTGGAATTTGAACCTTAAATCTGGGCGAATGTACAAACCTTAAGCTACACCCGTGTTGGAGGATGACACGAGACCTGGAGGGCCTCAAAAAATGCTTTCACTCTGGGACAGGTCCTTCCCGATCGCTCTGTTTCTGATCCTTCCTCTCTCGATGTTCTGGCTGCCGGAGACGCTGGCTCAGGAGCCATCTGTCAGGCCTCTGATGACTGCGCTCACGGGTGATAGGGGCGGGCCTCCTTCCGTTGGTGTCATTATCAGCCCGGAGGCCCCTCTGCCCTATACCGATCAACAGGTGGTGAACATCCGGTTGTCATCTGGCCAGTTGTCCGGCCGCATCCTTGATGTGACTGACCGTCACCCAGTGGTGGGAGCCTGGGTGCACCTGGGCGATCAACTGGTACAAACGGATACAAATGGGCGATTCACACTCAAGCTAGAGAAGCCCGAGGCCGGTGCCCACTTACTCGTACGTGCCGCAGGCTACGCGCGCGGCCGTTGGGTACTGGGTGATCCTCAGCAAGCTCCTCCGCCAGCCTGGGATGCCATCCACCCACTGCCAGTGGAAGCTGCCACGGCGTGGTTGCAGACAGACACTTGCACTCCGTCTCCTTGCCTGGAGATCACTTTGGCGCCGTTCCCGGTACGAGCCCTTTACATCCCCCTGGCGTTGCTCAGCCGACCAGACCTTATCGAGAATCTGCTGAACATGGCCGAGCAAAGTATTGCCCTCAACAGCGTTGTGATTGATGTGAAGGGAGATACAGGCCTGTTGGCCTGGGA